>NZ_JBEXIJ010000013.1:0-136714 GCF_040608495.1 Micromonospora sp. NPDC005174 | reverse complement strand
GAACACCGTGCCATCAGCCGACACCTGCAACGTCACATGACTCGAACCGTCGTACGACACCTTCGAGCCATCGTCGAACGACCACGTACTGCCATCACCCGCATACGCGATCGACGCGACCCCACGCCCATTGGGCAGCACCACATGCGTCGGGCCATCATCGGTGAAGGCACTGAACACCGTGCCGTCCGGCAACTCCTGCGACGCGACGTGACCGTCATCGTCGTACGAGACAACCGACCCGTCAGAGAGCTTGTCGGTCAGCACTCGGCCTCCTGGTCGGGGCGTCGGATGGCAGTCCCCTCTGAGGCTAGGAGCGAGCATGGGAGCGCTGGAAATCCTCCGTTCAGGGACGTGCGTGAGATCTCCGGGGAAATCCGACCGTCCGTGAACCGGTGCCGTGGGCGACACGTTCTAGGAGCCGTTCACCCCGGTCCGCCCGGGTTGAGGCCCTGGAGGTACTCGTGTATTCAGTCGCGATCGTCGCTGCACAGCCCATCGCACGCGCCGGCATCGAGAAGCTGACCTCGGACGACCCGGGGCTGCGGGTGGCGGCGGCAGTTGGCTCCCTGCGGGACCTGTACAACCGCGGCGGGTCGTACGACGTCGTCGCGCTCGATTTGCCGCAGGTGACCGCTTCCACGCTTGACGACGTGGCCAAGCTGACGTCGATCGGGGCGCCACTGGTGAGTTCGGTGTGGGAGGGCTCCCCGTCGCTGTTGGCGACCATCCGCGCGGGGGCGCGCGGTTGCATCAGCCGGCAGGCGGAGCAGCGTGACGTGCGCGAGGCCATTCGGGTGACCGCTCAGCAGGGTTTCTACCTGTGTCCGCGCATGATCGGTCAGTTCCAGATGGAGCTGAACAGCCGCGGCGACGAGGACCGTAGCGGGCTGGCGCCACGGGAGGTGGAGACGCTGCGGTGGATCGCCTCGGGCTTCACCCACGCGCAGATCGCCACCCGGATGGGCCTGTCGCAGGCCACGGTCAACACCTACGCGAAGCGTATCCGCGCCAAGTTGAACGTGAGCAACAAGGCCGAGCTGACCCGGATGGCCATCGAGATGGGCCACCTGTCCCGTACCCGCCGCAACCCCGCGGCCTGACCTCAGAACAGTGCGCGGCCGACCGCGACCAGGTGCTCGAACACGCCCAGCACGCCCAGCGTCAGCGGCGCGATGGCGAGCCCGGTGACGACGCCGACGGCCTCGGCGCGGCTGCGTTTGCGCGGTGCCCGCGCCACCGTCGCCGCGTCGGTCTGATCATCCTTCGGGGGAATCAGGTAGGCCATCGCCACACCGACGCCGACGACGAGCAGGCCGGCGACGAGCAGCAGGGCCGCGACGAGTACGTCGGCAGCGCCGGCCCGGCTCACACCCACGATCAGCGCGAACAGTCCGATGAGACCCGCACCGGCGGCGGCGAGCAGTTCACTGGTGACGGCGGCCTGCCAGGCGCGGGCGAGCAGGGCCGCGCTGATGACGATCGCCGTGGCGACGGCGAACCCTTCGCCGGAGACCGCGAGCGGGGGCAGGGCGAGAGCCAGGGCGACGGTCGGCCCGGCCACGACGACGGCCAGGAAACGGTTCGACTCGCGTACGAGGTGGGTGGTGGCTTCGGCAGCCGCGGTGCGCCCACGGGGTCGGCGTACTCCCCAGGACGTCAGCATCGCCGACGTGCGGCGCGAACCCGCGAGCATGGCCACGGCCACGGCGGCGACGAGGGCCATGGCCTGGTTCCGGTCGGCCTCCAGGCCGAGGAGGAGCAGCGCGACGACGGCCGCCACGAACAACTGGACCTCGACGGCGGCGACGACCACGCTGGGTACGAGCGCCAGCCCCATGATCGCGGCAAGGTTCGCGCCGGCGATGGCACCGATCCAACGGTAGTCCGGGCCGCCCAGGCCACCTCCGACGAGCAGGCCGGCCACGGTCAGGCACGGCAGGGTGCCGAGCACCACGAGGTGGACGAACGCCTCGGGCATGGTGCTGGGCTTCTGTTGTAGACCCCAGGCGACTCCGAGAAGCGCCAGCGCGATCAGGACCAGGACGATCACCGTGACGGTCGGGGCGCGCAGTCCGCTTGCCCGACCGACGAGGACCGCTGCGGCGGCGAGCCACGCGAGGCCGAAGGCGAGCACCACCGGGCCTCCGCTCGGCCGGGTGCGGCGCTGGGCGGCCGCCTCGTCGGCGACGACCTCGTCGATGTCCATGACCACGGGCGCCTCACCGGGTTCCCGGGTGACGTCACGCAGGTAGAGCACCTGCCCGTCGACCACACCAAGGTCCTGGAGGCTCGCGTCGAGCGGGTACGCCTGCCCGTCGACACCGGCCAACGACCAGGCGGCCGGCATCACGTCCGGCTCGGCCTGCCCGCACAGCTCTGCCAACTGTGGCGCGTACTCGCCGATGGGAGCGGTGGACGGCACGGCGATGTCGACCCGGCGCAGTTGTCCCACGACCGTGATGCGGCTCTGCTCGTTCGCCATTGAAGACGCCTTTCGGGTACGGGTTGTCAGACGCTCGTGGCGACCTGGATGAGCCGGCGGGGACGTCCCCGCTCGACCAGGACGCCTCGGCCGGGCGGACGCTGGGCGGCACGTTCGTCGCCGAGCACCACCCCTTCGCGGTGGTCACCGGAGAGGATCAGTCCGCCGGCGCCCATGTCGCGGATGCGGGCGGCGAGCGGATCGCCCATCGTGCGGGAGATACCGGTGACCCGCCGGGACAGGACGACGTGCAGGCCGACCTCGCGAGCCTGCGGTATGAACGCGGCCAGCGGGTTGAGCGGGCCGGACGCGCCGGCGAGCAGGTCGTAGTCGTCGGCGACGACGTACAGCTCGGTGCCCTCCCACCAGTCGCGGGCCTTCAGTTGGGCCTGACTGATACCCGGCGGGGGTACGCGTTCCTTGAGCTTCTCGACGACCTGCTGCACGTAGACCTGCGCGGTGGTGGCGTCGCCCGCGTACGCGCCGAGGTAGTCCTCGGGTACGACGTCGAGCAGGGTGTGCCGGTAGTCGAAGAGGACGACCCGCATGTCGTAGGGGGAGGAGCGTTCGGTGAGCCCGCTGAGCCAGGTCTTGAGCACGGTGGTCTTGCCGGATCCGGCGTCGCCGTACACCAGGAAGTGGGGGTTGTCCCCCAGGAGGTCGAGGGTGACGGTTCCCAGGTCGTCCTCCGCGAGACCGATGGGGACGGCGGTGCTGGCGGGGTCGGTGGCCAGCTCGCGCACCTCCACCCGGTGGGGGAGCAGCTTGACCGGGGGCGCGGCCCGGCCGGTCCATCCTGCGGTGATCTTTGCGATCGTCTCCTCCTGGGCCTCGCGCAGGCCCTCGGCGGTGTCCTGCCCGTCGAGACGGGGTAGCACGATCTGGAAGTAGGCGCCGGGAGCACTGAGACCGCGACCGGCCGTCCCGGACGGCACACGGGCGGCCATCCGCCGGTTGACCTCGGATTCGGTGGGATCGTTGAGGCGCAGCTCGATGCGGGTGCCGATGCTGTCGCGCAGGGCCGGCCGGATGTCGTTCCACCGGCCGCTGGTGAGCACGACGTGCACACCAGCGCCGAGGCCGCGGGCGGCGATCTCGGTGACGATCTGCTCGGCGCCCTCGAACTCGGCGCGCAGCGCTCCCCAGTTGTCGATGAGCAGGAAGATGTCGGCCCCGCGTACTCCGGCGGGCAGTTCACCGGCGGCGCGGCGTTCCCGGAAGTCCCCGATCGAGTCGACGCCCAGCTCGCGCAGCAGGCGCTCCCGTTCGACGATCAGTGACCGCATCTCGGCGAGGGTGCGGCTCACCAGTTCGAGGTCGGTACGTCCGGCGACCGAACCGACGTGCGGCGCCGCCGTGAACGGATGCAGCGTGCCGCCACCGAAGTCGATGCAGTAGAACTGCGCCTCGGCCGGGGTGTGGGTGAGCATCGTCGACATCATGATCGTGCGCAGCAGGGTGCTGCGGCCGGTACGCGGTGCGCCGACGGCGGCGAGGTGACCGTGCGCCCCGCCGAAGTCCATGAGCAACGTTTCGTGTTCCTGCTTCAGCGGCAGGTCGAGCAGGCCCAACGCGATGGAGAGTTGACCGGTCAGCGGCCACATGCGCGCGCTGTACCCCCGGTCCGGCTGGTCGGTGGGGCGGCCGATGAGGTGGTCGAGCGCGAGTGCGGGCGGCAGCGGCGGCAGCCACACCTGGTGGGCGGGCGCGGTCAGTGAGCTGAGCCGCTCGACGATGATCTGCAACTCGGTGGGGCCGCTGCGGTTGGTGGCCTGGTTCTCGTCGGGCTCCCGCTCGATGACCTCGGACGCCGTGCGGATACCGAACGGTGCGAGCGTCGGACCACGGCCGGCAGCCGCGTCCCGCTCCTCGGGGCTGACGAACGGCGAGGAGACGTGGGCAACCCGCAGCCGCTGGTAGATGGACTCGTCGACCTTCAGGTACGCGGAGCCCGGGATCGGCGGCAGCTTGTACGCGTCCGGCGTCCCGATCACCGTCCGCGACTCGGCCGCGCTGAAGGTGCGCAGGCAGATCCGGTACGACAGGTGCGAGTCGAGCCCGCGCAGCCGTCCCTCCTCCAGTCGCTGGGTGGCCAGCAGCAGGTGCATGCCGAGTGACCGGCCGACCCGCCCGATCTGGACGAACAGTTCGGTGAAGTCGGGCCGCCCGGCGAGCAGTTCACCGAACTCGTCCACGACGATGAGCAGGTAGGGCAGCGGCTCCAGGGGTCGACCCTGCGGGTCGGTGACGCCGCTGGCACGGCGCATCTGGTACTCGCGGATGCTGTCCACGTTGCCCGCGTCGCGCAGCATGCGTTGACGTCGCTGCTGCTCGCCCATGAGCGCGGCGAGCACCCGGTCGATCATCGCGGCGTCGTCGGCCAGGTTGGTGATCAGCCCGGCGACGTGTGGCAGTCCGACCAGCGGGGCGAACGCGGCACCGCCCTTGAAGTCGACGAGT
This sequence comes from Micromonospora sp. NPDC005174, assembly GCF_040608495.1. Taxonomy (NCBI): domain Bacteria; kingdom Bacillati; phylum Actinomycetota; class Actinomycetes; order Micromonosporales; family Micromonosporaceae; genus Micromonospora; species Micromonospora sp. NPDC005174. The sequence goes on along the minus strand of NZ_JBEXIJ010000013.1, from coordinate 131,769 downwards.
ACGAAGCTCAGCAGCTCCGGCGAGTGGGTCAGCGCAAGGCCCATGGTCAGGGTGCGCAGCAGCTCGCTCTTACCGGAACCGGTCGCGCCCACGATGAGGCCGTGCGGACCGGACCCGCCCTGCGCCGACTCCTTGATGTCGAGTACGACGGTCCGACCGTCGCCGTCGGTGCCGATCGGCGCCCGCAGCATCCGGGGGTCTCCCGGGGCGACCCATCGACCGGTCAGGTCCGCGCTCACCGGGTCTGCGCCGAGCACCATCTCGGTCAGCGACCGGGTCCGGGTCAATACCTGTTCACGCTCGTCGGACAGCCGCAGCGGGGCCAGCGCTCGGGCGATCAGTTCGGCGAACTCGGGGGTCACCGCGTCCGGCACGCAGTCGACCGCGGGCGTGGTGACCAGTTCGGTCCGGCCCTCGACGGCCAGGTGACCGTTGTCGTCGACACGTACCCGCAGGTCGACGCGACCGGGCTCGTCGGCGTCCCGGTCCGCCAGGAAGATCAGCGTGAGGCCGGTCTCCGGCCCGGCCGCCAGTAGCAGCGCGTTCATCAGCTCCGAGCGTCCCCACTCGGAGACGGGTGCGAATCCGGTGAACACCACGATGAGCCGGCGCTGCCGAGGCGCGCTGCCGCGCTCGGCGGCCAGTTGGGACCTGCGGGCGGTCTGGGCCTCGATCCGCTGGGCCAGCTCCTGGGTGAGGTACGGGCCCAGCAGCTCGGGGTCGGGGGCGATCAGCGACACGGTGCCCGCCTCACCGCGGGTCTTCGGCTCGAACGTGTGCGGCAGCCACTTGGCCCAGTCCCAGCGGGGCGCGCCGGACGTCTCGACGGCGATGGTCACGTCGTCGGGGGCGTGCAGCACGGCCACCTGGCAGAGCAGAGCACGCAGTAGGGGTTCGGTGCGGGCGGCGCCACCGACGAGGCTGATCACCCCGGCCTTGCCGACATCGACCACCATCGGCTGGCGTTCCACCCGCCCCATCTGGTCGATGAGGGTGCGCGCCGCCTGCGCCGACTCCCAGTCGTAGTCGGCCAGCGGGTCCATCTTGGCGTCCATCTGCAAGGGCGTGGCGAGCCGCACCGAACCGCAGCCGAGCCGCGTACGCAGGAAGTCGTCATCCTGCTGGCGGCGCTCCCAGATCCGCTGTCGGGTGGTGGCGATCGACCAGAGCCGGGCCGGCTCAGGATTGCCGAACGCCGCCACCGTGCGCTGCGCGGCGGCCACCTGCCGGGCGCTGTCCCGGGACAGTTTGAGGTGGCCCCGGTAGCGCAGCCGCTGGCGCCGGGTGGTCTTGCCGGCCACGCTGCGCTGCTGCATCCGCATGGCGATGACCGCGCCGACGGACGTCACGAAGAAGAGCACACCGATGATGATCAGCGCGGGTCGCCCGAACGTGACCATGTACGCGGCCATGCCGACGCTGGACAGCAGCGGCAGGACGAGGCTCCACGCCGTGTTCGACGGGTTCTCGGTGGGCGGCTCGGGCGGGGTGGGCAGTACGACGGTGTCGTTCGGCAGTTCGGGTTGCAGGACCCGCGCCGGGCGGTGGAAGGCGAGTTTGGTCACCCGAGGTCACTCCCGGAAGTCGACGTCGATGCCGGCAAGGTCGTCCGCCTCCAGCGTGCTGAGGTGTTCGTCGGTCGGGTTGATCAGCTCGAACACGCGGGCGGCGTGTTGCTCGGTCATCTGCTGGAACACCTTGCGCGCGAACCGCCCGTTGCCGAAGCCCTCACCCCGCCCGGTGGCCCCGAAGAAGGACCGCAACGCCGACTGGGCGGCCGGCGACAGTCGGTAGTCGTGCTCTCCGGCCTGCACCTCGACGATCTCGACCAGTTCGTCCGAGGTGTAGTCGTCGAACGTCAACGTGCGCGAGAACCGCGACGACAGGCCCGGGTTGGCGGCGATGAAGTGCCGCATCTGGTCGGGGTAGCCGGCCACGATGACCACCACCTCGGCGCGGTGGTCCTCCATGAGCTTGACCAGCGTCGAGATCGCCTCCTGGCCGAAGTCGGAACCCTGGCCCTCGGGCACGAGCGCGTACGCCTCGTCGATGAAGAGCACGCCACCGAACGCGCGCCGGAAGGCGGCCTCCGTCTTGGGCGCCGTGTGCCCGACGTACTCGCCCACCAGTTGGCCGCGGTCGACCTCGACCAGGTGCCCGCTGGCGAGCATGCCCATGGCCGCCAGCAGTTGGCCGTAGAGGCGGGCGACGGTGGTCTTTCCGGTGCCCGGGTTGCCGGCGAAGATCAGGTGGCGGGACATCGGCGGCGGCGACAGCCCGGCGGCGCGTCGCCGCTGGACCATCTGCATCAGCTTGACCATGGTCTTGACGTCCTTCTTGACGCCGGTGAGACCGACCAGGGCGGCGAGTTGCGCGAGCAGGGCATCGAGGTCCGCCTCCGAGGCGACCGGATTGACTTTCCCGACGGCCCTGCGCTGACCGCCTGCCGCCAGCGCCGGCACGGCCAGGGCGGAACGCTCGGCCGGGGTGGATCCCCAGGTGGCGCTGCCGACGTCGGTACTCCAGCACTCCTGGAAGGTCGCCTGGCCGCCCTCGGCCTGGCTGACGTCCTCGTCGGCGTCGTGCACGTGGCAGCGCAGCAGTGTCGGGTCGGCGCCGCTGCCCACGTACACGGACGGGTAGGCGGTGTGCGACACCTCCGCGTCGACGACGAGTCCGTGCGCGTCCGGCCCGAAGTAGAGACCGTTCTTCTTGCAGTGACTCAACCGCAGGTCGCGGACGACGGGTGCCGCTGCCGCCCAGACGGCCAGCCCACTGCCGCCGACCTCGGTGATCTCGCAACCCTCCAGCACCGCGCGGGACTCCTCGCCGAGGAACACACCGGCCGCGCCGCAACCGTCGACCCGGGTCCGGATCAGCGTCGGCGCGCAGCCCGCCGCCACCTCGATGCCGGTCTGCGCGGCCGCGCTGACCCGGCAGTCCTCCACCAACGGGCGGTGCGGAGTGTCGAGGTGTACGCCGATCGTGCCGCCGGTGACGGTCACGTCACGCAGCACTGCGTCGGCCGCGCCGTCGACGTGCACCCCATGATGCTCGGCACCCTCGACGACCCCGCCCCGCACGTGCAGCAGAACCCGCTCACCCGCCCGCACACCGATCTCCGGCGTACCCGCCACCACGCAGTCGACGAGCGTGGCCTCGGTCGTACCGACCAGGTGAACCGCGGTGAGAGCGCTGCCGCGGATCTCGCAGTCCCGCAGCAGGACCCGACCACCGGCCGCGAAGACGCCGTTCGCCGCCGAGTCGGTGAGAGCGCCGGAGAAGGCGCGTACCTCGGCCTCGTCGCGGACCGCGAGCGCGGTCTGCCCGGTGTGTGCCACGCGGACGTCGTGCAGTGCGAGCCGGCTCTGCCCGGTCGCGAGGATCCCCGCCGACCCGGCCCGCTCCACGTCGGTGTCGTCGACGCGGACCTCGGGAGAGCCCTCCAGGAGCAGTCCCGCCGCCTCGGTGCGGCTGATCCGGCACCGCTGGAGGGTGACTCCACCGTTCCCGGGATCACCCACCTGCGCGCCGACCAGCATGCCGGGCTTGACCGCCGGCCACCAGGCCGCGTCGAAGGACGCGCTGCCGGTAACCCGCACACCGTCGGCCGCGATGTCCTGCAACACGCAGTCGGTCAGGCGGGCCGTTGCCTGCTCGGTGATCGCGACGCCGACGGCACCGATCCGGCCGAGCTCACACCGATCGAGTACGGCCGTGGCGGTGCCCCCGGCGACCAGTCCGGCTCCGGTGATCGAGTCGAGATGCACGCCCACCAGTTCGCCGCGCGCCGAACCGGTCAGCACCACACCGTTCCCGTCGACGCGGTCCACCCGTACGTCGACGGCACCGAGCCGCGCGCCGTCCGTCGCCGTCACGCCCGTACCGGTGACGTCCTGCACCGCGCACTGCCGCAGCAACGCCGCCGCTCCACCGGAAATCTCGACGGTCCCGCCGCTGACGATGGCCGCCTCCAGGGTCAGCGAGCCGCCGGTCACGCTGACCGCGACCTGGCCCCCACGGGTGCCGGAGACGGTCAGTCCGCGTACGGTCGCCGCGCCCCCACGGACGACGAGCGCCGGACCCTCGGCGGCGGTCAGCTCGGCGGTGCCCTCCTCCTCGACGAGGAGGGTGATCGGGCGGTCCAGGACGACCTGTTCGCGGTAGACACCCGGCGCCACCACGATGACGGTGTCCTCCCGGGCGGCACGTACCGCCGCCCCGATGGTGCGGTGCCGGCCCCAACCCCTGGTGGACACGCGTTCCACCCGGCCCGTCGCCGGAATCGGCGCGAGGGTTTCGGTATCAGGTCTCACAGGCCACCTTCAGCTGGGCGAGCGCGATCCGGCTGCCCTTGGCCCCGGCACTGCCAGCCAGGTCGAGAGCGACCGCGATCTTGTTCTGGTGCACCGGAAACGTGCCCGCCGGCGCCCAGGTGCCGGCGTGTGCCTTCTGGTCGAAGGTGAAGTTGGCGTACGGGGTTCCGCCCCGCCCCGGCGTCATCGCGTACCGGACCCGGTTGGCGGGGTTGTAGTCCCCCTCGGGTACGTAGACCGAGACGGCGCAGGTGTTCATGCCCTTCGGCGGCGCGAACCACCACGTGACCGACTCGACGCCGGCCTTCGTCTGCTTCGTCGCCGGAGGCGGCACCGTCGCGTACGTACCGTGGCAGTTGTCGCCGTTCCACCCACCGGTGCCGACGGTCCGCCACTGCGCGGTACGACCGGCCGCCTCGAATCCGTGATCCGACGCGGCGACGCAGTCCCAGCCGGCCACCATGCTCCAGGTGGTGGGCGCGCCAGAGGCGAGCACTCCGTTGGGTGGAGCGGCCTGGGCCGGAGGTTTCTTCTCCAGCGGCTTGACCAGACTCCAGAAGATGCCGACCACCAGGGCGCCCACACACACCAGGGCGGACACGGTCACGAGAGTTGGCCAGCGCACGGTGAGTCGTTCACTGGCCGGGCGATCACCGGCGTGCTCCACGTAGGCGCGGACGAACTCCCGACGCCAACTGATCGCGGCTGCGGGCCCCGAACCCTGCGGCTCCGGCATCACCACTGTGGGGGCGCGGGACGGCTCAGCCACGGTCACCTCCAAGATTCCCGTTCACCAGACGGGTGGCCGACCGTCCCGGTTCACGAGTTCGTGGTGAATTTGCGAGCGACCACGCTCGGCGGGTGAACCGGGTGGCCCAGAAGCCCGTTCTGTAGGGGTCGTCGGCGCGGTCACCGGGAGGTCGGATGCAGTTCGGTGTGTACAGCGTGGGTGACCTCACCCCGGAACCAACGCAGGGGCGGACGATCAGTGAGCACGAGCGGCTGCGAGCCGTCGCTGTCATCGCCGAGCACGCCGAGGCAGCCGGATTCGACGTCTTCGCCGTCGGCGAGCACCACACCGGCGCGTACGTGACCTCGTCACCGGTGGCGCTGCTCGGATACGTGGCGGCCCGGACGTCACGGCTGCTGCTGTCCACGGCCACCACGCTGATCACCACGAACGATCCCGTTCGGCTGGCCGAGGACTACGCGACGTTGCAGCACCTCTGCGCCGGCCGGCTCGACGTGATGGTCGGCCGGGGCGCCTCCCGCTCGGCCTATCCGTTGTTCGGCCAGGAGATCCGCGACTCACACGCCCTCGCGGCGGAGAACTACGCCCTGCTGCACCAGCTCTGGCGTACCGAGGACGTGCACTGGTCCGGCACCTTCCGGACGCCGCTGCACGGTCACACCACGCTGCCGCGTCCGCTCGACGGCACCCCGCCGTACGTCTGGCACGCGGCGGTCACCAGCGAGGAGACCGCCGAGCAGGCCGCCCGGTACGGCGACGGCTTCTTCGCCAACCACATCTTCTGGCCGGCTGAGCACACCCGTCGGCTCGTCGCGTACTACCGGGAGCGCAGCGCCGTACACGGTAAGGGCCCCGCGGTGGTCGGACTCGGCGGCCAGGTCTTCGTCCGTCGCCGCTCGCAGGACGCGGTCGACGAGTTCCGCCCCTACTTCGACAGGTCACCCGTCTACGGCGGGGGTCCGTCGCTGGAGGAGTACACCGCGACGACCCCGCTCACCGTGGGCAGCCCCCAGCAGATCATCGACCGGGTGCTCGGCTTCCGCGAGTACGCCGGCGACTACCAGCGTCAACTGTTCCTCATCGATCACGCGGGGCTGCCCCTGCGGGTCGTCCTGGAGCAGCTCGACATCCTCGGCGAGGAGGTGCTACCCGTCCTGCGGCGCGAGGCACCCGCGCTGACCTGGTCCTAGTCAGCTCGGCGGAACATCCGCGGTGACGACCGCGCCGCCGCCGGCCCGGGCCACGGTGAACGATGCCACCGACTTCAGCGGCACCGCCAGGTGACCGCTGACGTTCTGCGTCGTGTCGTCGGCCTCCCAGCTGAGTACGCGCCAGACATGGCCGTCCGACGTGGCCGCCATCAGGCGGTAGCCGACGCCCTTGTCGAGCCCGTCGACGGCGGCCCGCACGTCCACGCCGTCACCCTGCCCGGTGGCCACCACGGACAGCGAAGCGCCCGTCGCCGAGTCGGCCGCTACGGCGGTCACGGTCACCGCGAGCGGTGGCGTGACCCGACCGACGTGCTGCACCAGGGCCCCGATGGCCAGGCCGGCCACCGCGAGCGCGGTCGTGAGCAGCAGACCGGCACGCACCACCGCACCGCGTCGACGCCGTCTCGGGGCACCGGCCCGACCCGCGTGGGCCTCCCCGCCGGGACGGCTGCGGTCGTTTCGTACCACCGCCGGAGCGGTGGAGACGGCCGCGACCGCCGGTCCTTGGCTGCGCAGCGGTCCGGCCTTCCCGTGGCCGCGCTCCTCCCGATCGGCCGACCGGGTCGGACGCGGGCGTTCGGCGGTGGGGAGGATCGGCTCGGAGGAGAGCGCCTCGGACGGCCGTCGGGTCGATCCGGGCAGGACCGGCAGACGCGCGGCCGGCCCGGGCGCGACGCGAGGCACCGGGTCCGGTGCCGGCACCCCCCGGACCGGCACAGCCGGGACCGGGCCGGGCACATCCCGAACCGGCACAGCCGCGACCGGCGCTGGGGCGGTCGGGCCCGGGGCGGACACAGCCGGGACCGGCGCGGACACGGTGGAGACCGGCGCGTCCGGAGCACCACCGGGGGCGGACGCTGGCGCAGCCGCATCTGGCACTGCAGTGGCTGACACAGCAGGGGACGGCACGGCCGAGGCTGGCGCGGCCGGGGCATCGGGGGCGGGCGCAGCCGCAATCGGTACGGCCTGGGCCGGAGTGGCGGCCGGGGCGACCGGCGCCGGGGACGGCGTCGCGGACGGCGTCGCGGACGGCGTCGCGGACGGCGGCCGAGCGGACGGCGTCGCGGACGGCGGCCGAGCGGACGGCGTCGCGGACGGCGGCCGAGCGGACGGCGGCCGAGCGGACGGCGGGGCCGGAGGGCCCACCGGTGGGGCCGCTGCCGACGCCGAGGTGGTGTCTTTCGGCGCGGGCGGTGACGTGGTGCGCGGGCGCGCGACCAGCGGCTGGTTGACCGGTGGCGGGTCCACCGGAGCGGGCGGCTGCGGCTCGGGCGGGCGGCTGTCGGACCTGGCGACTCCGGAGCCGACGGCCGCAGGCCTGTCGCCCGGGGACTCGGCGGCCATGGACGCGGCGGCTTCGGGGCTGGCAGCCCTGGACCTGCTGACCCTGGACGCCACGGGTCCGGCCCGGTCCCGGAGTCGACGCCGCAGACCCGGTGTGGGCTCCGGCTCCGGTTGGTGCGCGAGGAACTCGACGAACCGGGCCGGGGGTGGGCCGGTGCGGTTCAGCGCCCCGAAGCTGTCGAGCAGCTCCTCCCGATCCTTCTCCGGCAGCAGTGCCAGCACCGCGATCGTCTCGATCACGGCCACGGCGGCGTCCCGGCAGTCGGCACAGTCGTCGAGGTGCGCCGTCACCAGCGTTCCCTCCACGCGGTCGAGCACGTCGAGGTAGTACGGGGTGAGCAGTTCGGTGACGTGCGGGTTGCCAGCTCCGCCGCTCATCGTTCACCCGGCCGGGTCGACGGGTCGACATCCTCGCCGCCGGCAACTGCCTCATCAGGCTCGCCGAGCAGGGCCAGCGCCGCGACCGTCTCGACGATCTCGTCGGCATGGGCCTGGCAGCACGCGCACACCAGGAGGTGGCAGTGGATCAGATCACTCCGAGCAGGGTCGAGCGCACCCAGGTAGTGGAGGACGAGCTGCTCCTCCCCGATATGAGCGCCCCGCACGCTCTCCGCCCCTCTTCTCCGCCCAGCTTCCCGTCTCAGGACCCGAGCAGCCGCCTCTGGTCCTGCTGTGCCGTCGGCTTGCCCGGGACCTGGTCTGCCCCGTCGATCTCCAGGACCATGCCAGAGTTCCGGTTGGCGATCCAGACCGTGCCGCCGCTGACGTCCCTGCGGCTCCACTGCCGGTCCGGGCGCGCAGCGACCCGTCGCGGCGGGGCACCCTCGGCGGGCGAAGTTTTCAGCCCTTCGTACGCGTCGGTGACGTAGCCGGGCCGCGGGAAAGCGCTCTTCCACACCTTGTCCTCGGAACTCACGGAGAGCCCGAAGGCACCCATTTCGGCACGTCCGCGTCTGGTCGCCAGGAGGCGGTGCCACACGCGCCGCAGCTTTGTACGCTTTTTCATGATCCACTCTTTGCGGCTAGAACGTCCGGAAGGAGACGGCGCTCACCAGACGGCGCGGCGACGGCGGCGGTTCACGGTTCGTCGGACATTCGTTCTTTCGTCGGAGGCCGGAACACGAATCCTCGGGCGATGAGCGCCTCACGGAGCGCCTTGAGCCCGTAGAAGCTCCGCGACTTCACGGTGCCCGGCGGGACGGCCAGCAGTTCGGCGACCTCGGCCACGGACCGTTCCTGGAAGTACACCTCGACGAGCGTGACGCGCAGCCGCTCCGGAAGTGAGTTGAGGGCCGCGCGCACCTCCTGCGCGTCGATCATTCGCTCGAAAGCGTCGCCCGCGCCCGCGTGCGTGTCGATGAACTCGTCGGAACGCTCGTCGGGGCGCACGTTCGCGGCGCGAAGCTGGTCGATGAAGATGCGCTTGGCCACGGTGAGGAGCCAACCCCGGCTCCAGCGCCCGTCCGCGTTGCGGGCACCCGGGTGCCGCCATGCTCTGAGCAGCACCTCCTGGACGATGTCCTGGGCTCGGTGGACGTCGCCGCGCGTCAGTCGGGTCAGGAAGCTGAGCAGCACCGGTCCGTGGACCTGCTCCAGGTGTCGCAGCGCTTCCTCGTCGCTCTCATCGGTCGCGGCCGCCGACTGGTACGGGACGATCTGGGCGGCCTCGGGTTCGTCCGGGCCACGAAGACCTGAGGACATATGTGGCACCCGGCCACCATGCCAGCGATCACCACACCTGTCATGACGTTGCCGCGCACCGACGGACGTCCCCGAAAGGGGACGTCCGTCGTGTCCCGAGGGGGACGTCCGACCCTCGGATCAGCCTCGTGCCGGGCTGGGTTCGGTGAAGGAATCCTCGTCCTGGGCGCGGTCTTCACGCAGCAACCGCCGCACGCGCAGGACCAGCATCACCGCCGCGACGAGCGCCAGGAGGGTCACGATCACGAGCAGCGTGGTACGGCCATCGGTCATCCCACCGCCGCTCACCGGCATGCCGCCGACCTTGGCCTTGGTGACCTCCTCCGGGAGCCGTGTGGTCACCGACGCCGCCAGGTCGATCAGGCCGTAGCCGTACCGGGCGTCCGGCACCTTGCCGCTGCCCATCTTCTGCGCCGTCGCCTCGATCCGGTGGGCCACCTGCTGCGCCGTCAGATCCGGGTACGCGGCCCGTACCAGCGCCGCGGCACCGGCCACGAACGCCACCGCGTACTGGGTGCCCGACCGTGCCGACGAACCGGTGCCGGTGATGCCGAGTTCGGTGATGTTGACACCGGGCGCCACCACGTCGATACCGCCGAGGTGGTAGTCCGCCGCCCACTGCCCGTCCATGCCGATGCCGCCGACCCGCAGCAGGCCCGGGCTTGTCCTGGCGTCCTGTGCCACCACCACGGAGGACAACGGGGAGCACGCCACCACGACGACGTCCTTGCCCACCGCGCCGTTGACCGCCGCGATGACGCCGGGGTCGTTGGTGTCCACGTGTGACCCGAGCGCGATCACCGTCGCGCCCGCCTCGGCGGCCGCCGTGATCGCCGACGCGCTGTCCTCGGCGCGGGCCTTGCCGGCGGCGTCGGTGATCCGGACGGGCATGACGGTGGCATCGGGAGCGATACCGCTCGACCCCCGGTCCTGGCTCACGATGAGCCCCGCCATCCCGGTGCCGGTCCCCAGGCAGTCGGTGTCGCCCCGACCCGAGCCGGCGATGATGTCCATCCCCTCCGAGACGTGGCCGGCCACCTGCGGGAGGCTGCCGTCGACGCCGGAGTCGACCACGGCGACCAGCTGACCGTTGCCCTTACTCGTGGGCCACGCCTGGTCGGGTGCGAGTCGGAGGGTGGCCCAGTTCGACTTGGAAGAGGACGTCGAGGCGGTCGCGCACTGGCCCGGCTTCGGTTTCGTACCCGGCTTGGTGGTCTTGCCGGGCTTCGTGGTCGGACCCGGCGGTGTCGTGCCCTTGCCGGGCTTCGTCGCGCCGGGGGACGGCGACGACTGCGGCCTCGGACCGGGCGACGGCACGGTGGTGGGTGACTTGTCCCCGAGGGCTCCGTGCTGCACGCCGGCACCGACCGCGTCCCACGGCAGGATCAACATCCAACCCGGGTTGAGCTTCGCCGGATCGGTCAGGGCCTGGCCGTCGGGTTGCTTCCGGCCGGCGTTCAGGTTGAAGATCTCCGACGATCGGGAGCCACTGCCCAGGAACCGGTCGGCGACCTCCGTCAGGTTCTCCGGCTTCCCGGCGTACGACGTGGTCACCGTGTAGTACTTGACGTCCTCGGCGACGGCGGACGCCGCCTGCGCGGTGAGGCCGAGCAGCGCCAGGACCATCGCGGCGACCAGGCTGACGCGTCCGGCCGAGCGGGTGTTGCAGGACATGGATTCACCTTCGTCGTCGCCCCGGACTTCTCCGCGCGGCCGCCCGACCGGCACGCCGGTCGACCACGCCAGCCAGACGAGGTGGGCCATCCACCGGTTCACGATGTCGACGAATTTTCTTCGGCGACGAAGCGAAAGCGTGAACCGGCATCAGTGTCGGGCCGTTACCTCGTCGACCCGTACCACCGTGGCGTGAAGGTGTGTAGCAGTGACTCCGTTCAGCCGAAGTCCTCGACCCAACCGATGGCAGTTGCCCCGACTCCGCCGCCGGCACGCGGCGATCGCCGGGTTAGGTGTCCTTACCCTCATGGCTGGTGTTCTGCCGATGGCGGGGGACGGTCCCGCAGCGGTGGCCGCAGAGGCGGTCGCCGGCACGCCGGTGCCGCCCGCGCTGTCCGAGACGATCGTCGCGGCGTCCCTGTCGTGCCCGACGTTGAACCCGTCCCGCCTGTCCGCCCAGATCATGATGGCGTCGGGCTTCAACACGGGCGACAGCCGGGGCGTCGCCGGTCTCGACGACGACGACTGGAAGCTCTGGCGCCCGACGAAGACCGCAAACCGGGCCGACAGTGAGGCCAACATCTACGCCCTGGCCCACCACACCTGCGACACCGCTGGCCGACTGCGGGCCGCCGGGCTCACCGGTGACCTGTGGCCGTTGGCCATGGCGGCCGAAACGAGCGGACTCACGGCTGTCACCCGGGCCAAGGGCATTCCGGACGCCGCCCGCGTCTACGTCAACCGCCTCGAGGCGTACGCGCGCTGGTACGCCGACCAGCAGCCGTTCCGCATCGACGCCAAGGCCGCACAGTCCTCGCCGTCGGCACCGATCCCCGTGCCGGAGGCCTACGTCGCCGCGATCCGCAAGGCCGGCTCGGTGTGCCCGGCCGTCCCGCCACCACTGGTGGCGGCGCAGCTCATGGCAGCGTCGAAGTTCGACGCCAACCTGCGGTCGCCGGAGGGCAACCAGGGCATCGCCCAGTTCAGCCCGGAGCTGTGGAGCCAGTACCGTGCCACGGCGTCCGCCTCGGTGTGGAACCCGAACGACGCCATTCCGGCGCTCGGCATGGCCATGTGCGACCTGGGCGCACAGCTGACCGACCTGAACGGCGCCGAGCCGTACCGGCTCGCTCTCGCCGCCTTCCAGTGGGGCGACATGGCGGTCCGCGCGGCCGGTGGGGTGCCCAGGGCGAACGTTCCGCAGCTCGCCGACATGACGCCGCGCTACGTCTCCACGTACGAGAAGGACACCCGGCTGGGCGGCGGCCCGGCCAAGCCCGACAGTTCACCGACGCCCGCGAGCCCGAGCCCGAGCCCGGCGATGACGCCGACGCCGACGGGTGCCAGCCCCGGCGCCGTTCCCCCGGCCGGCGGTGGGTCCCAGGGCCAGGGCACGTCCACCACCTCGCCCAGCCCGGCCGCCGGCAATCCGCAGGCCCCACCGGCGACCATCGCGGGGCTTCGGGTGGGTCAGAAGTACAAGCTGCTGAACGACCACACGAACTCGGTGGCCGAGCTGCCGGACCAGGACACCAACAAGAGTGTCGGCGCGCACGTCCAGCTCTGGCTGAAGAGGGACCAGGCCGATCAGTACTGGAAGGTGACGGCGGCCCCGGCCGCCGGCTACATCGTCTTCGTGAACACCTTCAGCGGTCACGCTCTGGGCCTGGAGTCCGGCGGAACGTGGGACGGCGCGAAGGTCCTCCAGGTGAAGCTGAACCCGGCCGACCCGACGCAGCAGTGGTACCTGCAGGATGCGGGCGGCGGCAAGTGGTTCATCCGCAACCACGCGACCGGTAAGACGCTGGACATCCTCGGCGACGACCTGGGACCGGTGTCGGACGGCACCTGGAACGGCAAGTGGGTCGAGCAGTGGGACATCGTCCCCGGCCAGCGCGACCAGCTGTGGAGTTTCATCCAGTGACGACGCGGCGCGGCCCCGGTCCCTCCTCGGGACCGGGGCCGCGCCCGTTCCGGTGTGATCGCTACTTCCAGCGCGGACCGTTGCGCACCAAGCGGGCGCTGAGCAGGACGAGTCCGAGCAGGACGACCAGCCACACCGCCTCGACGAGCAGGGGTCGTACGCCGATCGCCTCGGGGAAGTACGACGTGGTCTGCAGCAGCGCGACGACACACCCGTTCGGGTGGATGTCGCTGATGGTGCGGTACGGCTGCGGGAGCAGGGCGGTCGCCACGGCACCGCCCGACGCCGCGTTGCCGATCGCGATGAAGATCAACCAGGTCGGCACCACCGCCCAGCGGCCGATGAGGATCACCATCAGCGTGCCGAAGAGACCGGTGACGGCGATCTGGGCGGCCAGTGTGCCCCACAGGGCCGGCAGGGACGCGGGAAGCGCCCCGAGAACCGGGCCCACGATGACCGCCAGCGCCAGTCCGCCGATAACGGCGAGTCCGGCGATGATGGAGAGCCAGGTCCGCAGCGGTAGTCGGCCGACGTTCATCCGCAGTTGCAGGGCGGTGAGGAAGCCGAGCAGGGTGGCGGCGATCATCGCGTAGAAGGCGGCAAGGCCGGAGCGGTCGGTGTCGGGCAGTGGCCGGACGTCGGTGACGACCAGTTTCCGTCCGCCCTGCTCGTCCAGCTTCAGAGCGGCGTTGCGCAGCATCTGGGCGAGGGAGTTGCCGGCGGCGCTGGCGACGAGGAGCCGAGACCTACCCGGCTCGGCGATCAGGGCCGCGTAGACCTTCTGCTGCTCGATGGCGTGTTCGGCCGCTTCGGCGGTTGGGTAGCTGCGATATTCGAGCGCGCCACGCATGCTCGACTTCAGCTGTTGGGCGATCGCTCCGTCGCTCGTCTCGCCACCGACGAGCGCCGCGGCGATGCGCCGCGGCGGCGGACGGTCCAGTGCCAGGGTGTACGAGGCCACGAACGTCATGGCCAGCGCGATCCCGACGACCACGACGGTCAGCACCGTGCGGAGTTCCCCGGGTTTGTGCTCCCCGCCAGCCGTGTTCCTGGTCAAGAGTCCCCCTCGTGTCGGCGTGACCGTCGACGGCGGGGCGGGAGCCGATCTGGCCCCCGCCCCGGTTCGCTAGCTGTTGGCAGGTACGGCGAGGTCCGGGAACGGTGTCCAGCCGTCCTGCGCGATGGTCGCCCGGACGGTCTGCACCGTCTCGACCAGTCGTGGCGGCAGATCCCGCTGAGCCTGCCGGAAGTGGTCCGACCGAAGGTGCGCGTTCACCGCCGCCTCGTCCCGGTAGGACTCGATCAGGATGTACTCGTTCGGGTCGTCGACGCTGCGCGACCAGTCGAACCACAGACACCCGGTCTCGGCACGGGTCGCGCGGGTGAGGTCGGCGACCGTCTCCGGCCACTGCTGAGCGTCCTCGGGCCGTACCCGGAACCTCGCGGTGATGATGAGCATGCAGTGCCCCTCAGCGCGCTCGTGCCGCGAACAGTTCGATCACCTTCGGGTTGAAGGCCGGAATGTCGTCGGGCTTCCGGCTCGTCACCAGGTTGTCGTCGACGACGACCTCCTGGTCGACCCAGGTCGCGCCGGCGTTGACCATGTCGGTACGCAGTGACGGCCAGGACGTCATCGTCCGGCCCCGCGCGACGTCGGCCTCGGCCAGCAGCCAGAGGGCGTGGCAGATCGCGGCGACCGGTTTGCCGGCGTCGAAGAAGTCCCGCACGAACTGGACGGCCGTCGGGTTCGTCCGCATCGTGTCCGGATTGCCGACGCCGCCGGGCAGCACCAGCGCCGCGTAGTCCGCCGCCGAGACCTCACCGACCTGCTTGTCCACCGGGAAGGTGTCGCCCTTGTCGTAGTGGTTGAAGAGCTGGATCGTGCCACCCTTGTTGGAGATCAGTTCCAGGTCCGCGCCGGCCGCCTTGAGTGCGTTCCACGGCTCGACCAGCTCGGGAGTCTCCACCATGTCGGTGGCGAGAACCGCGATCCTGACCCCGCTCAGTGCCTTGTCCGTCATTTTCCGTCCCGTCCTTACGCTCGTGTTGGTTGTCGTTGTGTGGAAAAGCCGGTCAGGGTCGCAATGCGACCTTGAGCCATCCCGGGCTGCGGAGATCGAACTCCCGGTACGCGCTGAGCGCGTCCGTCACCGGCTCGTGCTGCGTCACCACCGTCGCCGGGTCGATGCGGCCCGACTCGACCATCGCCAACAGCTTCGGGATGTAGCGCGGGTGGTTGCCGTTACCGGCCTGCACGGTGAGGTTGCGGCCCAGCACGGTGCCGATCGGGAAGTAGCGGTCGTTCGCCGGGTAGACGCCCACGATTCCGAGGGTGCCCATCTTGGCGAGGCTCTCGACAGCCCAGGTCTGTGCCTGGGTGGGGGCGTCGCCCGGCTTCCACCGGCCGTCGGTCACGTCCTGGTTGGCGTCGGGGGAGATCTCCCGCTGCTCGTTGCGGTTCTGCTCGGCGGCGTCGCGCGCACCCTCGGCGGCGGGCCCGGCCTTGGCGCTCTCCGCGTCCACTCCGACAGCGTCCACCGCGCAGTCGGCGCCGATGCCCCCGGTCAGCTCCATGACGGCCTGCACCGGGTCCACCTCGTTGAAGTTGACCACCTCGGCGCCGTGGAGTCTCGCCTTCTCCAGACGGTCGGCGTGCCCGTCGATCGCGATGACCCGCGACGCGCCGCGCTGGAACGCCGACACCACGGCGAACTGACCGACCGGACCGCAGCCCCACACCGTGGCGATATTTCCGTCCCGCACGTTCGCGAGAACCGCGCCGAAGTAGCCGGTCGGGTAGATGTCGGACAGGGTGATCGCCTGATCGTCCGTGACGGTGTCCGGCAGTCGGAAAAGATTGGTGTGGGCGAACGGAACCCGCGCGTACTCGGCCTGCAGACCGTTGAAAGGACCCTGGGGCTTTGGCGACCCGAAGGATGCCGTGCCGGATCGCGGGCCGTAGGGGTTGATGTCGTCGCATTGCGCGAAGTAGCCGCGCCGACAGTAGGAGCAGGAGCCACAACCAAGTACCGCCGAAATGAGTACGCGATCACCCGGCTTGAAGCTGCGGACCTGCGAGCCGACCTCCTCGACCACGCCGACGCCCTCATGACCGAGGATGCGCCCCTGCTCCATCTCGGACATCGTGCCGCGGATGAAGTGCAGGTCGGTACCGCAGATCGCCGCCGTCGTCACTCGTACAATGGCGTCGGTCGGCTGTTCAATTTTCGGGTCGGGGACATCGTCTACCCTGATGTCGCCCGTGCCGTGATAGACGACTGCCTTCATCAATGCCTCTCACTCACATCTGCCAGGCGTTCAGCGAAAGCGCAGATACCCCTCGGGGGAGGATTGAAACAATAGAGTAAGCGGTGCCGCGTCAACGGAGAATCGGAGAAAATTCCCCACGGTATGGCTCGGAACTTTACGGGGGGTTGATTTCCACCGTACGGCTCGACGCGTCCTACCGATGATCTGATTTCGGCCCACCGGACAGCGCGACCTGCCGTCGACAAGGGATACTCTGCGGACCCACATCGATGAGCCACCCGTCGGCGGCGCGCAGGCGTAGCGAGCCCCGCAGCCACGGCGACGGACGCCTCGACTCAGCGACCAGGAGAAACCCACCTCACATGCATAGAAGACTGCTCTGCGTGCTGATGTCCGCCGGCCTCGTGGTCGGTACGGCGCTCGGCGTCTCGCATCCGGCGCAGGCCGCAGACCCGTCCGTCGACGGTGGCGGCCGAGCGAACGCCGGCATCGCCCCGGGCGCGCGCAGCAGCGCGATGGCCAAGAGCGCCGCCATCCCGGCGGGTTACACGGTCCGGGGCATCGACGTCTCCAGCCACGACCACAACCTCGGCCCGATCAACTGGCCCGCGGTCGCGGCGAGCGGCGTGAAGTTCGCCTACGTCAAGGCGACGGAAGGCAGGACGTACCTCAATCCGTACTTCGCCGAGGACTACGCGGCGGCCAAGGACGCCGGCCTTCTGGTCGGCGCCTACCACTTCACCCGTCCGGACAGCCGCGACCCGATCAACGAGGCCAACTACTTCGTCGACAACGCGAAGTTCGCCAAGGACGGCCAGACCCTCGTGCCGATGGTCGACATCGAATGGCCCTACTGGAGCGGCGCGCCCACCTGTTACGGGCTCACCCCGACCGAGATGTCGAACTGGATCAAGGCCTTCACCGACCAGATCAAGGCACGTATCGGCAGGCCTCCGATGATCTACACGAACACCAACTACTGGAACCCCTGCACCGGAAAGAACGCGTCGTTCGGCGCGAACCCGTTGGACATCGCCGGCTACACCGCCGCTCGTCCGCCGCTGCCGGCGGGTTGGACCACGGAGACCATCTGGCAGTACGCCGCCGGCAACCCGAGCCAGCCCGGCAACTACAGCCAGAACGTCTTCAACGGCACCTACGCGGCGCTCACCAAGCTCACCAGCGCACCGGTGGCCGCGCCTCCGGTCGCGCTCCGCTCGCGGGCCAACAAGCGGTACGTGGTGGCCGAGAGCGCCGGCGCCAAGCCGCTGATCGCCAGTCGCACGACTGTTGCCCGGTGGGAGCAGTTCGACGTGATCAGTGCGGGCGGCAGCTACGTGGCGCTCCGCTCCCGGTCCAACGGTCGGTACGTGAGCGCGGAGAGCAAGGGTGCCAAGCCGCTGATCGCCAACCGGACCAAGGTCAGCACCTGGGAGAAGTTCACCATCATCAAGAACTCGGACGGCACGATCAGCCTGCGGGCCGCGGCCAACGGCAGGTACGTGGTGGCGGAGAGCAAGGGCACGAAGCCCCTCATCGCCAACCGTACGTCGATCAGTAGCTGGGAGAAGTTCGACCGGATCAGCCTCTGAGCACCGCCGCTGCCCGGCACCCCGCAACGGGGCGCCGGGCAGCGGTCTGTCACCGGCTCGCTGCTTACCGCTGCCCACCGTCCAGGTAACGCAGCACCGCGGTGACCCGCCGGTCGGCGCGGTCGTCCGGCGGTAGCTGGAGTTTGGCGAAGATGCTGCGGATGTGCTTGTGCACCGCGCCGTCGGTGACGAACAGCCGCTCGGCGATCGCGGTGTTGCCGAGCCCTTCGGCCATCAGCCCCAGCACCTCCCGCTCGCGGGGTGACAACTCGCCCAGCGCCCCGTCCGACCGGCGGTTGCGGGCCAACAACTGGGCCACCACCTCCGGGTCGATCACGCTGCCGCCGTCCGCGACACGGCGCAGCGCGGCGAGGAACTCCTCGACCCGGCCGACCCGCTCCTTCAACAGATAGCCCAGCCCGACGGCGCCCACCGAGAACAGGTCGGTGGCGAACGCCTGCTCGACGTACGCCGACAGGACCAGCACCGCGAGGCCGGGCCGCCGTCGCCGGGCCTCCACAGCGGCCACGATGCCCTCGTCCGTGTGGGTCGGCGGCATGCGTACGTCCACGATCGCCACGTCCGGCGCGTGCTCGTCGACGGCGACCAGGAACTCGCCGGGTGTGCCGGCGGTGGCGACGACGTCCAACTCCTCGGCCCGCAACAGCAGCGCCAACCCCTCGCGCAGCAGTGGGTCGTCCTCCGCGATCACGATCCGCATGGCAACTCCACGTGCATCCTCGTCGGTCCTCCCGATGGGCTGGTCAGTGTCATCCGGCCGTCGTACGCCTCGACCCGCCGGCGGATGCCGGTGAGCCCGGAGCCGTGCGCCTCGTCGGCGTCGCCACGCCCGTCGTCCTCGATGGTCACCAACAGCAGTCCCGGCTCACGGCGCACGGCGACATCCACCTGGCTCGCGCCACTGTGCCGGACGACGTTGGTCAGCGCCTCGGCCACCACGAAGTACGCGGTGGCCTCGACCGAGGCCGCGCAGCGGACGGCCACGTCGACCGCGAGCCGGCAGGGCACCGCGCAACTGCCGGCGAGGCCCGCCAGCGCGCCGGCCAGCCCTCGGTCGTCCAGCACGGGCGGCAGGATGCCCCGCACCACCGTACGCAGTTCGCCGAGCGCCTGTTCCGCAGCGTCCTGCGCCCGCCCGAGGATCTCGTCGGCACGCTCGGGGTCGCGCCGCACGGCTCGCCGCGCTGCTCCCAGCAACACGTTGACCGCGACCAGCCGATTCTGCGTACCGTCGTGCAGCGACCGCTCGATGCGGCGCAGTTCCAGCGCGTGGGCGTCCAGCGCGGCAGCCCGGGTGGCGGTCAGCGCGGCCACCCGCAGCGACAGGTCGATTCCCGGCGGCGGAGGCAGCAGCAATCGGCCCGGCCAGGCCTGGACCCGGGCCAGCGCCGGACCGAATCCGAACGCGGCGACCAGCAGGCCCACCCCGAGCAGGCCCACCAGCAGCGCCTCGGACAGCTCGTCGACACGCCACCAAACGATCCCCGGGGCGCCGTCCTCGGGCGGGACCAGCCGGTACCACAGCGGAAAGGTGATGTCCTGGACGGCGTTGACCGGCAGGGCGAGGCCGACCAGCCCCAACACCAGCCCGATTGTCGAGTGGAGCGTGAGCCAGCCCAGCTCCCGGCGCACGAACGGATCGCGTGCCGCCTCCCGCAGCCCGTCCTGCACCGGCCCCGGCGCGGGTATCGACGTGCCCCAGCGGGACAGCCGACCCCGCTCCCGGTCGGCCACCGAGCGCACCGACCGCAGGGCGCCGGGCACCAGGCGAAGCCCCAGCCCGGTCAGACAGGTCACCGCCACGACCATCACCCAGAGCAACGCGCCCAACGCGAGCAGCGCGGTTCCGAGCCCGCCGACGAGGTGTTCGAGGGCGTCGACCGAGGCGCGCAGCCGGCCCCGCACGTATGCCATCGCCACCCACCTCCCGCGCCAACATAGGTCACGGTGGGCACCCTCGGCAGCGTCCGCGGCGGAAAGTACAGCCTGCTGTACCAGCGGTTGTCGAGCGGGAAGGCTCGTCGCCGGGGGTTACCGCCTCGCCGCCCAGAAGACGTAGACCGCGCCGTACGGCACGGCCTTCGTGGCACCGTCCGTGCAGGCGCCCGCCGGGGCCGCGCCGCCCGAGGTCAAGAGCCGACTGATGTACGCCACATTGCCGAGCATGCCGGTGCCGGTGTGGCTGTCCACCGTCAGCAGCAATTCCGGGATCGTCCCCGCACGCGGGCTCTCCGCCGTCTTCTTGGCGGTGATCAGGGAGTTGTCGCGCTGGGACTGCCAGCTCGGTCCCTTGAAGTGGTGGATCCGACCGCCGGTCCCGAGGAGCTGGGCCTCCGGCACGGAAGCGCCGGTGAACACGCCACCGGTACAGGTGTAGGTCTGCGTTCCCCGGGTGACGACGTACGCGCCGACCGGTCGAGAACCTGCCGGCGGCTTGATCGCTGCGGCGATTCGCGGGATGTCGACCCGGCGGGCGTCGGCGCCGACGGCGGCCGGGGCGGCCACCTCGGCCGCGGACGCCTGATGGGTCACCGCTCCGGCCGCCGCGAGAAGACCGGCCACTCCGACGACCAGGAGTCCCCGGAAACGGGAACGAGACATGCTGGGCATGAGATTCCTCCGATTCAGGCGGGCAGGTTCGCGCCCACCTGAATCTTTTACGGGCGAAATCCGCGCGCCGATCAAAACCGCGTGATATTTGATCGACCGTTCACCCGCAAGGCGTACCGGAAAGGAATTCAGCCGGTGGCGGCCGCCAGCCGCCGGACGGACCCGGCGCGGGCCGCCCAACGCCCGTCCTCGTGGCGTACCGCGATGGGGTGCGCGAAGGCCGCCGAAACCTGCGCGGTCGTGACCGTTTCGTCGGCCGGGCCGGCGGCGACCACGCTGCCGCCGCTGATCAACATCGCGTGGGTGGTCGTGGCCGGAAGTTCCTCGAGGTGGTGGGTGACCATGATCGAGGCGAGGCGGGGGTGGGTCGCGCGGAGAAGGTCGATGGTCTCGAGCAACTGTTCGCGGGCCGCGACGTCGAGACCGGTCGAGGGCTCGTCCAGCAGCAGCAGCCGCGGCTGACTGATGAGAGCCCGGACGATCAGGGCACGACCCCGCTCGCCCTGCGAGAGGGTGGGCCAGCGTTCGTCGGCCCTGTCGACCAGCCCGAACGTGCTCAGCAGGGAATCCGTCCGTTCACGGTCATCCTGGGTCGGCCGCCAGCGTGGCGGCAGGTCCACCGACCCGACGAGCCCGGTCAGGACGACCTCACGGATGGTCAGCGGCGACCGCAGCGGATGGCGGGGGTTCACGTGACCGATCGCCCTGCGCAACTGTTGCAGGTCGACGCGGCCGAGTTGCTGACCGAGGATGCGCACGATTCCCGAGCTCGGATGGGTGAGCGCGCCGCAGAAGCCCAGCAGCGTGCTCTTGCCCGCGCCGTTCGGGCCGAGGAGCGCCCAGTGCTCGCCTTCGCGCACGGTGAGGTCGATGCCGTGCAGGATCTGCTTGCCGTCCCGCCGGAACGTCACGTCGCACAGTTCGACGACGGGGGACGGAGGGAGTGTCTCGGCGGACCTGGCGAGCATGGCCTTCTCTCGGTACGGCAGCGTGCAAGGCACGGCGACGGTCGCCCCTGCACGCTGCCACAGACCGGCCCGCAGGTCAGTGACCGGGGCCACCGCCGCTGAAGTGCTCGCCCGGGTGCGGTCGCCGCCGAGGTAGACCAGGACGGTTCGATGAATCTACACTCGTCTCTGTTAACGCTCACACTCGTCCCAGTGCTGAGGCAGCAACGCCGTGCCGATCCGACGATCGGCGCGAGCCGGGCAACGCCCGGCAGCCGGCGGCTGCTCGGTCCGCCGGCCCCCGAGGTTGCCGGCTGCCCGTGGCGGCCCTACCGATCGGCCAACGCCCTCGGCCAGCTCGACCGATCCAGGGGAGAAGACATGCGAACGAGGGCACGATGGCTCGCGACACTCGCGGCGCTCGGTGTCGTGGTCGCCGGAGTGGTGACACCCATTTCGCCGGCCAGCGCGGAATCCAACGGTGGCGTACGCGTGATGCCTCTCGGTGACTCCATCACCGAGGGCACGCAGGTGCCCGGCGGCTACCGCATCGGGCTCTGGCAGCGTCTCGCCAGTGGCCGGTACACGGTGGACTTCGTCGGATCGCAGTTCAACGGGCCCGCCAGCCTCGGCGACCACGACCACCAGGGGCACCCCGGCTGGCGCATCGACCAGATCGACGCGAACATCGTCAACTGGTTGAACACCCAACGCCCGCAGACCGTCCTGCTGCACATCGGCACCAACGACATCCTGCAGAACTACAACGTGAGCACCGCGCCGAACCGGCTCTCCACGCTGATCGACAAGATCACCACCACCGCGCCCACCGCCGAGGTGTTCGTGGCGCAGCTCATCCCGCTGTCCAACAGCAACCAGGAGAACGCCGCTCGTACGTTCAACGCGGCGATCCCCGGCATCGTGCAGAGCAAGGTCAACGCCGGTAAGCGGGTGCACCTGGTCGACATGCACAGCGCGCTCACCACCGCCGACCTGATCGACGGCGTCCACCCCACCGCCGGCGGTTACGACAAGATGGCCGCCCGCTGGTACAGCGCGTTGCAGTCGGTCCCCGGCAGCATCGGCGACCCGAGCAGCGGCGGCGGCCAGACCACCACCACCCTCGTGGGCACGCTGTCCGGCCGGTGCGTCGACGTCCCCGGCTCCTCCACCACCAACGGCACCCAGATGCAGTTGTGGGACTGCCACGGCCGCACCAACCAGCAGTGGACCTACACGTCCGGCAAGGCCCTGACGGTGTACGGCAACAAGTGTCTCGACGCCGCCGGCTACGGCACCTCGCCGGGCACCCTGGTCACCATCTACGACTGCCACGGCGGCACGAACCAGCAGTGGAACGTCAACGCCAACGGCACCATCACCGGCGTGCAGTCCGGCCTCTGCCTGGACCCCTACAACCAGGGCACCGCCAACGGCACCAAGCTCGTCCTCTGGACCTGCACCGGCCAGACCAACCAGCAGTGGAGCCGTCGATGAAGCGGCTCGATACCGCCAGATGGCTGACGGGGGCACTGGCCGTGGCCCTCGGCCTGGCACTGGCGACGACGACCCGGGACGCGGCGGTCGCGGACAGCCCGTACCAGCGGGGCCCGGACCCCACCCTGGCCAGCGTGGCCGCCACCCGGGGCCCGTTCGCCACGACGCAGGCGACCGTCCCGACCGGCAACGGCTTCAACGGCGGGTACGTCTACTACCCCACCGACACCAGCCTGGGCACCTGGGGCGCGATCGCGATCGTCCCCGGCTACTCCGCCCTGTTCGCCAACGAGGAGGCCTGGATGGGCCCCTGGCTGGCCTCGTTCGGGTTCGTGGTGATCGGCATCGAGACCAACAGCCGCACCGACGGCGCCGACGCCCGCGCCACCCAACTGCTCGCCGCGTTGGACTACCTCACGCGGACCAGCCCGGTCCGCAGCCGGGTCGACCCGAACCGGCTGGGCGTGATGGGCCACTCGGCGGGCGGCGCCGGGACCCTGCTCGCGTCGCTCCGGCGACCCACCCTGAAGACGGCTGTCGGTCTCGCACCGGGCACCCCCGGAAACAACCTGAACATGTCCAGCACCCAGGTGCCCACCATGCTCATCTCCGGCCAGAACGACGGCACGGTCACGCCCTCGTACGTCCAGGGGATCTACAACAGCCTGCCGGCCACCGTCGAACACGCCTGGGCCGAGCTGGCCGGCAACGACCACCTCTCCTTCACCAGGTCGAACCCGACCGAGATGCGGCTCCTGATCCCCTGGTTGAAGACGTTCCTCGACAACGACACGCGCTACACCCAGTTCCTCTGCCCGCTGGCGGACAACCGGGGTGTGTCGCGGTACAGCGCCACCTGTCCCCTGGTGCCACCGGGTGAGCCGACGCCACCGCCCACCACGGGTACGCCCACCACACCGCCCCCGACCACACCGCCCCCGACCACGCCACCACCCACCACGCCGCCACCCACCACGCCGCCACCCACCACGCCGCCTCCCTCGGGTGCCGCCTGCACCGCCACCTACCGCACGGTCAACTCGTGGTCCGGAGGCTTCCAGGGTGAGGTCACCGTGACCGCCGGCACCGCCGCCGTCGACGGGTGGACCGTCCGCTGGACCCTGGGGAACGGCCAGAGCATCAGTCAGGTCTGGAACGGCACCCTGAGCACCAGCGGCTCGGCAGCGACCGTCCGCAACGCGGTGTACAACGGTTCGCTGGCACCGGGCACAACGACGACGTTCGGCTTCCTCGGCTCCGGTACGCCGACCAACCCGTCGCCGACCTGCACCAGCCCCTGAGCAACCGCGCGGGGGACGGCGGTTCTCCGCCTCCCCCGCGTCCTGCGCAGCCGGCCGACAGGGAGTCGCCAACCGGCACGATCAGCGACTCTCATCGCCGAGAGGGACTGGTTCGAGCGCGGGCAGGGGCAGCCAGAAGACAGGGATCATCAGGGCGTAGAAAGCCAGCCCCGCAGCGGGGGCGAACGCGCCGACCGCCGCGCCGAGGAGAGTCAGCAGCGGTCCCGCCAGAAAGCGTCTGCCCACGAGCCTGCCCGCGTGCGCACTGACCCGCGAATTCAACAGCCTCGGTGTACGCAACGCGTACCACCAGAGGGCATTGAAGAAGATCGCGCCCACGCCGAAGGAGCCACCGAAGAACAACACGGCTAGCGGCTCACCCGCTCCGTTGCGGAAGGCTGCGGCGAGTACGGACGCCGCGAACGGCAGGAACGCCACGGTCATCAGCAGCACGGTGTTGAGCAGGAGCAGCCCTCGATCAGCCGCGACGACCTGGTCGAATATGACATGGTGGTTGGCCCAGATCGAGGCGATCAGGAAGAAGCTCAGCACGTACGCCAGGAACGATGGCCACAGCTCGACGAGACCCCGACCCAGGTAGGCGGTGTCCTCCGGCGGGTGGATCTCCAGCACCAGGAGCGTGATGGAGATGGCGAAGACCCCATCACTGAAGAACACGGTCCGGCTGGGGTCTCTGAGAGCGCTGTCCTGCAGCGCAGCCTCGTCCGCCGACCGTGTCCGCCGCCGGAAGTGCCACCTCCTGGACATCAGCCTGTCCAGCAGCCGACCACCAGCGTGCGGAATGGCCGCCCGCTGACAGCCACGCCAAGCCAGGCACGCACAGACGGACAAAGAGCCATAGATGCGACTCTACTGGAGGAATCGCCAACCACCGTCAAGCACGTGGATGCACCAGCCCGTGACCGGTTGGTCAACCTCCGGCACCGGGCGGGGACGGGTGCTCGGGCGGTTTGCCCATGGCGCGAATCGCGTCCGAGGTGGCGATGCCGCCCAGGACGACGACGGCGGTGACGGCCACGGCCAGTGGCGGGACGAGGATCATTGCGGGCGAGACGGCGACCAGCAGGAAGACGCCGATCAGCCGCGAGCGGGACACCCGCGCGAACACCGCGTGTTCGACCAGGGCACGCCCGGCCAGGAAGAGCACCGGTCCACCGAGGATGGCGACGATCCAGGACGCGTCGGTGTGCCCGGACGGATGGGTGATCACGATTTCGTAGCCGACGGCGATGGCAACGGTGCCGACGACCATGAGCATGTGGGCGAGGAACGCCTCCCGGATGAGGTGCGCCGGGTTACGGGCGGCGTCGAGCGCCCCGGGCAGCAGCTGGCCCGCCTTGAAGAGGTACACCCGGAACATCAGCACGGTCGTGGCGAACGAGACGGCGAACGCCGCGGCGGCGCCGCCCTTCTGGAACGACGTGTCGCTGTAGGCCGATCCGGTGGTCAGGATCAGCTCACCGAGCGCGATGATGAAAAACTGTCGGTACCGTTCGGAGATGTACTCCGCCGACACGGGCCACCTCGGTCGGCTGGAGATGTTCCACGGCGCAGGGTAGAAGAGCAGCAACGCCGTGCCGTCGATGGCGATCGCGAGCGCCCACAGCACCGCCCGCGCCGCATCCGGCAGGAGCGCTCCGACGATCCACGGCACGGCGGACATCGAGAACCACAGGAGTACGCCCGCCGCCCGGCTCTGGGCCTCGAGACCCCGCAACGCCGGCACGATGACGAGGCCACGAACGATGTGTACCGCCACGTACGAGCCGGCGAAGACCAGACCCCCGGTACCGAACGCCTGCGGCACCGTAACCGCCATCATCAGGGCGCCGAGCATGGCCGTGTAGACCACAAACTGGACCTGTGGCCGCTCGGAGTTGTAGAGATCGGTGACCCACGCCGTGACGAACCACAGTGACATGAAGGCCATCAGCAACAGCAACGTCTCGCCGACTTCGGCGAGAACCATCCTTCGCTCGGTCAGGTCTTCGACGAGCCGATGAGAGACCCGGTTGAGCGCGAAGACGAACACCAGGTCGAAGAAGAGTTCCAGGAGACTCGGCCGTTGCGGCTGCGCCGACTTGCGAAGCAGCGTTGCTGCGCCTGTCGACATATCGCCGCCCGACTTTGCCCAGATTTATTGCCTATCGGAGATTGATACCACGTGCGAGCGCTGCGGCGCGGGGGTGTCGCCGGACCGGCTGCGGCGCTCGGGTCGCCAGGTCGCCACGAGGGCGGCGGCGAGGAGCAGCTCGGCGATGTCCCCGCCGTAGTACATGAGCTGCGCTCCACCCTGCACCTGTGGGATCGGGGCGTGGATGTCGACCCAGAAACCGCCGTACATCAGTTGCGAGATGACGGCGTGGGTCGCGATTGCGAGACCGAGGTAGACCAGCCGGGTGCGGACCCCGGGCCGCCGGGGCGCGGGGTCGGGGCCGGCGATGACGTAGGCGAAGAGGCAGCCGGAGAGCAGGAAGTGGGTGTGCAGCAGCCAGTGACCGACCGGATCGCCGGCGGCGAGGTGGTAGAGCGGGGTGAAGTAGAGCACGGCGAGGCTGGCGGTGGAGAGCAGGAAAGCCACCGCCGGGTGGGTCAGCACCCGAACCGGAACGCTGTGCAGCAGGGCGGTCAGTTGGCGGGCCCGGGGCGCGGGCAGAGCCCGCAGCACCAGCGTCACCGGGGCGGCGAGCACCAGCGCGAGCGGGGCGTACATGCCGATGAGCAGGTGTTGGGTCATGTGGCCGCGGAAGTCGGTGTGGGCGAAGGGCGCCAGCGGCGGCAGGAGCGCCACGGCCAGCAGGAGCAGCCCGACGGCGAAGCTCGCCGTACGCCAGCGGTTCCAACCCTGCACCGGGTTCCGACGGCGTACCCGCCCCGCCAGGTGCAGATAGAGGCCCGCGCAGGCGAGCAGGACGACGGCGGGCACCACCGTCTCGCCCAGGCCAACCCCCAGCGCCGCACTCTCGTGGTGCGGGTGGGGATCCATCAGACCTCGCGGTCGGAGTCGGCGACCCTGCCACCGCGCTGGAGCAACCAGCCGCCGATCAGCAGCAGCGCGCCGAAGACGAGGAACCCGATGTCCCACCAGAGTTGGTGAGGGCCACCGCGAACATGGTGGATGCCGAGGATCTGATGGTCCACCACGCCCTCGACGAGGTTGAACAACCCCCAGCCCGCGATGATCCAGCCCCAGAGCACGCGGGAGCCCCACACCCTGCGGCGGTCGTGACTGACGCGCGAGTACAGGATGGCCAGGCCAAGCAGCACTGCCAGCCAGCACACGACGTGGAAGATGCCGTCCCAGACGGTGTTCATCTCCAGGCCCGAGACCGTGTGCGGGTTGTAGTACCGCACCCCGATGCGATCCTCGTTCGTGCTGGTGAGCATGTGGTGCCACTGGAAGACCTGGTGCAGGAAGATCCCGTCGGCGAAGCCGCCGAGCCCCAGCCCCAGCACGACTCCGGGCAGTCGGAGGCCGACCCGGCCGAGCTTGCCCTCGTCCGCGGTGGTTGTCATCACCTCTCCGTCCCTCGTACCCGAGGTGGCCCTTTCTCCACGCTAGGGGCAGATAAACGGGATCGAGGCGGAACCGCGGTGATGGACTACGGAGATCTCTTGCTGCGGCACGACCGGGCGCCCGGGAGCTTCCGGACCCCGGCGGGCTGGACGAAGAGTTCCCGCCGGGCTACCGCCGCGCCTCGGGCGTCAAGCTCATACCCTTCGATCCAGACCCACCCGTCGTACGTGATCCGGTCTTCCAGGACACGGATGAGCCGGACGAAGAACGGCCGGGAGAACTGGACGCTGGCCGCCCGCGTGAGGAGCAGGAGGTCACCACTCCTGAATGGGTGCACGACCCACCGCCCGTCGCCAAGCCAGGATCCGCGCTCGGGCCACCGCAGCCCTCGGACACCAGCCGTCCGGGTGGCAGCGACTGCACCTCTGCATCCGGTGGTAGTCGATCACCGTCCAGGAAAGCTCCACCTCGAAGGGCACCGCGCTCACCGCTCACCCTCCGTGCACGGCTCCGCAGGATCGGTTCGATCGAGCGCTTCTCGACGGCGAGGGAGCGGCCAGAGCTTCACGAGGTGGCTCCTACCTGGGCGAATGGCTGACCCTGAGGGTAGTCGATCCTATACAGCCTGTACAGCCCGGCCAGCCTGCCTAGCCCAGGTTACCTGTACCCCACGACCATCCCGTGTAGCGCGTCCATATCGTGTCGATCATGATTGACGAGATGAGCCCGGTCCCCTTCTACATCCAGCTCGCCGATCTCCTCGCCAAGCAGATCGAATCCGGGAAGCTCAAGCCTCGTCAGCCGCTCCCGAGCGAGGCGACGTTGCAGCAGGAGCACGGCGTAGCTCGTGGCACGGTCCGCGCAGCGGTACGGCTGCTGCGGGAACGAGGGCTCGTCGTCACCTTCACCGGGCGCGGGACATTCGTCGCCGAGAAGCCGTAGCCCTTACCCCTCCCGGGCTGCTGGCGGAGATGGGGCAGCCCCAGACACGCACGCCGAGGCCCTGACGACACGCGAACCCGCCCGCGCTGCGTGCGCGGCTCCTGCTGGGCCTACGTGCGGCCCGCTGCCCACGTCGCTCGCGCCCTCACACCGCTCGACAGGTGCCCGCACCTGCCATCCGGCAATGCACTCAGAGATGCACATGTCTGACTGCCCCGGGTAGGGTCGTGCCCGTTGTTTGTTCGATCATTGGGGGGAACGAGTATGAAGCTGCGCAAATTCGCCGCTGTCTTCGCGGCGTTGGTCGGGGTGGCCGCCGCTGGGCTGGTCGGGCCGTCCGCTGCCTACGCTGCGGACAACGGACCGTGGGAGATCTTCCCCGCGAGCGCCGTCGACAAGTGCGTCGAAGTCCAGGGTGGTTCGACCGCGCCGAGCGCGCAGGTCCAGGTCTACACCTGCGCAACCTGGAGCGGGGGCGTCACGCCGCTGCACCAGCGCTGGATCTTCCGGCCCACCTCCGGTGGCTACCAGCGGATCATCAACGGCAAGACAGGCATGTGCGCCAACATCAAGGGCAGCACGGACGCCAACAGCACGAAGATCGTCCAGTACAACTGTGGTGGCAGCACGACGATGAACGACCAGTGGTACCCGCAGTTCGTACGGAAGATCGGCGGCTTCGACTTCTACCAGTTCAAGAGCCGGCTGAACAACACGAAGTGTCTCAACGTGCAGGGCAGCACCACGTCGAACGGCTCCGACCTGATCCTCTACCCGTGCAGCACGGCGGACAACGCCATCTTCTCCTGGGCCCCGGCGGTGCAGGCCTAGGCTGCGACGACGCAGTAGTGGACGCCGAGGGTCAGGCGCGGGACGCCCGCACCTGACCCTCGGCGCGTGGTAGATCGGGGACGGTTGTCGGACGAGCAGCCGAACGCCCGCAAGGGACAGAAATGCGGAGGGCCCGACTTGCGTTTCCGCAGGCCAGGCCCTCTTGATCTTGTGCGCCCGAAGGGACTCGAACCCCTAACCTTCTGATCCGTAGTCCAAAGCTCCGAGCGCATAACCCTACAAATAGAACTCCACCTAAAACTCGTCCGGCCGCAACCCTTTCGGTCCGTTCAAGTCCAAGTGCGCCCTCCCAGGCCCACGCCCTGCGCAAGCAGCCGATCCTGCCGTCCGCTCGATCGGTGGCGACGGGCGCGGCGGCGGTTGGGTCCGCGGCGATCGTGCCGGTGTTGGCGCGCGAGGTGCCCGTGTCGGGAGCACCGCGAGCACTCCTCGTCGCGACGTGGATTCTGGCCTGCACGCTCGCGCCTTCTCGGCAGAGGGATCGTGGAGGGTGGACGGATCTACGTTGATCAGGGCTGGGTGGATGGGACTTCGCTGCCGGCGGGCTGACCGTGCGGGCCACCGTGGGCCTGGGGGATCGCTCGGCGGCCACGTTCCGGGATCGGCCGGGGCGGTGGTGGAGCCGTCGAGGCGCGGACGACGAGCTCGACCGGTTGGTCGGCCGCCGGTGGAAGCTCGACGTCCGGCTTCTCGATGACCTGTACCAGCAGCGCGAGGCCCTGCCGCGCGACCTCGTCGAACGGCTGCCGCACGGTGGTGAGCGGGGGAGTGACGTAGGCGGCGACCGGGATGTCGTCGAACCCGACGACGCTGATGTCCTCGGGCACGCGGCGCCCGGCCTCGAGCTGCGCGCGGATGAGACCGATCGCCATGTCGTCGTTCGCGGCGAACACCGCGGTCACGGTGCCGTCGCCGGCCAGTTCCCGGCCCGCCGCGTAGCCGGACGCGGCCGACCAGTCGCCCTCGACGACCGGCGGCTCGTCCGCGCCGTGGGCTCGCAGCGCCTCGCGCCAGCCGGCGAGACGGTCCCGTGCCGAATACCACCGCTGCGGGCCGGCCAGGTGATGGACGGTCGCGTGCCCCAGCCCCAGCAGGTGCTCGGTCGCGGCCCGCGCGAGCCTGCCCGCGCCGACCCTGGCGGTCACCACCTGCGGCGCGGCGAAGGTGGGCGGCGCGCCGAGGACCAGGACCGGCACGTCGACGCTGATGAGGCCGACGCCCTCGTCGATCGGCTCGGAGATGACGACGCCGTCCACGCCCTGGCCCAGCAGCGACGCCAGGGCGCTCGCGATGCCGCCCGGGTCGCCCTCGATCGTGGCGGCCACCCGCAGCGTGTAGCCCACCTCCCGGACCGCCCGCTCGATGCCCATGAGCCATGACGCCGGCCCGTACAAGGCGCTGCCGAGCGTCACCACGCCGATCGACCGGGTCCGCCCGGAGGCCAGCGCCCGGGCCGCCTGGTTGCGCCGGTAGCCGAGCTCCTCGGCGGCGTCCAGGACCCGCCGGCGCACGTCGGCCGAGACATACGGCTCGTCGTTGAGGACCCTGGACACCGTCTTCTGGGAGACGCCGGCCAGCCGCGCGACGTCCACGCTGCGCGGCGTCGGAGGGCTTTCACCCGGCCTCGCCAGTCGCGTCACGGCACCTCCCATCGCCAGCCATAGTCCTGTATGATTGCGTAGTCATGTCTACGCAGTCAGACACTCACCGTTAAGAGCACGCAACCCGCCCGTGACGCTGGCAAGGCACGTTCCCTGCCAGCACCCTAACTCCAATTTCGAACCGAACAAGTCAGGCCGGGCGCCCGCCGACTTCACCGAAGACCACGGGCTGTCCACACCTTCAGCGTCTCACGCGGCCGGCACCGCAGCGGCGAATCGGTTCGCTATTCGATCGGCACTGCGTCGGTGGGTCGGCGACACGGAATGCCTGAGCGCGATGACCTCGCACTCCGGTAGGGCTGTATCTATCGGCGGCCACCCGAAGCCTGCGAGGCATCAGGAGCAGGAGTTAACCGTCTTGAAACCTTGACTTCACGCTCGACGCACCCATTAATACATACCTATGTATTTGGGCCGCAACCAGCCTTTCCGGCTGGTCGGCGACGCCGGCAAATTTGTCGAATCGGTTCGAGACTCGGCCTTGAAGGCTGTGCCCTGAACCGGTCTTGCGGAGCTGGCGGATGAGTCACAGGAGGCAACCGTGCATGATACGAACGTCCACTGGGGTGGCCGATTGTCGGCGTTGGCCAGAGGGTTGGCCGCGACCGTGGCGCTCGCCCTGCCCCTGACGCTGGGTGGGCTGACCCTGGCGACCCCCGGGTCGGCCCTGGCCGCGCCGGTCGAGACGCAGAGTGTCGCGGCCGCCGGACTTGACGGTGTGGCGGCCGGTAGCGCCGCGATCGCCTCGGTCGATCTGAGCGGGACATGGAACTTCACGCCCGCGGGTCGGGGGGCGACCACGATCGCGGTACCCGGTGGCGGCTGGTACAAGCAGGGCTTCACCACCGTGAACGAGGCGGTGTACTCGCGCAGCATCACCGTGCCGGAATCGGGGCAGCCGCAGTCGACCTGGATCGAGTTCGGCGCCGTCAATCACCAGGCGACACTGTCGGTCGACGGCCGCGTGGTCGCCACCCAGACGACGGCGTTCACCCCGTCGAACTTCGACATCAGCGCATACGCGGCGCCCGGCACCACCCACACGATCACCGTGAACGTGAAGGGCCGCGGCGCGTTGAAGGCATCCAACGGCCGGTACCTGGTGCCCGACGCCGCCACGTGGTCCGAGGCGATACCGCAGGGGATCTTCGGGTCCGCGTTCCTGCGGGTGTACCCGGCGGTGTACGTCAGCGACACATTCGTGCGTACGTCGGTGGCGAACAAGACGCTGACCTACGACGTGACGGTGCGGAACACGTCGGGCAGTTCCCGGTCGGTGACGTTGACCGGGTCGCTGTCGTCCCACAACGGAACGGCTTTCAGCTACCCGGGACTGCCCAGCCGTACGGTCACCGTGGCGGCCAACTCGATCGCGACCGTGACCGTCGGTCCGGTCGCGTGGAACCTCGACAGCACCTCGTACTGGTGGCCCAACGTGCCGTACCGGTCGGGGTACCGGGCGCAGCTGCACGGGCTGACGGTGCATGCCGTCACCGACGACGGCCGGACGAGCGACGCCGAGTACCGGTTCGGGTTCCGGGAGGCCACCCAGAACGGTGACTACTACTACCTCAACGGCGTGCGCGTGAACTTCCGCGGCGACAACCTCCAGGGTGCCGACTATGACCGGATCGACAACGGCGGCAAGGGCGACGCGTACCACACCCTGCCCGGCTTCCTGCCCCCGTCGTCCGGCAACGGCGGCTGGCCGCAGGCGGTGGACAACTACCAGCGGCTGAACTACAACGTGGTGCGCATCCACCAGGAGCCCGGAAGCTCGTACATGTTGGATGTCGCCGACGAGATGGGCCTGATGATCATCGACGAGGTCGCGATTCGCGGCTCCCAGTCCTCGCAGGAGTGGCAGAACTCCGTCGGCCGCGACAACATGATCAACCACGCCCGTGCGCTGGTCCTGCGCGACCGCAACCACCCCGCGATCATCCGCTGGAGTCAGAACAACGAGCCGAACCAGAGCGGCCAGGATTCCGAGCAGTTCGAGAAGGACCTGTACGCGGCGATGAACGGCGCCGACGGCACCCGGCCGATCATTGTCGAGGTGGGCGTCGGCAACAATGTCAGCCTGTATCCCGGGATGACCTACGCCAACTTCGCGGTGATTCCGCACTACGTCGACGGCTTCGGCAGGTACGGGGAGGGCCTGGTCAGCGTGAACGGGCGGCCCGACGGCGAGGGCGAGTTCATCTGGCCGGCATGCAACAACAAGCAGGGCTTCGAGTGGTTCGCCACCGCGACTGCTGCCAAGCGCGGCAAGGGCGCCACCGACCTGCGCCCGTACACGCTGCTGTCCGCTTGGGCCAGCGTGGTGCCGGGCGTGCGGTCCACCGACTTCACCCCGGAGGAGGGCGGTCACCCCATCTACGGCGTGGACAACCTGCCCGATCCGTGGAGCAACGCGCAGATCCAGCGCGTGCAGGCGGCGTTCAACCCGGTGGCCGCGATCGACCTCCCGTACTGGTCCGCCTCCGGTAACTCGGACTCCAACGGCAGCTTCCCGCTGGCGCAGGCGGTGCCCAGCTACGCCCGCAATGCCACGGTGACCCGCAACATCACCGTGTTCAACGACGACTTCACCAACACCTCCGTGGGCTTCACCTGGACCGCCCGGCTCGACAGCCCGACCGGCGCGGTCGTCGCGTCCGGCAACAGCACCCTGACCGTCCCGCTCGGCTCACGGGTCACCCAACCGGTGTCCTTCACCGCCCCCGCCACCGGCAGCCGCGTGTACCTGCAGCTGTCGACCGCCAAGTCCGGCAGCACCGTCTTCACCGATGCGGTCGAGTACCTCAACCTCAGTGGAAGCGGTGGAACCGGGCCGGCAGCAGGCACCTACCGCATCGTCAACCGCAACAGCGGCAAGCCCCTCGCCATCGCCGGCAACTCCACCGCCGACGGCGCCAAGGCGGTCCAGCAGAGCGGCTCCCCCACCTGGACGATCAGCACCACGCAGGACGCGTACACCCTGCGCTACACCGCCTCCGGAAAGATGCTCGACGTCAACGCCGCCAGCACCACGCAGGGCCTGCAGCTACAGCAGTGGTCGGCCAATGGCGGTGCCAACCAGTCGTGGTACCTGCGGCCCACCGGTGACGGCTACTACACCATCGTCAGCCGCAGCAGCGGACTCGTGGCCGACGTCTCCGCCGCCTCGACCAGCGACGGGGCGCAGGTCGTGCAGTGGACCGCCAACGGCGGGACCAACCAGCAGTGGCAGTTCGTACCCGCCTGACCAGTGGCAGAGGTGGTTGACAAGTCCGACCGCCGGTGACCGCCTGACGATCATTGTGAGGTCTACTCGGGCGCGGGGGTTCCCGCGCCCGGGTAGATCATGACCCGATCTCATGCCGCCCATCTTCTTGCCGGATCAATCGGCAATGCAGAACCGAGAGCAGGTCAACGTACAAGCGACCCAAGCATGATTACGAAAAGTGACGACGCCCACCTGACACCCAGTGCCAACCGGGACGATCAACAAAAAACGCCTGACCGCATTTCCGCAGGTCAGACGTCTGATGATCTTGTGCGCCCGAAGGGACTCGAACCCCTAACCTTCTGATCCGTAGTCAGATGCTCTATCCATTGAGCTACGGGCGCTCGTGCTCAGCCAGCATACACACCCGGCTTTCGCGCGGAGACTCCGGGATTCGAACCCGGGAGGGGCTTTAAGACCCCAACCGCATTAGCAGTGCGGCGCCATAGACCAGACTAGGCGAAGTCTCCCTGGTGGCCCGCAGACCACCGCGCCCGAGGATACAGGTCGGCACCCACCGGGAGCAAAACGACTTCCGGGGTACGCCGACCGAGGC
This sequence comes from Micromonospora sp. NPDC005174, assembly GCF_040608495.1. NCBI lineage: Bacteria > Bacillati > Actinomycetota > Actinomycetes > Micromonosporales > Micromonosporaceae > Micromonospora > Micromonospora sp. NPDC005174. Next base: position 96,790 of record NZ_JBEXIJ010000013.1, on the reverse strand, counting down.
ACGCCGCCACGGTATTTCCCCGCTGTGCGGCGACGTGATCGGGACTACGCTCCATCGATATGCAGGAGCAGCCGCCCAGCGAACCGACCCACCAAGAGCCTGCTGAGCGTACGCGTCGGCGCCCGGCGCGGGCCACGTTCACGCCGCCGCAGGTGACCGAGCAGTCCGCCGAGACCGCGCCTGCGGCACCGGCGAGCCCGCGTCCCCGCCGGGCCAAGGCGGCACCGGTGATCTTCCAGCCACCTGAGCCGGACCGTCCCCTGCCTGGACAGCCGGCGCCCGCCCCCGCCGCCACGGACAGCGTGACAGTCGAGCCGCCCGCCGCCGAGGACGCGGCGCAGGCCGGCCCGGTGCAGGAACCGACAGGCCAGCCACCGAGGAAGCGGGCTCCCCGACCGCGCAAGACCGCCACCAGCACGGCTGCCGTCGCACCGACACCACCCCCGCCAGCGCCGGCCGTCCCGGATGCGACGCCTGTCACGCCCGAACCGGCCGAGATCACGCCGATCCCTCGCAAGCGCGCCACGCCCACCCGAGCCACGCCCACCCGCGCCACGACCCCGGGCAGGAAGACCCCGGGCAAGGCAACCTCGCGCTCGACGACCCAGGACAAGCCGACTCCGGACCCAGCCACGCCGCCCGGGTCCACCCCGCGCGAGGTAACACCGGAGAAGGCCACCCCGCGCAGTGCCGCCGGGGCGAAGGCGGGAGCACCCGCGGTCGCACCGGCACCCACGCCAGGAGCGACTTCCGCGATCACCCCCCAGCCGGCCGCAGCGGCGGTTTCATCGGCTGACCCAGAGGCGGCTTTCCCTCGTACCCCGGAATCGGACTTGCGGTCCGTGGCCGTTCGCCTACGCGACCACCCCGGCTTCGCTCCGGAGTTGCTGGCGCTGGAGGCGGTCCGGACGCTCGGTCCGGGCGCCGCCGAGTGGGCGCGGCGGCTGCGGGACCGCTACCCGGACGCCTCGGCGGACGGTCTGGCCCGCCTGGCGACCCGGCGGTACGTGCGGGCGGCGGGGGTGGGAGGGGCTGCGGCGGCGCTGGCGGGGCTCTTCGCGCCGTTGGCGGAGCTGCTGTCGGTGCTGTGGACCCAGTCGAACCTGGTGCTGCACCTGGCGGCGGCCTACGGCCGGGACCCGTCGCATCCCGATCGGGCCGAGGAATTGCTGGTGTTGACCCAGGTGCATCCGGACGCGGCGAGCGCGCGGGCGGCGCTGGCCGGTGCGCGGGACCCTGGCGATCCGGTGGAGGGAACGTGGCCGAGGGCTGCGGAGGCCGCGTGGCGGCTGGCCGCGCCGCTCACCGCGCAGGCCGGCGGCTGGGTGGCGCTGCGGTTGGCGTCCCGGCTGGTGCCGGGCGCGGCTGTGGTGGCCGCCACGTTGGGCGACGCGGCGGCGGCCGACCGGCTCGCGGCGCGGGCGATGGCCGCCTACCGAACGGGCCGGCGCTGACCCGTCACAGCCAGTCGAACCACTCCCGGGGCAGCGACGCGTAGCCGACGAAGGCGACCACGTCGAGCACGGTGTGCGCGATGATCAGGGGCATCACCCGACGGGTACGCAGGTAGAAGAGGCTGAACACGACGCCCATCACCGCGTTGCCGACGAACGCGCCGAAGCCCTGGTAGAGGTGGTAGGAGCCGCGCAGCAGCGCGCTGGCCGCGATGATCGCGGCCAGCCGCCACTGGAGCTGGCGCAGCCGGGTGACCAGGTAGCCGACCACGATCACCTCCTCCAGCACGGCGTTCTGCACGGCGGCGAGGATCAGCACCGGGACCGCCCACCAGACGTGCGGCAGCGCCGCCGGCACCAGCGTGGCGTTGAGGCCGAGGTGCGCCGCCACCCAGAACAGGGCCAGGCCGGGCAGGCCGATCAGCGCGGCCAGGCCGGCGCCGCGCGCCAGATCCTGGCCGGGCCGCCGCGCGTCCAGGCCGAGGGTCCGCGCCGGGTCGCCGGGGTCCCGACTGAGCAGGTGTACGGCGAGCAGCACCGGAAGCAGCGCGAACACGATGCCGAGGAGTTGGTACGTCAGGTCCAGCCAGGGGCGGGCCGACGCGGAGGTGTTCAGTGACGCGGTCTGCTTGGACAGCGGCCCCTCGGCGGTCAGCTTCGCGATGATCGAGACCACCGCGTAGACGGCCGACTGGCCAAGGGACAGGCCGAGGACCAGCAACGTTTCGGTCCCCAGCAGCCGGCGGGACACCGGGCGGGTCAGCTCTACGGTCACCGCACCACTGTGCCCGACGGACGGCGTGGCAGGCAGCACCGATCGGTCGGCATGAACCGATCGCACATTCTGTGCGACCGATGTGCACGCTCCGTGGAGATTCTATCGGTGCCCGATCCGCTGTCGTCTGGAGAAGGAGCACCGGTGGACAACGTCGCACGGTTGCTGAAGGAGAGCTGGACCCTGGTCGAGGAGGACCGGGAGCGGCTGACCGGGCACTTCTACGCTCGGGTGTTCCTGCTCGACCCCGCTCTACGGCAGCTCTTCCCGGTGCAGATGACCGGCCAGGGTGACCGCCTGCTGGAAGCGATCATCACGGCGATCCACACCGTGGGCGATCCGGAGAGCTTCGACGAGTTCCTGCGCGCGCTGGGCCGCGACCACCGCAAGTACCACGTCGACGACCGGCACTACGCCACGATGGGCGTCGCGCTGCTCGACGCGCTGCGCAGCACGGCCGGCGACGGCTGGAACCTGGAGTACGACCAGGCGTGGCGGGACGCGTACGCGGCCATCGCGGCGAAGATGGTCGCCGGGGCGGCCGACGACGACAACCCGCCGTTCTGGCACGCCGAGGTGCTGACGCACGAGCGCCACGGCCCGGACATCGCCGTGCTGACCTGCCGAGCCCTGCAACATCCACTGCCCTGGCAGGCGGGCCAGTACGTCAGCCTGGAGCTGCCTCGCTTCCACCCGAGGGTGTGGCGGAACTACTCGGTGGCGAACGCCCCGAACGACGACAACGTGCTGGAGTTCCACGTACGGAGCCCGGGCGCGGGATGGGTGTCCGGCGCGCTGGTCCGGCGGGTGCGGCCCGGGCAGCTGCTGCGCCTGGCGGCGCCGATGGGGTCGATGACCCTGGACCGTTCCTCCGAGCGGGACATCCTCTGCGTGGCCGGCGGCGTCGGGCTAGCGCCGATCAAGGCGCTGGTGGAGGAGTTGGCCACCTACAACCGGACGCGGTGGGTGCACGTCTTCTACGGCGCCCAGCAGGCGTCCGACCTGTACGGGCTGGCCGGTTTTCAGGACCTGGTGGCGGCACACCCGTGGTTGTCGGTCACCGCGGCGTGCAGCGACGACCCGGACTTCGACGGCGAGCTGGGCGACATCGCGGACGTGGTGGCCCGGTACGGCCCGTGGACGACCCACGACTGTTACGTGTCCGGCTCGGCGCAGATGGTCCGGTCGACCCTGCGGGTGCTGGCCGCCGACGAGGTACCACCGCCGAACATCCGCTACGACACGTTCGGCGATCTCTAGACGTTCCTCCCCCCACACCGGGGCGCGTGCCCCTGCCCCCTGGGGCGCGCGCCCCGGTCCCCCTCCCTGAGTCGGCAGCGCCAGGTCTCAGTAGCGCCAGGGGCGCCCGGTCTCGCGGTATTCCTCGACCGGCACCAGCGGCACGCCGGGTGCCATCCGGTCGACGTAGAGCCGGCCCTGTAGGTGGTCGATCTCGTGCGCGACGAGCCGGGCCATGCCGAACTCGAACGACGTGATGATCCGGCTGCCGTCCCACTGGGCGTGTTCGACGTCGAGTCGCAGCGGGCGGGGCACCAGACCTCGATGGTCGAAGAAGGAGAGGCACCCCTCGTACTGCTCGTCGGTCTCCGGGTCGGCGTCGACCACCCGGGGGTTGAGCAGGACGACCGGTTCCGCCGAGCGGTCGGGAGGCCGGACGACGGCGGCGGCCCGGCCGATGCCGAGCTGCGGTGCGGCGATGCCCACTCCCTTGCTGAACGGGTGCAGCTCGTCGAGCCGGGACAGCGCCATGGTGAGGCGCTCCACGATGCCGCGGGCCACCTGCTCCTCGCCGGGCAGGTCGAACTGTCGAACCGGCTGGCGGAGGAGATCGTCGCCGCGCTGCACGATGCCGATCCCGCGCATCCGGTCGCTGGGGCGGACCCGGGTGCTGTCGGTGCCGGCGTCCGGGTCGGTGTCGGGCCGAGCCCGGAAGCGCCACTGCATCCGGTAGCGCGCGTTGAGCGGCGGGTCGTCGGTCTGCCAGCCGAAGATCGCCCGGTCGTCCTCGTCGTGTCGCTGCGGGGCGGTCCGCAGTGGGCCTTCCTCCGCGGAGAGCGAAGTCTCCACGCCCCAGACCTGCGGGTCGAGCGCCGCCGGTAGATCCAGGCGTACGGCGAGGTGCCGGGTGGGCAGCCGGACGGCCCGCTGGAACCAGGGGCCCCACTTCTCGTGTCCGACGCTGTACGCGTACTCGATGCTGGTCCGGTCGCCGGGGTAGAGCGGGAACCGGCGTTCGCTGTTCTCGAAGAGGAGCCAGATCTCCTTGAACGCGTCCCGGTCGTGTTTCGCCCGCCAGTGCATCGGCTCCGGATCGCCGGTGCCGTCGTCGCGTCGGGCCTGTAGTTGCAGTTCGGCGAAGGTGAGCGGGTGCTCCCGGTGGTGCCGGTTGGAGCGACCGGGATCGTTCGGGTAGCGGTCGACCGCCACGCGTACGAGGTAGCGGGTGACCGGGTCCGTGCCCGCGTTGTACAGCTCACGGTGGATGACGCACCGGTAGCCGTTGTCGGTGTGGATGAGGGTGGCCAGTTCCCGCTCCACCACCAGGCCGGTGCCGGGGGGAAGCCACTGGCCGGGCAGCGAGGGCTCGCGCTGCGGATGGCCGGAGCGGGCGTGCCGGAGGTCGTCGTACTCCCGGAAACGCTGCCAGATCGCGCCGCTGGCCTCCAGGACGGCCTCGGCACGGCGGGCGAAGTCCTCGGTCGGGCGGTGTCGACGGCCCTCGACGTGACTCACGTAGGACGGGTCGAAGCCCATCAGCACGGCCAGTTGCTTCTTGGAGAGGCCCCGCCCGGCACGCTGCCGGGCAAGCTCGGCCGCAAAGGACTCGGCAGCCCGTTCGAGGGGTGAGGTCATCGGCTTCCTCGCGGCCGGGAGTATCAGTTTCACGTTCCGTGGCCGGACGCACACTTGACTGGCATGTTCCCGACACACCGCTTGACAGCTCCGGGGCCTCCCCGTCTGCCCGGATACGGCAGCCCCTGTCGCTCGGATTACAGAGACTCGCGTATACCGACGAGCTTGGTTAGGCTAGCCTTAGCTTCGGACGGCATCTGACCGTCCGCCGGGGCACGCTCCCCGGCCACTCGGACGGGGGACGGCTCAGGTGACAGCGGTGATGCCGAGGCGGGACGTGGCCGCCACGCCGCTCGCGCCCGTCACCGCCGCGCTGCGGGCGATGTTCGGCACCGACGACCTCCCCGGGCTCGCCCGGGGCCTGCTCGTCGACGACGAGTTCGGCTGGGCGCCCGCCACCACCCTCATCGACGGCACCCGCCTGCCGGAGCTGCTGCGCGCGGCGAGCGTCCGCTGGGGCGGCACGCCGCACGCCTGCGCCGCGCTGGCCTGGAAGTCGTACAGCTACTGGACGGCGCTGCCGGTCGTGCTCGGTTGGGCCTCGGCCCGCCGGGTGCCGCTGCTCGACCCCTCCGACGTGCTGATCCACTTCGAGGACCACCGCCCGCTGATCACGCTGGGCCTGCGCCACGGCACCACCGTGGCGGTGCTGCCGAGCGACCCGCTGGCGCTGTCCGGCCTGCCGCAGGTACGCGTCGTCGCCGGCGAGGCGGAGCTGCTGGCCGCGCTGCGCGCCTCCCTGCTCGACGCCCACCTCGCCCCGCTGATCGCGGCGATCCAGGCGGAGGTACGGGTGGGCACCAGGACGCTGCTCGGTTCGGTCGCCTCCGGCATCGCGCACGGCATCCTGCGCGCTGCGGACGGGCTGCCCGGCTCGACGGTGGAGAGCATCGACACCCTGCTCGGCGCGCTCGACCTGGCCGACCTTGTCGAGCTGGTCCCCGGCCCCACCGGCGAGCCCAGCGTCCAGCGCCGCACGTGCTGCCTGGCCTTCACACTGCCCAGCCCCAAGGTCTGCCAGGGCTGCTGCGTCCGACAGGGCTGATCAGGCGCGATCCCGTCGTTCAGTCGGTCAACGCTCGGACGTCCCACACCCAGACGCCGCCGGTGAAGGTCGGTTGGATACCGGTCAGCTCGGTCATCCCGCGGCGCAACTCCGTCTCGTGCTCGTGCGGCCCGAGGATCACCACGCCGGCTCGCCAGTAGCGCAGGTCGTCGACCGCCTTGACCCGACTCTGCGGGGTGATCGGCGGCACCGCGCCGGTGCGCCGGATGGTGGCGAAGAAACTGCTGGTGGGCCGGGGCGGCGCGGTGAACAGCGCGACCTTCGGCGGCTGGGCGCTCGGGCGGGTGTCCGGGCCGAGGAAGTAGCCCCGGGCCAGCGGCATGCCCAGCCGGGTCGCGGCCGCCCAACGCAGTGGCTCCGCGTAGTTGGTGTCCGGCAGCGGCAGGGTCACCACACTGCGCCCACCAGCCACGTACGGCCGCCATGCCCCACTGGTCACGAAGGTGGGGACCGGGTCCAGCTGGACCACGGGCAGCGGGGTCGGCAGGATCGGCAGCAGGGCCATCGTCAGCACGGTCGCGGTGGCGAAGCGGATCTGCGGTCGGGCGGCCGGACGCGTACGGGCCAACTCGCGGGCACGCTCGGCGCCGTAGGCGAGCAGCACCCCGACGATCGGAGTGATCGCCAGCGCCCACCGGGTCGGCACCACCGAGTGCAGGATCGGCAGGTTTTCCAGCGCCGCCCAGGGCCCGGGCACGCCGGTGCCGCGCCCGTCGAAGCGGATCTCCCGTCCGAGCGAGAGCACGGTGAAGAGCAGCCCGAGCCCGGCCAGCGCGAGCACCACCGCCGACCGCCGCAGCCACCAGACGAGGGCGACCACCAGCACGAGCAGCGACCAGCCGAAGAAGCTGTTCTCCTCGGTCGGGTTCTTGGCCAGGCCCGCGGCGGTGCGCGGGCTGCCGGCCAGCGACTCCCGGGAGTACGCCACGAACGACGCGAGGTCGCTGGAGTAACCACGGATCAGGCCGGACAGCCCGGAGTAGGCGCCGGGTCCGAAGAACTGCACATACAGCGGGTACGCGAGCAGCAGGCCGGCGACCACGGCGGCGACGGCCAAGCCGGCGAGGAAGGGTCGGATCCGTGACCGCAGAGCGGGGCGAGCGAGGGCCAGCACCCCGACGATCACCCCGATCCCGATGGCGGTCATCAGCAGGATCTCCAGATTGAGGAACGCCTGCCAGACGATCACCAGCGCAAGCAGCACACCGTTACGCAGCCAGTGGCCGGCGTCGGCGAGCCGCAGCGTACGCCAGATGATCAGTGGGACGACGAACTGCGACACGATGTTCGGGTGCCCGTTGGCGTGCGACACCATGGCCGGCGCGAACGCGCAGAAGCCGGCACCCAGCCAGGCCGGCCCCCGGCTCCTGACCAGGACCCGGGAGAGCAGGAAGTACCAGGCCGTGGCAGTGGCGATCATTCCGAGAGTAAGAAAGAGCAGGAATGCGGCACGTGGTCCGAACAGCAGGGTAATTGGCGTCATTGGTAGTGAAATGGATAATACGGACGTATTTGCCATCAGGTTGACGCCGTCCGGCACGTTCATCCGGTCCGAATGGAACGGGTACGCGAATTGCGTGACCACCCGCGCACCGTGCGCCATCATCCATTCGAACTGCGACTGGTCCGAGCGGTTGTCGCGCACTCCACTGCCCGGGTTCCACCAGAGACGCCCGGTGACCCAGAAGCCGAGTACCACGAAGCTCAGCACGGCCGCCGGGTCGGCCCACTTCCCGTTGCGGCGCAACCGATCGCCGCCGCCGGGCTCCTCCACCGGCGATGCGGTGGCCGGGCCGTCGCCGGGAGCGTCCGATTCGGGAGTAGTCATGACAATTCATAGGGTAGTCAGCGTATGACGGTGCCGTGACATGTTTCGGGGTACTGCCGTACTATGTGCCGGGTTCGCCGACCGCCGATCACGTGCCCACCCCCCGACCGCAATTCGGCCAACCGCTCCCCCGTTTCCTTCGCCATCCAAGCGGATGATTCACTCTGTCGGTCCAGGCACGGGTCGAGTTCATATCGTGAGGAATCGACGCATGGCAGAAATCACTGGGGATCAGCGCGTCCAGTCCGAGGTGCTGGAAGGCCTGGCGACGGCCGTCAACCACCGTCGTTGGTTCGTCGAACTGGCGGTGCCGTACCTCGGTGACGACCCCATCGAGATCGGCAGCGGCCTCGGCGACTACGCGCTGGAATGGTCTCAGCGGCTGCCCCGGTTCACCGCCACCGAGGCCGACCCCGACCGGCTCGTGCAACTCAAGGAGCGGCTGTCCGCCCAGCCGGGCATCGACGTCCGGCAGATGCTGCTTCCGCACAGCGACCGGGGCAACTACAGCGCCGCCGTCTCGTACAACGTCCTCGAGCACATCGACGACCACGTGGGCGCGCTGCGGAGCATGCGCGACCTGGTCCGACCCGGCGGTGCGGTGATCATCATCGTGCCGGCGTTCCAGTTCGCCATGAGCCCGGCCGACATCGCCACCGGCCACGTCCGCCGCTACACGAAGAAGACGCTCGGTGCGGCGATGACCGAGGCCGGCCTGACGGTGGAGAAGATCCACTACGCCAACGCGCTCGGGTTGATCGGTTACTTCATGGCCACCAAGGTCTTCCGGCTGATGCCGAAGGAAGGGCCCATGGTCAAGGTCTACGACACCCTGGTCCTGCCCGCCACCAAGGCCGCCGAACAGGTCGTCCGCCCCCCGTTCGGCCAGTCCGTCTTCGCGGTGGCCCGCGTCCCGGCCTGACCCACGCACCCCTCTCTTCGCCGATCTTGCACTTTCGGTCGTCGACACGTCCCTTGTATGGGGTTATGTCGGCGCAGAAAGTGCAAGATCGGCGCGGCCAGGGGCGGTGGTTACTCCTTGGTCTGATGCGTGGGGCGGATTACTGCTCGTGCCAGGGTGTGGAAGGTCAGGTTGAAGCCTACGTAGGCCGGGCTCGCATCCGGGGTCACGTCGAGGCGGTCGACGTCTAGGGCGTGCACCGCGAAGACGTACCGGTGGGGGCGGTCACCGGGCGGCGGCGCCGCACCCCCGTAGCCCTGCGCGCCGTAGTCGTTGCGGACCGAGAACGCGCCCCCGAGATCGGTGCCCGCCGCGCCCCCGGCACCGGTGGGCAGCTGCGTGACGTCGACCGGCACGTTCACCAGCACCCAGTGCCAGAAGCCGCTGCCGGTCGGCGCGTCCGGGTCGTAGCAGGTGACGGTGAAGCTCTTGGTCTCGGCGGGGAAGTCCGACCAGGCCAGCTGCGGGGAGACGTTCTCACCGCCGGCGCTGCCGTGCGCGTGCCGGATGTCCATCGGCTCGCCGTTCTGCACGTCGTCACTGGTGAGCGTGAACGAGGGAACGGTCGGCAGCAGCTCGTACGGGTCCGGGGCGATCGGTCGTTCCAGAGTCATCGGGACGGGTCCTTCCGGAGTGGGCAGATACCTGCCTCTTCATACCCCTTTCCACGCCGTGGAACGACCGATTGGTCGGGGTGTGCCGGATCACGGGGGCGGGCTAAGGTGGTGCCCCTGCAACGTCCCACGGGGGGAATCCTTGCTCAGCATCTGGCGAGACTTTCTGGTCGCCGTCGTCGGCGTCCTGCGCAAGCCGGACGAGCAGGCGCTCGCCGAGGAGCGCCGACGCGCCGTCGAACGACTCGCCGACACGACGATCCGGGAGAGTCGGCCGGACAAGCCCGCAGCCTCCTAGGCGGGATTGAGAACCACCTTGTCAAGATCGGGCATCTGGTCGGTTTCGTGGTAGAACCTGAAAATCACCGGCCCTGCCGTCACATCGACGGGGAAGGTGAAGACCCTCGGCGTCAGCCAATCACCTCCAGCCGCCACCGTGAACGTTCGCGGGCTTGCACCGTTGACACTGACCTTCAGAGGCCGCGAAACGGCACTCTCGTAGGAAACCGACGCGTTCCACCGTCCCGCTACGGCGACAGCGGTGTGGACCACGAGATAATTGCTTCCCCCGAGGTATATGACCTTGGCGCCACCCTCGCAGGTCGGGCACTTCGCCACCAGCGCGCCGTGCAGCTCGTTGCCCGGGTCCTCCGCCTGTACGGCGACCGGACTGACCGCCGGCAACGGGGGCGGAGTGGGCGGCGCCGGTCGTGGCGTGGCACCTGCCACTGCGCGCGGGGTGACCGGTGACGCCGATCCGGCCGTGGTGGGCACGGCCGCAGCCGAAACGGTAGTCGCCGAGGGTGTCGGTGACGCCTCGGGTGCGGCGGACCCCCCGGGGGTGGTGGTTGCCGCCGGCGGGGTGGCGAGGGCCGGACCGGAGGCGATTTGGTCGGACGCGCCGCCGATCACCCAGGGCAGGACGACGGCTCGGCCGGTTGTGTGATGGGAACGTGGGCCGAGGCTGAGCGCGAGGACGGCCAGAAGCGCGCCGAGCAATCCGGCAATGAACGCGAAACGCCGCGGGCCGGACCAACCCCGGACATTCGCCCGACGCACCCCCTCATACCTGTCGCTTCCACCACCCGAACCCGGGCTGGCCCGCCGCGCGTTGATCCGGTCGATCGCTGTTGTTTGCTGTTGCTGGTTCTTGCCAGCTTCCGTGCCCATACCGACGTCCCCCAGACCAGGCCCAGTGCTGGGCATTCGGCTGACAGGACGGACGATGGCACCGGCAGGTTCACGCAGTCTGCGGATAACGACGCCGTCGGAGCTGTTCACGCGTACGCCATCAGGGCGCAAAGAAAGCTCGTTGATGGTTTCGGAGGCACCACCGGCCGCGAACCAGCTCTAGGCGGTGATCGGCGGAGGGTGTGGGATTCGAACCCACGAAGACATCGCTGCCTTACCGGTTTTCAAGACCAGCGCCATCGGCCACTAGGCGAACCCTCCCGGACCACCACCCGCAGGTGCGCGGCCGTGAACAGTCTGCCACGACACGCGCCGGCCGGCTCGGTGTGCCTCCCGGAAAGCGCCGGCCAGGCGGCAGCTCCGCCGTCCACTGTGGCGTTGATCGGCTCGGGTCCCTTGAAACCGGGGCATCCCGCGCGCCGGGATGCCGCGATTTCGCGGAAGCCGAGTTGACCAAGCCGACCACGGTCGGACCGAGCCGCCGCGCCTGGCGGGGGTGCGTCTGCGGCGGAGAGCGCGGCGGGTGAGACTAAAGCCATGCGAGCCATCACCGTTCCGCAGCCCGGTGGACCCGACGCGCTGGTCTGGGCCGAGGTCCCCGACCCCGAGCCCGGCCCGGGCGAGGTGATCGTCAGGGTGCGGGCCAGCGGGGTCAACCGCGCGGACCTGCTGCAACGGCAGGGGCACTATCCGCCGCCGCCGGGCGCGCCCGCGTACCTCGGCCTGGAGTGTTCCGGGGTGATCGACGCGATCGGCCCGGAGGTTACCGGGTGGGCCGTCGGCCAGGAGGTCTGCGCGCTGTTGGCCGGCGGCGGGTACGCCGAGCGCGTCGCGGTACCCGCCGGGCAGTTGCTGCCGGTGCCGGCCGGCGTCGACCTGGTCGACGCCGCGGCGCTGCCGGAGGTGGCCTGCACGGTCTGGTCGAACGTGGTGGGGGTGGGCCGGCTCGACGCTGGCGACACGCTGCTGGTGCACGGCGGGGGCAGTGGGATCGGCACGTTCGCGATCCAGTTCGGGTCGGCGCTCGGTGCGACGGTCCTGGCGACCGCCCGCACGACCAAGCATTCCCGGCTGCGCGAGTTGGGCGCGGCGCACACGATCGACTACGCGGAGCAGGACTTCGTCGAGGAGGTGCGCACGGCCACCGAGGGTCATGGGGCGGACGTCATCCTCGACATCATGGGCGGGTCCTACCTGGGGCGGAACGTCGCCGCGCTGGCGACCGGCGGTCGGCTCGTGGTGATCGGGATGCAGGGTGGCCGCAAGGCCGAGCTGGATCTGGGCGCGTTGTTGACCAAGAGGGCCAGTGTGTCGGCGACCGCGCTGCGGTCACGGCCGCTGGCGGAGAAGGCGGCGATCGTCCGGGGCGTACGCGACGAGGTGTGGCCGTTGGTCGCGGCCGGCGCGGTACGGCCGGTGGTGGACCGGCGGCTGCCGATGGCCGAGGCGGCCGAGGCGCACCGGCTGGTCGAGTCGAGCGATCACGTCGGGAAGGTGCTACTCACCCTCGGGTGAGGCGGGCGGCAGCATGAGGCGGGCGCCCGGGCCCTGTGCGGCGAGGGTGTCGCCCGGGTTGTAGAGCATGCAGCGTTGCATCGACAGGCAGCCGCAGCCGATGCAGCCGTCGAGGTCGTCGCGGAGCTTGGTGAGCAGTCGGATCTTCTCGTCGAGCCGGCTGCGCCAACTCGCCGAAAGTTGCTCCCAGTCCTGCGGGCTGGGGGTGCGGCTGTCGGGCAGCGATTCGAGCGCGTCGCGGATCTCGTCGAGTGAGACGCCGACCTGCTGGGAGATCCGGATGAAGGCGACCCGCCGCAGCTCGGCGCGGGCGTAGCGGCGCTGGTTTCCGCCGGTGCGGTCGGCGCGGATCAGGCCGAGGCGCTCGTAGTAGCGCAGCGCGGACGGTGCCACGCCGGAGCGTACGGACAGCTCACCGATCGTCAACGCGTCCTGCATCACCGGGTCCTCGAATTGAAGTGGACTTCAATTCGAGGTTACCGGCGCTCAGCGCGCGGACGACACCGCGGGACGACGGCGGGCGCGCTCGCGACCGAGGATCCAGATCGCCTCGACGCCGTCCTTCCAGGTGATCTTCTTGCCCTCTTCGCGGCCACGGGCCCGGTAGCTGATCGGCACCTCGTACGGGCGGATGCGGCGGCGCAGCAGCTTGCCGGTCACCTCGGCCTCCATGCCGAAGCCGCGCGAGCGCACCTCCAGCGACCGGTAGAGCTCCACCGGCATCAGCTTGAAACAGGTCTCCAGGTCGCCGATGTACGAGTTGAAGAGGACGTTGGCCGCCATCGTGACGCCCTTGTTGCCCATCACGTACCAGAAGCTGTAGGCGCTGTGGCTGCCGAAGGTGCGATTGCCGTAGACCACCGTGGCCCGCCCGTCGAGCACCGGGGCGAGCAGCTTGGGGATGTCCTGCGGGTCGTACTCCAGGTCGGCGTCGAGAATGACCATGTATTCACCCTCGGCGCTGTCCACAGCCGTCTTGATGGCCGCGCCCTTGCCCGCGTTGCGCTGGTGGGTGATGACCCGCAGGCGCGCGTCGTCGGCGCGACCGAGGACCTCACCGGTGCCGTCGCGGCTGCCGTCGTCGACCACGACCAGCTCGATCTCGCAGGGGTAGTCCACCGCCAATGCCTGCTTGAGGGCATCCGCGATGCGTTCTTCCTCGTTGTAGACCGGCATGAGGATCGAGAGCTTCACGGGAATCTCCACGGTGGCGACAACACGTCGGGCATAGCCTAGCCTGGCTGGTCAGCCCGACGGTGGCCGCCACCGTCGGACAGTCGGCGTGGCGGTCTCAGCCCGATGGTGTTTACTTCCCGCCATGTCGGCTGCCGGCTCCCTGCTCGTGGTGCTCCCCGCCACCTCGGTGCTCCTGCTCACGGTCGCGTCGAAGCCGCGCGGGGTCGATGCGGTGACGCCGACACGGCTCGCCGCGGTGCGTGCCGCGCTGGGCACCGGGGCGTACGCGGTGCTCGTCGTCGAGGTGCTCGGCGCGCTGCACGCGCTGACCAGGCCGGCGTTCGTCGCCGCCTGGCTGCTCTTCCTCCTTGCCTCCGCGACGGCGGTCGGTCTGCGCTGGCGGCGGGACACCCCGGTCGCCCACCTGGCCGCCGTGCCGCCGCGGCCGGTGCCGGTCGGCGCGGCGGTGACCGTCGGCGTCGGCCCGGGCACGCCCACCCCGGCCGCCGACGACGGCCTGGTGGTCGGGCGCGACGCCGCACCGGCCCAGACCGAGGGAGTACGCGCCAGACTGCTCGCCCGGGCAACCGAGAGCTGGCGTACGGCGGGTCGGGGCGAGCGGCTGCTCGCGGGCGGCATCGGCGCTCTGGTGTTGCTGGAACTGCTGATCGCACTGCTGGCCGAGCCGAACAACTTCGACTCGCAGACGTACCACCTGCCGAAGGTCGAGCACTGGGTGGCCCAGGGCGACCTCGACTTCTGGCCCACGGCCATCCACCGGCAGGTGACGATCCCGCCCGGCGCGGAGTACCTGCTGCTGCACCTGCGCCTGCTCACCGGCTCCGACGCGCTGCACAACCTGGTGCAGTGGGCCGCCGGGGTGCTCTGCCTACTGGTGGCCGCGCGGATCACCGCGCAGCTCGGCGGCGGCCGACGGGCCCAGTTGATCACCGCGTTCGTGCTGGCCAGCACCCCGATGGTCGCGCTACAGGCCACCAGCACCCAGACCGACCTGGTCTGCGCGGCGTGGGTGGCGAGTGCGGCGACCCTCGCTGTGGACGGGCTGCGCCGCCGGACCGGCTGGGGAACCGTGCTCGGTCTGGGCGCGGCCACCGGGCTGACCGCGGTGACCAAGACCAGTGGCCTGATCGCGGTGGGCCCGCTGCTGGTGCTCTGGGGTCTGGCGCAGCTCCGGCTGGCCCTGGCCGACCGGGGATCCGCCACCGAGGCGGCCGGCCGGGAAGGGGACGTCGGGTCTGCGGCCGGTCGGGTGGGGGCGGTTCGCGGGGTGTTCCGGGTCGTCGGTGGCTCGGTGCTGGTCCTGGCGGTCGCGGCGCTTGTCGTCGGCCCGTTCCTGGCTCGGGTGACGGCCGAGTTCGGGCACCCGTTGGGCCCACCACGGCTGCGTGAGTCGATCCCCATGGAACGCCACGATCCGGCGTCGATCCTGGTCAACGCGCTGCGGATCGGGCACACGGCCTTCGACACCCCGGTCGCGCCGCTGCGGGTCGCCGGCGCGGACGCGATCATCGGCGGCGCGGAGGCGATCGGCGTCGACCCCCAGGACCGGGCGATCACCTTCGGCCAGGAGGTGTTCCCGGTGCCCGCCTGGTATCCGGACGAGGATCGGGTCGCGTTCCCGATCGCCGGATCGCTGGCGCTACTCGGCGCGCTCGTCGCCCTCGTACGCCCGCGCCGGATCGATCCGGCGCAGGTCGGGCCGCTGCGGGCGTACGCCGTGGTGGTGCTGGCCGCCGTGCTGCTGCACACCTCGATGATCAAGTGGCAGCCGTGGGGCAATCGGCTGATCCTCTACGCCCTCGTGCTCGCCGTTCCGCTCGCCGGCCGGTGGCTGGACGCGCTCCTGCGTCGGGGCAGCGACCGGGCGACGAATCCGGCCGAGGCGGGTCGGGGGCGGCGGTCGGTTGCCGCCGTGGCGACCGTCGTCGTGCTGGCCACCTCGGCGTTGGCCGGAGTGCTCGCACTGTCGTACGGCTTCCCGCGCCGGCTCGTCGGCTCGGGCTCGGTCTTCACCACCTCGGACTGGGACACCCGGTTCCTGCGCCGTCCGGAGTGGGCCGACGAGTTCCGCTGGGCCGCCGCGGCGGTGCGGGACAGCGGTGCCCGCCGGATCGGGTTGGTGGAGCGCAACGACGACTGGGAGTACCCGTGGTGGCTGCTGCTGCGCCAGCCGGACGGCAGCTCGCCGGATCTGGTGTCGTTGCAGTCGGTCCTGCCGGAACGGCCGCCGGCCGACCCGGCCTCGGTGGACGCCATCGTCTGCACCGGCAGCCAGCCGGCCTGCGCCAAGCTGGTGCCGGCCGGGTGGCGGTTGGAGTTCCGCGACTACGTCGGCTACGCCCTACCCCCGGGCCGCTGAGACGACGACATGGAAGGGCCCCGCACGTACGACGTGCGGGGCCCTTCTGCTCACTTGTCGCGCGGGATGAGGACGAGCCGGGCGACGCCCTTGTCACCGTCCTTGGCGCCGGCGACGCCGACCTTCGTGCCGACCTTGACCTCGCTGGGCTGCACCGTCGACCGCTTCTCGACGACGCGCAGGTCGTCACCGAAGGTCCACGTCATCGTGAAGCCGTCCGTGGACTTGACGGTCATCGAGTCACCGTCGACGGCGGTCACCTCGCCACGCTGCACGACCACGGTCTGCGCACCGTTGTCCTTGGTCTGCACCACCGCCTCACCGTGCAGGGTGTTCTTGCGCAGCAGCACGCGGGCCTGGTGGCGCTTGCGCAACTCCTCGCCGCGCTTCTGCTTCCCCTTCTCGGCGGCCGTGGGGGAGGGCCCGGGCGTCGCCGGGGCGGCGACGGTCTGCACGTCCAGGTCGGCGGGGTCGAAGCCCATCGCGGTCAGTGCCTGACCTTCCACGCCCATCGCGGCGGCGACCTCGACGGCCGCGTCCCGCGCGGGCTGGCTGGCCACCTCGGCCGCGCCGCACCCGCTGACGCCGAGCGCCACTGCCGCGAACAGCGCCGTGGTGCCGGTGACGAATCCCCAACGTGGCATGACTCTCCCTCTCGTTCGTGGAGTCCCCAGCCTCTCCCGCGAGCACGAGCGGACCGTCAGGCCGATGTTCGGGTCCGGTAAGGATCACCGGGCAGTTGGACCGTGAAAGCGGCTCCGCCTTCGGGGGCGTGGCCGGCGACGATCTCCCCGCCGAGCCGGCGCACCAGCCCGGCGGCCAGCGCCAACCCCAGCCCGCTGCCCACCTTGCGCACCCCGCGGTACCGCTCGTGCAGCGCCCCCCGCTCGAACGCCACCGCAAGGTCGTCGTCGGTGAAGCCGGGCCCGCCGTCGCGGACCTCCAACACACCGCCGGCCGCCGGGTCCGCACCGACCGGCCGGACCGCGAGCACCACCGGCGCCCCCGGGGGTACGACCCGCAGCGCGTTCTCCAGCAGCCCGTCCAGCACCTGCCGAATCCGACCCGGATCGGTGTACGCGGACACCGGCCGACCCGGCGTCTCCAGGTGGAACGGCACACCCACGGCGGCGCACCGCCCGGACCAGGTCGGCTCGGCGTCGGCGGCCAACCCGGCCAGGTCGACGGGTACCGGTTCCAACGGGAAGTCGGCGGCCTCCAGCCGGGCCAGCGCCAGCAGGTCACCGATCAGCCGGTCGAGGTGCTGGGCCTCGGCCAGCATTGTCCGGCCGGTGTCGGCGCTGCCGTCCGCCTCGATGACCCCGTCGGCGAGCGCCTCGGCGTACCCCCGGATGGCGGTCAGCGGCGTCCGCAGCTCGTGCGACACGGACAGCAGGAACTCGCGCTGTCGGCCCTCGCTGGTGGTCAGCGCGGCGGCCAGGCCGTTCAGTGCCTCGGCCAGATCGGCGACCTCGTCCGGCGGCTCGACCGGCACCCGTACGGCACGGTCCCCGGCGCGCAGCCGGGCGGCGGCGGTGGCCGCGACGCGGATGGGTCGGGCCAGTCGGCGGGCCAGCAGGAGGCCGGCCACCACCCCGGCGGCCAGCCCGGCCAGCAGCGGCAGCCACAGGCTGAGCAGCACCTGCGCCCACAGACCGTTCGACGTGGCGCGGGACAACACCACCCCGTTGCCGCCGGGCAGCGCGCGGCCCTCCACCAGGGCCCGGTGGCCGTTGACCGCCCGGCGGGCCGACACGTTGCGCCCCTGCCCGATCCGCTGCACCACGCGCGGCGGCAGACCCTGCCGGTCGACGGCCCCGCGGCGGATCAGGTACGCGTCGATGTCCTGGTCACGGAGTTGCTGGATGAGCCGCTCCTCGTCGGCGGTGCGCCCCCGGTCCAGCCTGGTGCGCAGCACCTCGGCGGCGAGTCGCGCCTGGGCGGCGAGGGCCTCCTGATCACGTCGCTCCGCGCCACGGATCGCCAACGGCACGGCGACGATCGCCGTGACGAGCACCGACACCAGTGCCACCGCGCACGTGACCAGCACCGCACGGGCGGTCAGTGTCCGGCCGAACCGGCGGCGTCGGGGTGTGGCCGGAGGTCGGGCGCCGATCACCGGCAGTGCCATCGTCGGCGACTCGACGCGTACCGGCTGCTCAGGCATCGACCGCGTACCCGACGCCGCGGTGGGTGCGGATGACACTGGCCGGGCCGAGCTTCGCGCGGACCTGTGCGACGTGCACGTCGACGGTCCGGGTGCCAGCGTGCGCGGCGTACCCCCAGACTCCCGCCAGCAGCTCCTCCCGGGTGAAGACCCGCCCCGGCCGGGCCATGAGATGCGCCAGCAGGTCGAACTCGGTCGAGGTGAGCTGCACCGGTACGCCCCCGGCGGTGACCGTCCGGCGGCCCGGGTCGAGGGTCACCGGGCCGACGACGCGCGGGCGTTCCGCGCCCTCCGGGCCACCGGCGGAGCGGCGCAGGACGGCGCGTACCCGGGCGACCAACTCGCGCGGGCTGAACGGCTTCGTCACGTAGTCGTCGGCGCCCAACTCCAGCCCGACGATCCGGTCGACCTCGTCGTCACGGGCGGTGAGGAAGATGACAGGCGTCCAGTCGCCGGCCTCGCGCAGCCGTCGGCAGATCTCCGTGCCGGGCAGGCCGGGCAGGGCGATGTCCAGGACGCAGGCCACCGGGCGCAGTCGGCGGGCGGCGCTCAGGCCGGCCTCACCGTCGCGTTCGAGGTGGACGCCGAACCCGTCGCGGCCCAGGTAGAGCCGTACCAGGTCGGCGATGGCCGGCTCGTCCTCGACAACGAGGACGAGCCCACGGTGCGGCGGTTCCACGGTCACCGGCCCATGATTGCCGACCCGCTGGCTCGGCGCGATCGGTGCGTGTTCGAGTTCGGTAAAGGCCGGTTCCGGCGTCAGCGTGCGACGGCTGGGCGGAACACGTTGGGCCGTACGGCGGCGGGCGCGTCGCCGATGGTGGCCAGGACCCGTTCGCGGGGCGCCCGCAGGCGGGTCCGGAAGGCGTGGTTGAGCAGCGCGTCGAGTTGCCACACCTGCTTCGGGTGGGTGGTGTGGATGAGGAACCGCTCGCGGATGCCGTCGATCGCGGTCGCGGCCAGCTCGACCGAGTGCAGCCGGGGGTCGGGACTCCAGGTGACGTTGCTCAGCTCGCGCAGCTCGGTGTTGAGGTGCAGGCGAAGCCGGTGCAGCAGCCGGGTCTGCTGGGTCACCACCAGCCGGCGGTGGGTGAGCAGCAGCAGGTAGTCGCCGGTGACCGGACGGTCGGGACGGCTGCAACGGGTGACCAGGATGGTGGCGTCGCCGGAGCCGACGCAGCGGCGGAACACCGGCATGTGCCGGCTGACGGTCTGCACGGCCAGGCCGGCCTCGGTGGCGGCCGGGAGGAACGTTCGGGAGAAGACGTCCATGACCTGCCCAACGACGTCCCCGGCGGGGTGACGTGGGTCACGGAGGATTTTTGGAAGTTCCACGCCATCCCGTCGCACTGCCTGTCCGATTTCCGACCGGGACGGATGCCGGTCAGCTTTCGGGCTGAAGCGGGGTGGCGGCGAACAGCTCGGCCAGCCACCCGGGCACCGCCTCGGCGTACTCCGCGCGGGCCGGATCGGTCGTGTCCAGGGCCCGCCGCCAGGAGAGCGACCGACTCACCGCGCCCAGGTTCATCGCCAGGTCGGCGGCCTCGACGAGGGTTCGACGGTCGTAGCGGTCGGTCCACGCCTCCAGGTAGGCGTCCCGCAGCCGGACCAGGCTGGCGTCGTCGACCGACAGCGCGGTGGCGTACCGGATGGAGCGCAGGGTCACCAGCAGCGTGCCGAACGGGTGCGCCACCGAGGCGTCTCCCCAGTCGAAGTAGCGGTAACCGGCCTCGCTGGCGAAGACGTTGCCGTCGTGCAGGTCGTCGTGCTGCACGGTGGCCCCGATACCGAAGTCCGCGAGCCGGCGACACCGCCGCGCGTACGCCGGAACCTCCGCCCGCAGCCGCTCGTACGTCTCGACGGCGAGCCCGCCCTCCGCCCCGACGCGCAGCGACCCGGAATCGTCGAGCAGGTCGGCGAGCAGCCCGGCCAGCACCTCCGGACGGTGGTCCGGCACGCCGAGGGCGACCAGCTCGTCGACGTGCGGCGCGGTGGCGAGTTGCAGCGCCGCGTACCCGGGCAGGGCCCGCTCCCAGTGCCGCAGGTCGGGGTCGCGGCCCAGCACGTCACGCAGCGAGTCCCCGCCGTCGGGAAGCAACGACCAACCCCGCTGCCGGTCCACCCCGATCGGGGTCAGCACCCGCTCGGGCGTGAGCGAGGCCAGCGTCGCGATCAGGACCGCCTCGTGCGTGGTGCCGGAGTTGTTGGCCTTGAACCAGACCGGCCCGTCGTCGGTCGGCACCCGCCAGACCAGCGACCACGGTCGGACCCGCGGCTCGACCGGCCCACCGGCCCGTCGGCCGGCGCTGGCGAGTTGCTCGTCGACCCAGGACCGGGCCTGCTCCTGCCACTCGTCGGTGGACCAGTCGGGGGCGCGCTCGTCGGCGGTCGTCGTCACGATGGGCACCCTAGGCGGCGGGCCCGACGCGGGGCGAGACCATTTTCGGCCCGCGTCGGATCGGTCAGACCAGCTCGACGATTGTGGCGTTGGCCATGCCGCCGCCCTCGCACATGGTCTGCAGGCCGTAGCGGAGCCCGTTGTCCCGCATGTGCGCGAGCATCGTCGTCATGATCCGGGCACCGGAGCCGCCGAGCGGGTGCCCGAGGGCGATAGCCCCACCACGCGGGTTCAGCCGCTCCGGGTCCGCCTCGGTCTCCGCCAGCCAGGCCAGCGGTACGGGTGCGAACGCCTCGTTCACCTCGTACACCCCGATTTCCTCGATGCCCAGCCCCGCGCGGCGCAGCGCCTTCGCGGTGGCCGGGATGGGCGCGGTGAGCATGGTGACCGGGTCGTCGGCGGCGACCACGGCGGTGTGGATGCGGGCCAACGGGCGCAGGCCGTGCCGGCTCGCCCAGTCGGACGTGGTCACCGCGAGCGCGGCGGCGCCGTCGGAGATCTGCGACGCGGACCCGGCGGTGACCACACCGTCGGTACGGAACGGGGTGGGCAGCTCGGCGAGCCGGTCCAGCGAGGTGTCCCGGCGGATGCCCTCGTCGGCCGCGAACGTGCCACCGCCGTCGAGGGGCACCGCCGTCAGCTCCGCTTCGAACGCCCCGGCGTCCTGCGCGGCGGCGGCCTTCTCGTGGCTGGCGAGGGCGAACTCGTCGAGCTGCGTACGCGACAAGCGCCAGCGCCGCGCGATCAGCTCGGCCCCGACGCCCTGGTTGAACGGCAGCGGCGCGTCGCCCGCGAAGCCCTCCACCCCCCGGTAGCGGGCCCGGAGCTGGTCGCTGAACGGCATGCCCTCCGCCACGCTGGAACCCATCGGCACCCGGGTCATCGACTCCACCCCGCCGGCGACCACCAGATCGGCCTGGCCGGAGAGCACGGTCGCGGCGGCGAAGTGCAGGGCCTGCTGGCTGGAACCGCACTGCCGGTCCACCGTGGTGCCGGGAACCGTCTCCGGCCAGCCGGCGGCGAGCACGGCGTTGCGGGCGATGTTCCACGACTGCTCGCCGACCTGCGACACACAGCCCCAGAAGACGTCGTCGACCTGCGCCGGGTCCAGGCCGGTGCGCTCGGCGAGGGCGCGCAGCACGTGCGCCGAGAGGTCGACCGGGTGGACGTCGGCGAGACCACCCTTGCGCCGCCCGACCGGGGTGCGTACCGCGCCGACGATGACCGCGTCACTCATGTTTACTCCCCGGTAACTTGGGCTGCCCCGATCCTACGTCGTCGGTGGACCGGCCGTCCGCCCCCGGGCATGCTGGGCGGATGGATGAGATCACCCCCAACCGGACGTGGCGGGTGCCGGCGAGCCTGCCGGCGGCGAAGCTGGCCGGCGCGGTCCTGCTGGTAGCCCTCGGCCTGCTCTTCGCCGACGGCGATCCGGTGCGGCTGGTCGTGGCCGGCGTCGCCGCCGCCGCACTGGCCGCCTGGGCGGTACGGGACCTGGTGGCACCGGTCCGGTTGGCGGTGGACCCGGTGGGACTCACCGTCATCCACGGCTTCGCCGGCCGGCGGCTGCTGCCCTGGTCGACGGTCGAGGCGATCAACGTGGACCGCCGGCAACGGCTGGGGTTGACCGGCGAGGTCCTGGAAATCGACGCGGGCGAGTCGCTGCACCTGTTCGGCAGGTACGACCTGACGGCCACCCCGGAAGAGGTGGCCGGGGCGCTGCGGGCCGCGCGCCCGGTCAGTTGAGCAGTTGCGCGGTGCGGAAGACGACCAGGGCGAGCAGGATCAGCAGGATGATCGCGCCACCGGCGACCTGCACCGGCGTGCGCCGCTCCCGTGGCGCGTACGCCAGCACCGCCGCCATCGCCCCGCCGGCCACCAGGCCGCCGAGGTGCCCGGGGATCGAGATGCCCGGCACGGTCAGCGTGAACACCAGGTTGATCACCAGGATGGGGATGACCTGGGAGATGTCCCGACCGAGCCTGCGATGGATGATGATCAGCGCGGCGAACAGGCCGAAGATGGCCGTGGACGCACCTGCCGTGGCCTGGTCCGGTCGGCTGAACAAATAGGCCGCCACGTTTCCACCCAGACCACCGATCAGGTAGAGCGCGCCGAAGCGCAGCGGCCCGAGGTTGGCCTCCAGCCCCCGGCCGAGGATCCACAGCGCCCACATGTTGAGCAGCAGGTGGATCACGCCGTAGTGCAGGAACATCGCGGTGAACAGCCGGTAGTAGTCACCGTCGGCGATGCCGTCCGGGAGGTAACCGGGTGGCGTGAGCCCGTACACCGAACCCCAGGCGGTGAGCGGCGTGCCGTCACCCAGCAGCCCGCCGAGGCCCGACCCGCCCATTAGCGCCGTCCCGGACCGGGCGGAGGCGATCGAGAGCAGGAAGAGCAGCACGTTCAGGGTGATGAGGCCCTTGGTGACGTAGCCGTGCCGGCCGGCGGCACCGCCACCGAAGGCGGTACGCGCCGGCCGGACACTACGACGTCCCTCGTTGACGCACTCCGGGCACTGGTGCCCGACGGACGCCTCCCGCATGCACTCCGGACAGATCGGCCGGTCGCAGCGGGTGCACCGGATGTAGGTCTCCCGACCGGGGTGCCGGTAACAGACCGGGGTGGTCGGCGGGGACTCGCTCACCGGGTCGACCCTCCGTCCGCCACCGCGCCACGCACCGACGCCGGCCGGCGCAGTGCTCCGGAGCGCTCAATCATGCGAGCAAAGGTACCTCGCGCTGCCGTCAGGCAGCAGACCGCTCGATCTCGACCCGCTCGATGACGACGTCCTGCAGCGGACGGTCGCTCGGGCCGGTCGGGGTGTTCGCGATCGAGTCGACGACCTTCACCGACTCCTCGTCGGCGACCTGGCCGAAGATGGTGTGCCGGTTGTTGAGGTGCGGCGTCGGGGACACCGTGATGAAGAACTGCGAACCGTTGGTGCCCGGTCCGGCGTTCGCCATCGCCAGCAGGTACGGACGGTCGAACCGCAGGTCCGGGTGGAACTCGTCGGCGAACTTGTAGCCCGGCCCGCCCCGGCCAGTGCCGGTCGGGTCGCCCATCTGGACCATGAAACCGCTGATCACGCGGTGCGAGATGGTGCCGTCGTAGTACGGCCCACTGCCCGGCTGACCGGTGCGCGGGTCGGTGTACTCCTGGTTGCCCTCGGCCAGGTCGACGAAGTTACGGACGGTCTTCGGCGCGTGGTTCGGGAAGAGCTCCAGCCGGATCGGGCCAGCGTTGGTGTGCAGGGTGGCGTAGACAGCCTCGGCCACGGGTACTCCTCACTTGTTGGTCAGTTCCATGCGGATCCTCCCATGTGCCCGATCTGGCATCGCGGAGGCATCCGAAGGTGGAGGATGACGAAGGAACAACTCCCAGGAGGTAGGACCGTGTTTGGAATCGGGCGGCGTAAGTCCCAGGGCCAGCTCGCCAAGGCAGAGCTGAACCAGAGCATCAGCCACCTGATGCAGGCAGCCAACCACGCCGCCAAGGGCGCGGGCGCGACCGTCGGCCCGCGGGTCCAGGTGGCTCGGGGCTACGTCGGGCCGGCCGCGGTGAAGGTGCGCGACCGTGCGTCGACCGGTTGGGGGACGACACTCACCACGCTGGCACCGCTGGCCGCGGCGGCCCGTGACGGCGCCGCGCAGGCAGGGCCGCTGACCAGGAAGGCCAAGTCGAAGACCATGCGGATCACCGGTAAGAAGAAGCAGCCTCGCCGTCGCGGCTCGATGATGACCGGCCTGCTGGCCGCGGGCGCCATCGCCGGCCTGGCCGGGGCCGTCGCCCTGCGCCGCCGCCGCGAGCAGCAGGAGTGGGCCGAGTACGACCCGACCCGCACCCTGGAGCCGATGCGCAACGAGGTCGACTCGATCGAGGTGCGCACCCCGGCGGCGACCAAGGGGTCGGACGGGTCCGCCATCTCCGGCATGACCGGCGCGGGCAGCTCGGCGGTGGCCGGCGGCGACAGCGCCAGCACCACCGGCCCGGCCACCGCGACCAAGCAGACCAGCGTTCGCCCGACCGACAAGATCCCGTCGGTCGCCGAGGGCGCCAAGGACGTTTCGGGACGCCCGGCCGACGACCTCACCAAGGCCCTGGGCAAGGACACCGCCCGCACCAACGGCCGCCGCTGACCCCGACAGCAACGCACCGAGCGCCGGCAGCGCGGGCCTTCCCCGCGCGCCGGCGCTCTTCGCGTCGCCCTGCGTGTGTCGCCAGCACTCTTTCCGTGCGCTGCCCGCGTCGGCGCCCTGCCGTGCGGGCCGGTCAGAGCCAGCCGTTACGGCGGAACCAGCGGTAGAGGGCCAGCGAGACGCCGAGCATGAGGGCCAGTGCCACCGGATAGCCGTACATCATCTTCAGCTCGGGCATGTTCTCGAAGTTCATGCCCTCGACACCGGCGATCGAGGTCCAGACGGCGGCGATGGCCGCCCACGCGGCGATCTTGCGCATGTCGTTGTTCTGGTCGACGGACACCTGGGCCAGCCGCGCCTGGAGGATCGAGTTCAGCAGGTCGTCGTACGAGTTCACCTGCTCGACCGTGCGGCTCAGGTGGTCCTGCACGTCCCGGAAGTACTTGCGGATCTCCTTGGGTACGTCCCGGTTGACCTGCGAGGTCAGGTTCATCAGCGGCCGCTGCAAGGGGATCACCGCCCGCTTGAACTCCACCAGCTCACGCTTCATCTGGTAGATCCGCTGGATGCGCCCGTGACTGTTGCGGTCGAAGACCTCGGCCTCAAGCTGGTCCAGGTCGTCCTCGAGCTGTTCGGCCACCTCGAGGTAGAGGTCGACCACCCGGTCGGTCACCCCGTACGCCACCGCCCACGGGCCCTGGAGCAGCAGCTCCTGCTTGGTCTCCAGGTCCGCCCGGACCGGGGAGAGCCGGCAGGCGTCACCGTGCCGGACACTGATCAGGAAGTTCGGGCCGATGAAGAGCATCACCTGACCGGTCTCGACCACCTCGGAGGTCTCGGTCAGCTCGGTGTGCTCGCAGTAGCGGGCAGTGCGCAGCACCAGGAAACTGACGTCGCCGAAGCGCTCCAGCTTGGGCCGCTGCTCGGCCTTGACGGCATCCTCGACGGCCAACTCGTGCAGGCCGTACGTCTCCGCGATGGCGGTCATCTCGGCCAGCTCGGGCTGGTGCAGCCCGATCCAGACGAAGCCGTGTTCCTCGCGGCGTGCGGCCTCCAGTGCCTCGGCGTACGTCCAGTCGCCGGGCTGCCGCTTGCCGTCGATGTAGAGCGCACAGTCGACCACCCCGCTGCGCCCGGTGCCGGTGGACGACGGGGTGGGTGGGGAACCGTCGGCGTTGAGCATCCGGGTCACCGCCCGGACCGGGGACGGCCACGCTCGGGGTCGCAGCACCCGAGATGTGTTCAACGGCGCCGTCCGGCCCCGCTCTGCCCGATCCGTCATCGCGACACCTCCCCGCGCTCGCCTGCGGCTTGCAGGCTACGCCGATGGTGGCCACCGGCAGGTGTGACGGCGGTCGCGGGTGCGGCGCCGGGCGGGCCGGGCCGCATCAGGGGGGTGAAGGGACGACACGGCCCACCCGGCGCCCGTGGGGGCGGGGGTTGTGCTGCACGCGTGACCCGGAGGTGGTCGGGGTGACCCCCGCTACACCTTGACGGATGACGCTCGCAGCATTGTGGGGCCGCCGGCCGCCCGCTGGGGAGCCCTGGGACGGCCGGCATCGCCTTTCTGTCGGAAACCCGACAGAAAGATCAGCTTCGGCTGGCCTCGACGGCCTCGGCGAGCCGGCGTACACCCTCGTCGATCCGGTCGGCCGTCACCGCCGAGAAGGCCAGCCGCAGGGCGTGCCGCCCGCCGTCGACGACGAAGTCGCTGCCCTTGACGACGGCTACGCCGCGCTCGGCCGCCGCCGGGGCGAGCCGATCCACCAGCACGTCCTCGGGGAACTCCACCCACAGGAAGTAGCCGCCGTCGGGCTCGACGAACCGGGCCTGCGGCAGGTGCCGGCGCAACGACTCGGCGAGCACCTGGGCCCGCTCGCCGAGCGCCGCCCGGACGGTCTCGATCGAGCGGTCGATGTCGCCGGAGACACAGAACTGGTGCACGATCGCCTGCGACACCATGCCGGGCGAGATGTAGAGGCTCGTGGCGTTCTTGGCGATATCGGCGATCAGATCCGCCGGACCGACCAGGTAGCCGACACGTACACCCGGACAGACCGTCTTCGTGAAGCTCGACGCGTGCACGACGACGTTGCGGGTGTCCATCGAGAGCATCGACGGCAGCGCGTCGCCCCGGAAGCGGATGTCCGCGTACGGGTCGTCCTCGAAGATCGTGAAGTTGTACTCGGCGGCCAGGTCGAGCAGCTCGCGGCGCTTGTTCAGCGACAGCGTCACGCCGGCCGGGTTCTGGTAGTTCGGGATGACGTGGGCGAGCCGCGGGCGCACGCCCGACTCCAGCAGCTTGCGCAGCTCGGCGGTGTCCAGGCCGTCCGGCTGGACGGTGACACCGTGCAGTTCGCTGCCCATCCGCTGGAGGTTGAGCAGCGTGCGGTCGTACGTCGGACGCTCGACGACCACCGCGTCGCCGGGGCGGATCAGGTGGTCGAAGAGGAAGGCGTCGGCCTGGAGCGACCCGTTCGTGACCAGCACCTGGTCGGCCGCGACCCCGTGCTTCTCGGCGATCCACTTGCGCAGCGGAACGTAGCCGACGGAGGTGCCATACGCCGTGACCCCCGCGGGATCGGCGTCGAAGGCACTTACGGCGGCGGCCTTGAGCCCTTCGACATCGACGATGTCCAGCGAGGGGGCCCCACGGGCAAAGGAGATCAACTGCTCGGCGGTCATGGATATTGAGCGTACGGGCGGCGGCGGGGGACGCGCCGACGGCACGGCGATGTCCGCATCCTGAGCCACCGGGACGGGTGACGTTCCCCCTCCGGTCGTCGGCAGATCAGACCGGAAGTGCGAGCGAGTCGTGCTGCGCCGCCCGGGACAAACCGTCAAACTGCACGCCGAGCGAGTCGAGGAGCGCACTCCAGTCGAAGTAGGAGCGCCAGGCGACGATCCTGCCCCGGCGCGCCCGGACCACGTCGGCCATCTCCCAGCTCACTGACCGGCCGGTCGGAGCGACGGTGCCGTACGGCGAGTGCAACGTGCCGGTGTGGGTGCCGCTGAGGCGCAGCTCCACAGCCGCGCCACCGGACGTACGCACCACGCCCAGCGGGTCGATGCGCAGATCCGGAAAGGCCCCCGTCCAGGTACGCAGCAGCGCGGGCAGCTCGATCGGTCGGACCGTGACACCCGGCATGGAGTAGAACGCCTCCGGGGCGTACAGGTCCGGCAGTCGGGCCACGTCCCGCCGCAGGAGCATCGCGTACTGCTGCTCGATCAGGCGCTCCGCGTCACGCATCGGGCCCTCCCTCACGGGCCACGGCACCTCCGCGCCCGTGAGGGATCCTTACCCTTCGATCCGGCCCGGCACACCTGCGCGGGTCAGGTCGCGGCGGCCACCTGGCTCTCCGCCCAGACGCGCATGATGTCCCGCACCGAGATCACTCCGGCCACCTCGCCGCCGTCGAGCACCACCAGGTGCCGGAAACCACCCCGGGCCATCGCGGCGGCCGCCTCGGCGACCGTCCACTCCGGCGCCGCGTAGACGACGTCCCAGGTGAGGTGGGCGCCGGTGCGTTCGGTGTCGCAGTCGAGACCCGCGCCGATGGCCTTCAACACGTCGCGTTCGGTCATGATGCCGACCCCCTCGGACTCGGGATCGATCACGACCGCCGACCCGACACCGCGGGCCGACATCATCCGGGCCGCCTGACGGAGCGTGTGCTCCGGACCGACGACGAGGACCTGGCTGGACATTGCTTCCCGTACCTGCATCACGCATCACCCCTTTGGGACCGTGGCATTCGGTACGGACATGGTCGTCCGTGGATGTTTCCAGGACAAGACCGGACATCGTCGGGATGCGGCGGCGCTCGCTACTGTCGAGGCGTGATCACCGAGCCCCTGCGCTGCGCCGGCGCGTTGCGGTCGATCGGTCGGTGAACACCGTCGAGCTTGCGCCGCACCGGATCGCCGGGCTGCTCGCCCCGGCCGTGGACCGGGTCTTCCGGGCCGGCATGCTCGCCGGCCACGACTGGGGTGGCGCCGAGCTGAGCCAGCGGTACGGCGGACCGGCCGCCACGGGTCTCCTGGTCGAGCTGCGGACCCGCCTGGCAGCGCCGGGCGGTGCCGTCGACGAGCCCGGATTCGCCGCCATCACGCGCTACCGCGACCCCGTCGTCACCCGTCGCACGGTGGACAAGCAGGTCGCGTATGGCACGATCCACCGCCGCCCGGACGGACGACTGTCCGCCACCGAGCGCGGCACCACCTTCCTCGGCGAGCTGTACCAGGTGCACGCCGAGGTCACCGAGGAGCTGTGGGCGGGGCACGACGAACGGGTCGCGCGGCTCGTCGCGGCCCTCGGCCGGCTGCTGACGTACGCCCTGGTGCTCGTCGACGCCGACGACGACCGGGACTGGCCGGCGTTCACCGCGATGGCGCCCCCGCACGAGCCCGACGGCATCCCGCCCGGTGTGTTGCTGCTCAACCGGCTCGGCACGCTGCGCTACCACCGTGCCGACGCGCACGCCGCCGCCTGGACGGCCGCCGGACACACCGGGTCGAGCGTCACCGCCCTGCCCGCCGGCCCCGAGCGGCTCGCCATCGAGCTGGAGACCGACCGTCGGGCCGCCGGCCCGTACGCCGTGCTCTCCGCCGAGGAGCGGTTGACCATGCTGGCCGACCTGGCGGCCCTACCGGGCTGACCGGTTGGCCGGAGTCGCCGGCCCGCCCGGGGCTATCCTCCACCGGTGACAGGAGCAGGACGAGGGAGGATCTCGCGATGATCGGAATGGTGCTCGCGGCCGGAGCAGGGCGCCGGCTGCGCCCGTACACCGACACCCTGCCCAAGGCGTTGGTGCCGGTGGACGGCGAGACCACGATCCTGGACATCGCGCTGGGCAACCTCGCCGAGGTCGGGCTCACCGACATCGTGATCGTGGTCGG
The DNA here is from genome assembly GCF_040608495.1 of Micromonospora sp. NPDC005174. Lineage (NCBI taxonomy): Bacteria > Bacillati > Actinomycetota > Actinomycetes > Micromonosporales > Micromonosporaceae > Micromonospora > Micromonospora sp. NPDC005174. The sequence continues at coordinate 67,353 of NZ_JBEXIJ010000013.1, read as the reverse complement.
CTACGCGGCGGACGCGGTCGTCTCCCGCCAGGCCGACCTGGAGAAGAAGTACGGGGTCACGCTCACCCTGGTGCACAACGACAAGGCCGAGGAGTGGAACAACGCCTACTCGCTCTGGCTGGCCCGGGAGTACTTCGCCCGGGGGGTGCTGCTGGTCAACGGCGACACCGTGCACCCGGTGAGCATCGAGAAGACCCTGCTCGCCGAGCGCGGCCCGGGCATCCTGCTCGCGGTTGACACCCTCAAGGCGCTGGCCGAGGAGGAGATGAAGACCACCTTCGACGCCGCCGGCCAGCTCACCCGCATCACCAAGATCATGGACCCGGGCGAGGCGTACGGGGAGTACATCGGCGCGACGCTCATCGAGCCGCAGGTCGCCGGCGCCCTCGCCGACGCGCTGGAGGCGACCTGGCGGCGGGACCCGAACCTCTACTACGAGGACGGTTACCAGGAGTTCGCCGACCGGGGCGGGGAGGTGCGGGCCGCGCCGATCGGCGACGTCCCGTGGGTCGAGGTCGACAACCACGCCGACCTGGCCCGCGCGCGGGAGATCGCGTGCCGCTACTAGCGCGGAGCGTCCTCACCCCACTGCACATCGACGTGCGACGCGGGGCGGTCGCCGACCTGGCCGCGATCCTGGCCGACGGGCGGATCTCCGCCGGGGGCGACGTGGCGGTGGTGGTCGGCCCCGGTCAGGGTGCCCAGATCGCGGACCTGATCCGGCCGTCCCTGCGGTCCGCCGACGTGTTCACCGTCGCCGGGGCGACCCTGGACGCCGCCGACGATCTCGGCGGCAAGCTCCGGGCCCGCTCGTACGACGCCGTCGTCGGCATCGGCGGCGGCAAGACCATCGACGTCGCCAAGTACGCGGCCACCCGACGAGGGCTGCCGATGGTGTCGGTGGCGACAAGCCTCGCCAACGACGGGATCGGCTCCCCGGTCGCCAGCCTCATCACCGACGGGATCAAGGGCTCCTACGGGGTGCACATCCCGATCGCGGTGATCGTCGACCTCGACTTCGTCGAGAGCGGTCCGGATCGCCACAACCGGGCCGGCATCGGCGACGTGATCAGCAACATCAGCGCGCTCGCCGACTGGGAGCTGTCTCGGCAGGTACGCGGTGAGCCGGTGGACGGGCTGGCCGCCTCGCTCTCCCGAGCGGGCGCCGAGGCGGTGCTCCACCACCCCGGCGACATGAGCGACGACGCGTTCGTCACCGTCCTCGCCGAGGCGTTGATCTCCAGCGGCCTGGCGATGGCCGTCGACGGCACCAGCCGGCCGTGCAGCGGCGGCTGCCACGAGATCATGCACGCGGTCGACTCGCTCTTCCCGGGCACCGCCTCGCACGGCGAACTGGCCGGGTTGGGTGCGCTGTTCTGTACCTGGCTGCGCGGTGACCTGCGCCGCTTCGCCGAGATGTCCGCCTGTCTGGCCCGGCACGGCCTGCCTCGGCTTCCCGCCGAGGTGGCGCTCACCGACGACCAGTTCGTCGAGGCGGTGCAGTTCGCGCCGCGTACCCGCCCGGACCGCTACACGATCCTCGAGCACCTCGCCCTGTCGCCTACCGAGACGCGGGAGCGGCTGGCAGACTACGCCGGTGCAATCCGCGACCAGCTTGGCTGACCCCCGTCCCACCATCGCCGACTTCCACCGCGTCAACCGGGGCGGCGGCCTGTTCAGCGAGTCGATCAGCCAGTGGCTCGGCGCGGTCTTCGCGCTGGTCGCGCAACGCCTCGGGCTGCGCCCGACCGCGCTGACCCTCACCAACCTGGTGCTCGGGCTGGCCACATCGATCTCCGTGGTCGCGCTGGCCGGGCCGGTCGCCGCCGGGGACGTACCGGCCTGGGTGGTCGGCCTGATCGCGCTCGTCGGTTGGCAGGTCGCGTACTCCCTGGACTGCGCCGACGGGCAGCTCGCCCGGGTCACCGGCCAGGGCAGCCCGGCCGGCGCGCGGATCGACATCCTCTGCGACGTGGCCGCGCAGATCGCCCTGGTGGCGGCGCTCGCCGCCACCGCCGTAGCGCAGGAGCCGTCCACCCCGACCTGGCTGGTGGCCACCTTCGCGGGTACCTGGATGGTCAACCTGGTCACCTCGGTCATGCAGGCCGGTCCGAACGCCGCCAGCATGGTCACCTCGACCTCGCTGCCCGTACGCCTCGTGAAGCTGGTCCGCGACTACGGCGCGGTCGTCTTCGTGGCCGCCCTGGTGCTGGCCGTGGCCCCCGCGCTCGTCCTCTGGGTGCTGGTCGCGTTCACCATTGTCAACGGCGGTTTCCTGCTCGCCAGCATCGCCTTCTCCGCCCGCGCCTCCCTGTGAGAACCCTGTGGCGCGACGGTGGACACGGTGTCCACCAGGATCGAACACCCGCTTGCCGGTGACAGGAGACGTCCGGCCGGCGGTACGTCGGGCCGACCGCGGCCACGACGCGACTCTGTCCTAAGTGGATCAAGAAATGCTACAGAATCTATCTACCGGGATGCTTCATCTTTGAGTGGCAGCTGCACGTGTGTGAGCTGTCGAGAATCACAGGAGGATTTGATGAAGCGGAACCGAGTCCTGGGGAGCCTTGTCGCGGCGGTGGTGGCTACTGCCGGCACATTGGTGGCCGCTGCGCCCGCTCAGGCGGCGTACCAGTGCCAACGTGGCGAGGTCTGCTTCTACGAGCACAACGGCGGAACAGGCAGTGTGGCGGTCCTCGCCACGCTCAGCCCGCGCCGTGGGGGCGGTTATCCCAATGCGGTCTTGGACTTCAGGAAGTTGCTGTACACCAACGGTAAGAATCTGAATGACTCTGCCTCGTCCGTGGTGAACGATACCGACTTCTACCTGTCCGTGTACGAGAACGTCGGCGGTGCTTCCCCGGGGAAGTACGTCTACCTCCGGCCGCATTCGGGGGGGACCTTTGTGGACATGAATGACATGGCCTCCGCCGCTGCTCTCTCGTGCGACCCGAAGCAGTCCACCTGCGAGTGACACGGCCCTGTGCGGTCGTACCCTGATTCCGGCCCAGGACCGTTGGCAATTGAGCCAATGCCCTGGGCCGGAGCTGTCGGGTTTGTCGGACCAGGCACTGCCCGGTGTCGATCGCCGCCCGAAACGTCATCTTCGCCGCCGCTGATCCCCGCGAAGCGCAAGATCAGGCAACGGGGGAAAGCCCGGCATAGACGCCGAGGAGGCGCTTCGTGACCACGTCGGGGTGGAAGGTCTGCTCGTACCGCAGGCGGGCCCGCGCGGAGAGCGCGGCGGCACCGGCCCGCGCGACCGGGAGCGCAGCGGCCAGCGCCGCCGGCTCCGGCGGCACCACCCAGCCAGCGGTGCCGGTGACCACGCCGGTTGGCAGCGGTATCGGCCCCTGCCCGGCGACGGCGGAAGCGGTCTCGGCCGGGCCGGTGCCGGCGGGCTCGTGCGGGGCGTCCGCACCCACGAGGTACGGGATGCCGCCCAACGCGGTGCCGAGCACCGGCCGACCGCTGGCCAACGCCTCGATGATCACGGTGGGCAGCACGTCGTGCCACATCGAGGCCGCGATCACCACCGCGCTCGCCTCGACCGCGGCGCGTACCCCGGCACGGTCGAGCTGACCGAGGTAGAGCACGTCGGGTCGCTCGGCGGCGGCGGCCTCGACCAGCGGGCGCAGCTCACCGTCTCCGGCCACGCGCAGCGTGCCCAGGGTGCCCACCGGATGGCGACGCCAGGCATCCAGCAGCAGGTCGACACCCTTCTCGGGCGAGAGCCGGGCCATGTAGAGGAAGCCGTCACCGAGCGGCGCGGGCCGACCCGGATCGGGTACGGAGTTCGGCTTTACCACGATGCGTTCGTCCGGAATGCCGTAGTCGTGGAGGTGGTCGGCGATCGCCGAGGTGAGCGCGACGTACCGGTCCACCGACCGCCAGGTGCCCCGGTGCACGGCCAGGGTGGTCGCCATCAGCGCGCTCTGCGCCGCCGAGTCGCGGTAGCACCGGTGCCTGATCGCTGGCACGCCCAGCGCCCGACCCTTGCAGTCCTGACAGATCACGCCGTCCCGGAAGTAGATCCCCGAGGAGCAGACCTGCCGGTAGTTGTGCACCGTCTGCACCACCGGCACACCGTGCCGGTGCGCGGTCCGCACCACCCAGGGCGAGATCAGGGGGTACGGGTTGTGCAGGTGCAGAACGTCCGGCCGGTGCTCGGTGAGCAGCCGGCCCAGGTCCTGCTGGGCACGAGGCGCCCAGATCGGTGAGATCGGCAGCAGCGCCTTGGCGGCCTTCGACATCGACGGGATCTCGTCCGAGCTGCGGATGAAGGGCAGCACCTCGACCCCAGCGGCCGTGAGCTGGGCGATCTCCGAGTCGACGATCGTGTTCTCACCGGAGGGCTGGGCTTCCCGGTACCGGTTGTGCGCCACCACGATTCTCACGGGAAAGAAGGCTACCGTTGGCTGGTGCCCGAACTACCGGAGGTTGAAGCGCTCGCGGGTTACCTGCGGCAGCGCGCGGTGGGGCGGCGTGTCGACCGGCTGGAGATCGCCGCGATCAGCGCCCTGAAGACGTACGACCCGGCACCCTCCGCGGTCGCCGGGCGGACGGTGGTCGACGCCCGTCGGCACGGCAAGTTCCTCGATGTCGTCATCGAGGGTGACCTGCATCTCGTGGTGCACCTGGCGCGCGCGGGCTGGCTGCACTACCGGGAGGCGTTCCCGTCCTCAACGCCGCTGCGCCCGGGCAAGGGTCCGATCGCCGTCCGGGTCCGGCTCGACGACGGCTCCGGCTTCGACCTCACCGAGGCCGGTACGCAGAAGAAGCTGGCCGCATATCTGGTCACCGATCCGGCGACAGTGCCCGGGGTGGCCAAGCTGGGCCCGGACGCGCTCGCCGCCGACCTGCCCACCTTCGTCGAGCGGCTGCGCAGCCGGCGCGGGCAGGTCAAGGGGGTGTTGACCGACCAGTCGGTGCTGTCCGGGGTGGGCAACGCGTACTCCGACGAGATCCTGCACACCGCGAAGCTCTCTCCGTTCGCGATCACCGACCGGCTCACGGACGCCCAGTTCGCCACCCTGCACGCGGCGACCCGCCAGGTGCTCGGCGACGCGGTTCAGCGGTCCCTCGGTCAGCGCGCGGCGGAACTGAAGGGGGAGAAGCGGTCCGGGCTGAAGGTGCACGCCCGCACCGGGCTGCCCTGCCCGGTCTGTGGGGACACCGTCCGAGAGGTCTCGTTCGCCGACTCGAGCCTGCAGTACTGCGCGACGTGTCAGACGGGCGGCAAGCCGCTTGCTGACCGACGGTTGTCCCGTCTCGTACGGTGAGTAACCCCACATGGCGACTACGGAGCGGAATCGACCCGAGTGAGTCGAACCTCCCGTCCACCGTTCTCGCCACACGCACATCCATCGGTATAGTGGCCCGGTCCCCGGCTTCTGAAATGGTGCGGAGCCGGCCAGATCCCGCCGACACCAGCGGTCGCCAATCTCCTGCGGGGCGGCGACCGGTGGGGACCCGCGTGGGAGACTGGGACGGTGGGCGACCCGGCCCCTCACTGCGAGTGAGTGGCACGTGTCATGCGGGAGGACATGGGTGAGGTGACGGCAAGCCTCCAGCGCCCGGTATCCAACGAAGGCCGGAGCAGACTCGTGCGGCACGTCGACAGCTTCGAGATCCAGCCGCCGACGCCGCCGTCACACAACGGCGTCCCTCGGTCGGCGTGGGCCAGGGCGCGACGCCGCGTCTCCCGGTGGCACCGCCCCTACACCGCGATCCTGCTGCTCCTCGACTTCGGCGCGGCGGCGTTCGCCAGTTGGATCGCGATCCAACTCTTCGACCAGGCCGCCTCCGGTTTCTCCGGCACCAACCAGGACCCGACCTGGTTCCACACCATCTCCTACCTGCTGCTCCCCCTCGGCTGGATGGTCATCCTCTGGAGCAACCGGGCGTACGACCGGCGCTATCTGGGGCTCGGCCCGGACGAGTTCAAGCGGGTGATCCGGGCCGCCGTCACGGTCGCGGCCAGCGTCTCCTTCCTCGCCTTCGCCACCAAGACCGCGCTGTCGCGGTGGACGGTCGGCACGGCGTTGCTCGGAGCGCTGCTCCTGATCCTGTGGGGCCGATTCGTGGCCCGCTGGGCGCTGCACTACATCCGTCGGCGCGCCGGTCAGGCCGCGCACCGGATGGTGCTGGTCGGCACCCTGCCGGAGTGCCTGGAGGTCTACGCGGCGGTCACCCGTAGTCCCGCCGCCGGGCTGATGCCGGTCGCCATCCACATCACCGACGGTTACGCGGCGGCCCGCGGGGTGCCCACGCCGGTGCCGGTGCATGCCGGCCGCGACGTCCTGGCCCTGGTCCGTGAGGTCGGTGGGGACACCATCGCGGTCTGTGGGTCGGCCAGCGCGGAGCCCGGTGAGCTGCGCCGACTGGCCTGGCAGCTCGAAGGCTCCGGGGTTGATCTGGTGGTCGCCCCGCAGCTGACCGACATCGCCGGCCCGCGCGTGCACATCCGGCCGATCGAGGGTCTGCCGCTGCTGCACGTCGAGGAGCCGACGCTCTCCGGGCCGGCGCTGCTGGCCAAGAACCTGATGGACCGGGTCGCCGCCGGCCTCGGCCTGCTGCTGCTGGTCCCGCTCTTCATCTCGATCGCGGTGGCGATCCGGATCTCCGACCCCGGGCCGGTCTTCTTCCGCCAGCCTCGGGTGGGGCACGAGGGGCGCACGTTCCGGGTGTGGAAGTTCCGGACGATGTACGTCGACGCCGAGGACCGGCTGGCCAGCCTCACCGACCAGAACGAGACCGACGGCATGCTGTTCAAGATGAAGCAGGATCCCCGGGTCTTTCCGGTGGGTCGCTTCCTGCGGGCCTCGTCGCTGGACGAGCTGCCGCAGTTGATCAACGTGCTCTGGGGTGAGATGTCGCTGGTCGGGCCACGCCCGCTGCCGGCCGACGACGGCGACTTCCTGGGCGACGTACGACGCCGCCTGCTGGTGCGTCCGGGCATGACCGGGCTGTGGCAGGTCTCCGGCCGCTCCGACCTGTCGTGGGACGAAGCGGTCCGGCTGGACCTCTACTACGTCGACAACTGGTCGCTGGCGTACGACCTGAGCATCCTGTGGCGCACCGTCGGTGTGGTGCTCGCCCGCAAGGGCGCGTACTAGCGCGGAACGCGGCGAGCCGTCAGGATCGCTGCGTGGGTGGCAACCTCTCCGCCGTCATCGGCGTCGTCTCGCTGGTCACCGCGCTGACCGCGGCCCTGCTGGCGGTGCTGCGACTACGCGCCCGGCGCGGCATCGCCACCGCCACCCAGCGGGCCACCTACGAGGTGCTGCACACCGCCGGCCTGGCCGCCGAGCCGCTTCGGGCGGGACTGAGCGCGGCGGGGGCGGCGAAGGCCGTACGCCATCTGCGGGCCCTGGTGGGTGCGGTCGGGCTGGCGCTCACGGACGCCGACGAGGTGCTCGCCCTCGACGGACGCGGCACGCACCACGGCGAGCAACTGCTGGCGGCGGCCCAGCGATCCATCACCTCTGGGCGTTCGACTGTGCTCGGGGAGTCCGACCTGCGCTGCGATCGGGTGGACTGCCCCGTCCGGGGTGCGGTGGTCGCGCCCCTGCACGGCGCTGACGCCCGGGTGGTCGGGGCGCTGGTGGCGATCGCCGACAACGCGCCGGAGCCGGGGCTGGTGCAGGCGACCCTGGAGACCGCGCACTGGGCCGGCAACCAGCTCGCCCTGGCTGAGCTGGACTCCTCCCGGGAGCGGCTGGCTCGGGCTGAGATCCGGGCGTTGCGGGCACAGATCAGCCCGCACTTCATCTACAACGCGTTGACCGCGATCGGCTCGTTCGTCCGCACCGATCCGGAGCGCGCCCGGGAGTTGATCCTGGAGTTCGCGGAGTTCACGAGGTACTCGTTCCGGGCGCACGGGGAGTTCACCACCCTCGCCGAGGAGCTGCGGTCGATCGACCGGTATCTGACGATCGAGCGGGCCCGCTTCGGCGACCGGTTGCAGGTGCGGTTGCAGATCGCGCCGGAGGTACTGCCGGTGACACTGCCGTTCCTGTGTCTCCAGCCGTTGGTGGAGAACGCCGTCCGGCACGGGTTGTCCCGCAAGCCGGGCACGGGCATGGTGAGCATCGAGGCCCGGGACGCGGGCGCCGAATGCCACATCACGGTGGAGGACGACGGGGTGGGTATGGATCCGACCGCGCTGACCGCCGGCATCGCCGAGCTGGCCCGCAGCACCGGCGACCCGGGTGACGACACGGGCCAGCACGTCGGCCTCTCGAACGTCGACGAGCGGCTGCGCTCGGTCTTCGGTGACCGGTTCGGTCTGGTCGTGGAGACCGGGCTGGGGTCCGGCACGCGGGTGAGCGTGCGGGTGCCGAAGTTCCACCCGGGCGTACGGGCCGGTTCGTGACTACCGGGTTCCTCCGGGTGCTGGCGGTGGACGACGAGCCGCCCGCGCTCGACGAGTTGGCGTACCACCTGCGGGCCGATCCCCGGGTGGCCCGCCTGCACACCGCCGGGGACGCCACCGAGGCGCTGCGACTGCTCCGCGACGGTGACGTGGACGTGGTCTTCCTGGATATCCGGATGCCCGGCCTGGACGGCATGGAGCTGGCACGGGTGCTGCGACGGTTCGCTCGGCCGCCGGCGATCGTCTTCGTCACCGCGTACGACGATGGCGCGGTGGACGCCTTCGACCTGGGCGCCACGGACTACGTGCGCAAACCGGTACGCGCCGAGCGGCTGGCCGAGTCGTTGCGGCGGGTGATCGGGTCGCGGGTGGTGCCGTCGCATCCGGCGGCACTGGCCCGGGCCGAGGAGGACCCGACCATTCCGATCGAGCTGGCCGGTACGACCCGGATGCTGCCCCGCTCGGCGGTGCGGTGGGTGGAGGCGCAGGGTGACTACGCCCGGCTGCACACCGCCGAGGGGTCGCACCTGGTGCGGGTCTCACTGGCCACGCTCGCCGAGCGGTGGGCGGATGCCGGCTTCGTGCGGGTGCACCGGTCGTACCTGGTGCAGTTGAAGTTGATCGCAGAGCTGCGCCTGGTCAACTCCGGCTACGTGGTGGTGGTCGACTCCACCGAGCTGCCGGTGAGTCGGCGGCACACCCGGGAGCTGAAGGACAAGCTGGTCAGGGCGGCGAAGCAGGACTGGAGTCGCTGAGGCGGGAATACTCCCACCCTTCCCGTACGCTGTACGATAGTTGATACGACATTCGGGAGGCCGCTCCGTGACCGCAACTCCGTTCGACGCCGAGACCGAGTTCGACCGCCAACTCGACCGCCTGGTGCAACTGGGCTACCCGGCCCTGGCCGGCGTGCCCGAGAGCGCCTTGCGCGACCTGGCCGCCCCGCTGCGATCCCGAGCGGTCGACGGCGCCTCCGGCCTGCCTGCGCCCACCGACGCCCGGGTGCCCTTCCTGCTGGTCGTCACTCGGGACCTGATCGGCGTGGAGCCCCGACTCGAACTCACCACCCTGGCCGGCAAGCGCAAGCCCGGCTTCCTCGACCGCCACTACGCTGAGGGCGACCTGCCGCGCTTCGACCCCATCAAGGAGTTGGAGGTGCCCGCCGGGCCGGTGTACCTCCTCTTCGACGTCGACCGTGGCGAGGAGTTCCGCAACCTCGCCCCGGCCGCGGCGATGGAGGGCATGACCGCCCAGGGTCGACTTCCGCTCACCATCGACGAGGGGCTCGCCTTCATCACGCTGTACCCGGATGCACTGGCCAGCAACAGGTGCTTCTCCCTGGTCGGCTCGCGGTGCGGTGACAAGCGGGTGCCGGCACTGTGGATCAGCCAGGGCGCGCCGAAGCTGGGCTGGTGCTGGTACGGCAACCCGCACACCTGGCTCGGCTCCGCCTCGGCCCGCCCGGAACGCGTCGGACTGGACTGACCCGGGGACCGGCCGAAAGAGGCCTACCGGCAGCACCCCCGAGTTATCCACAGGGCTGATCGGTTCTCCACAGGTTATTCACAATGCCACCCACTGATCTCCACGGTGGCTCCCTACAGTCAGACCCCATGAAAGAACGCCGCGTCCTGGTCGTCGAGGACGAACGCACCATCGCGGAGTCGGTCGCCGCCCGACTCCGCGCCGAGGGCTTCCTCGTGGAGATCGCCGCGGACGGCCCCAGCGCCGTCGAACGGTTCCGGGCCGGACAGCCGGATCTCGTCGTCCTCGACGTGATGCTGCCCGGCTTCGACGGCCTGGAGGTGTGCCGGCGTATCCAGGCGGTCCGGCCAGTTCCGGTGCTGATGCTCACGGCCCGCGACGACGAGACGGATCTGCTGGTCGGGCTCGCGGTCGGCGCGGACGACTACCTCACCAAGCCGTTCTCGATGCGCGAGCTGGCTGCCCGCGTACACGTGCTGCTGCGCCGCATGGAACGGGCCGCGACCCCCGCGCCACCCGCCATCCGCCTCGGTGACATCGAGATCAACGAAGCCGAGCGGCGGGTTCGCCGCGCCGGTGCTGACGTGCACCTCACGCCCACGGAGTTCGACCTCCTGCTGCACCTTGCCGGGCGACCCCGCACGGTCCTCCCCCGGGAGCGGCTGCTCGCCGACGTGTGGGGTTGGGCCGAGGGCACCGGCACCCGCACCGTGGACAGCCACGTCAAGGCGCTGCGCCGAAAGCTCGGCGCCGACCTGATCCGGACCGTCCACGGCGTCGGGTACGCCCTGGAGGTGCCCGCGTGACCGGCCGGCTCGTGGACTGGCTGGAGCGGGTGCTTCCCCGTCCTCTCGATCCGGTCCGCTCGATAAAGATGAAGCTCGGCGTGCTGCTGGTCGCCTCCTGGGCCGTGGCCATCGGCTACTTCTGGTACGGCATCGGCTGGCTCCCACCGGGCACGGCGATCACCGCCATCTGCATCGCGCTGGTCACCTCGCAGGTGCTCGCCCACGGGATGACCTCGCCGCTGCGCGAGATGACGGCCGCCGCCGGGGTGATGGCCCGCGGCGACTACACCCGTCGGGTACGCGCCACCTCCCGCGACGAGGTGGGCGAGCTGGCCCAGGCGTTCAACAAGATGGCCGAGGACCTGCACGCGGCGGACCAGCGACGGCGTGAGCTGATCGCCAACGTCTCCCACGAGCTGCGCACGCCGATCACTGCCTTGCAGGGCGTCCTGGAGAACATGGTGGACGGGGTGGCCGAGCCGGAACCGGCGGCCCTGCGCGCGGCGCTGTCCCAGACCGAGCGGCTCGGACATCTCGTCGCCGACCTGCTCGACCTGTCCCGCCTCGACGCCGGGGTGGTGCCGCTGCGCCGGGTCCAGATCGACGTGGGGGACTTTCTCGACGAGGCGGTGGAGCACGCCACCGCGAGCGCGGCCGGCGCCGGGCTGGACGTCGACTTCCGGCTCCGCGAGTTGGCGACGCCGTTGACCGTGCACGCGGACCCGTGGCGGCTGCACCAGGTGTTCACGAACCTGCTCGACAACGCGGCGCGGCACAGCCCAGCCGGCGGCACCGTCCGGGTGAGCGCCGAGGAGCACGTCGGCGAACTCCACTTCGAGGTGAGCGACGAGGGACAGGGCATCCCGACGGCCGAGCGGTCCCGGGTGTTCGAGCGGTTCACCCGTGGCGACCGCGCAGCCGACGGTGGAACCGGCCTCGGCCTGGCCATCGCCCGCTGGGTCGTCGAACTGCACGGCGGTCGGATCGCGGTCCTCGACCCGGTTCGCGCCGTCAAGGGCCCCCGGCCGGGCTGCCGCATCCAGGTCACCATCCCGAACGACAGACCACACCGAGGAGAGGTCGCATGACCACCCCTGGCAGCAATCCGCCTGCGACCACCGGCCCGGCGACACCGCCGACCGCCGGCCCGGCGACATCGACCATCGGCCCGGCGACACCGCCGACCGCCGGCCCGGCGACATCGACCATCGGTCCGGCGACGCCGCCGCCCGCCGGGCCAGCGGGACGACCGACGCCCGCGTGGCCCCAGCCGATGGCTGCCCTACCGGTCGTGCCCCGGCCACCGTCACTGATCGCGCGGCGCTGGCCCGGCCCGTCCGGGGCCGCGCGTCCGCTGGCCCTGGCGGCCCTGACGGTGGCGGCCGTCGTCGGCGCCTCGACGCTCACGGTGGTTCGCCCCGGACTCGGTTGGCTGGTGGCCGCGCTGGCCGCCACCGCCGCGCTCGGCACAGCCACCGTCGTGCGACCCCGGCCGCAGACCGCGCCGCCCACCCCGGCGACTCCACCCACCGCGACCACTCCGGCGGCCACCGTCCGTCCCGATGCCACGGGGGCATCGGGGCGGGCGGCCCAGGTCGTCTGGGCTGCCGCGACGGTCGCCCTGGTGGGCGTGGGCACGGTCCGCGCGGCCGGCTGGCTCTTCGTCCTCTGCCTACTCGGCGCCGCGGTCACCGGCACACTCGCGGTGACCGGCGGGCGGAGCCCGCTCGGAATGCTGCTGGCGGCGACGCTGCCGCCGGCCGCGACGGTACGGGCACTCCCCTGGGCGGTACGCGGGCTGCGCGACACCCGACCGGCCGGCTCGGGCATCGGCGTCGGACGGGTCCTGACCAGCCTGACCGTCTCCGCCGGCCTGCTCCTGCTGTTCGGACTGCTCTTCTCGTCGGCCGATGCGGTCTTCGCCGACCTGGTCACCGGTCTGCTGCCCGACATCTCGGTGCCCGGTGTCACCGGTTGGATGTTCCGTCTGCTGCTGATCGGCGGTGGTCTGCTCGGCGCGGCGTACCTGGTCAGTCGGCCGCCCGACCTGGAAGGGCTGCGGCCGGGACCGTCCCGTCCGGCTCACCGGCTGGAGTGGACCCTTCCGCTGGTGCTGCTCGACGCCCTGTTCGCCGCTTTCGTACTGGTCCAGTTGACAGTGCTGTTCGGCGGCGCGGGACACGTGCTGCGCACGTCGGGGCTCACCTACGCGCAGTACGCGCGGAGCGGGTTCTGGCAACTGCTCGCCGTCACCGGGCTCACCCTGCTGGTGATCGCCGTCGCCGCCCGTCGTGCACCGAAGGCCACGCGTACCGACCGACTGCTGGTCCGCGCGCTGCTCGGGGCGCTCACCGCGCTCAGCCTGGTGATCGTGGCCTCGGCGCTGTACCGGATGCAGGTCTATGCCGACGCGTACGGCGCCACCCGACTGCGGCTCGTCGTGGCGACCGTCGAGCTGTGGCTCGGTCTGCTGTTCGTGCTGGTCGGCGTGGCGGTGGTACGGCTACGGGCCACCTGGCTGCCCCGCCTGGTGATCGGCACGGCGGTGCTGGCGCTGCTCGGGTTGGCCCTGGTCAACCCGGACCGACTCATCGCCGACCGGAACGTCGACCGGTACCTGGAGACCGGCCGGTTGGACGTCGGCTACGTGGCCGACCTGTCGGCGGACGCCGTACCGGCCCTGGCCCGGCTGCCCGAACCGGTACGGATCTGCGCGCTGAACCGGCTCGCGACCGACCTGCCCCGGGACGGCCTGTGGGCGACGAACGTCGGACGGGAGCGCGCCCGCCGTGAGCTGGACAGAATCCCGGTGACCGGCCCCGCGTCGCACTGCTTCGGCCTGCGCTACCAGTGAGCGGCGACGCTTGACAATCGCGCGAGGCGGGCAAGACTGCCGGGGTGGCCAAGCAACTCCCTGACGTGGGGTCGGGCGGTGCGGTCCCGCCGCCCCGGCGGGCGCGGATCGTGTTGGCCGACATCACGCGGCAGGACACCCGCGCCGAGCGGACCCGCGCCGAGCTGGCCCAGCAGACCCAGGTCGGCGAGGCGCTGGTCCGTGGCCTGGTCCGGGCCCAGCTCGCGCTGGCGTTGCGGCTGTCGTTGGTGGTCGTCATCGGGCTGGGCGGGTTGCCCTGGCTGTTCGCCATCGCACCATCGCTCGGCCGGACCACGGTGGCCGGCGTCAACCTGCCGTGGCTGCTGCTCGGGGTGGCCGCGTTCCCGTTCCTGATCGCGGTGGGCTGGGCGTACGTGCGGCTGGCCGAACGCAACGAGCAGGACTTCACCGACCTGGTGCAGCGGCCGGAGCACTGACGTGGGCAACGACTACGTGGTTCCGGCCATCGTCGCGGTCACCCTGGTCACCGTCGGCATCGGCTTCTACGGGCTGCGGCTGGCCCGGACGACGTCCGACTTCCTGGTCGCCTCGCGGGCGATCAGTCCGACCTGGAACGCCGCCGCCATCGGTGGGGAGTACCTGTCGGCCGCGAGCTTCCTCGGCATCGCGGGCCTGGTCCTCAAGTACGGCGTGGACGTGCTCTGGTATCCGGTCGGCTTCGCCGCCGGCTACCTGGCTCTGCTGCTGTTCGTGGCCGCGCCGCTGCGCCGCTCCGGCGCGTTCACACTGCCCGACTTCTGCGAGTTGCGGTTGGGGTCCCGCCGCCTGCGCATCCTCGCCACCACCTTCGTGATCTTCATCGGCTGGCTCTACCTGGTGCCGCAGTTGCAGGGCGCCGGCCTCACCCTCGCCACGGTCGCCGGCTCCCCGTACCCCGTGGGTGCCCTTCTGGTCGCGGCCGTGGTCACCGCCAACGTGGCGTTGGGCGGGATGCGGGCCATCACCTTCGTCCAGGCGTTCCAGTACTGGCTCAAGTTGACCGCTCTCGCCGTACCCGTGATCTTCCTGGCGCTGCAGTGGCAGGCCGATGCCCGCCCGGCGGTGACGCCGCCGGACGGGCCGACGTTCCGGACCGCGACCACCGTCGTGGTCGAGCACCGCGCGACCCTCACCCTTGCCGATGGCGACATCCGTGAGGTACGCCCCGGCGACGAACTGTCCTTCGCGGCCGGCGACCCGGTGCCGGAGGTGTCCGGGGTGGCCACCGACGCGGCGGACTGGCTGCTGCCCAGCGCCGCCGGCTCGGACGACCGGGGCCTGTTCGGAACGTACTCGCTGATCCTGGCCACGTTCCTGGGCACGATGGGCCTGCCGCACGTGCTGGTCCGCTTCTACACCAACCCCGACGGCGCGGCGGCGCGCCGGACGACGCTCGTGGTCCTGGCACTGGTCGGTGCGTTCTACCTGCTGCCCACCCTGTACGGGGTGCTGGGCCGGATCTACACACCGCAACTGCTCGTCAGCGGGCAGACCGACGCGGTGGTGGTCCTGCTACCCGGCGCGGTCCTCGGCGACGGGCTGGCCGGGCGGCTGCTCGCCGCACTGGTCGCGGCGGGAGCGTTCGCGGCCTTCCTCTCCACCTCGTCGGGCCTGCTGACCAGCGTCGCAGGGGTGATCTCGACGGACGTCCTCGGCCGTGGCTCGGTGCGCGGCTTCCGGTTGGCGACCGTCATCGCCGGAGGTGTACCGGCGGTGCTGGCCCTGCACGTCTCCGGCCTGGACGTCTCACAGGTGGTCGGGTTGGCCTTCGCCGTCGCCGCGTCGAGCTTCTGCCCGCTGCTGGTGCTCGGCATCTGGTGGCGAGGGCTGACCGACCTGGGCGCGGCAGCCGGGGTGCTGGTCGGCGGCGGGGCGGCGATCGGCGCGGTGCTGGTGACCGTCCTCGGCCCGCCGCTGTCGGGTTGGCCCGCCACCCTCACCGCACAACCGGCCGCCTGGACGGTGCCACTGGCGTTCACCGTGATGGTCGTCGTGTCGATGGCGACCCGCCGTCGCGCACCAGCAGACGTAGCCGCCACCATGCTCCGCCTACACACCCCAGAGTCCCTGCGCCTCTAACCCCCTACCTCCCCGCACCCCGCACCCCCACCCCCGCACCCGCCCCCACCCCCGCACCCCGCACCCGCACCCGCCCCCGCCCCCGCCCCCGCCCCCGCGATCTTGCAGTTTCTGCGGCGACAAAGGCGACTTTTCTCGCGAACAGACAACCCAAACTGCAAGATCGGCGCGGGGAGTGCGCTCGATCCACTCGGGATTCCTGGAGTAGGGGTGTCTCGGCGCATGGGTTACCGCAATATTTCGCAACACGAGTGGATCAAGACCGGCGAGCGTCGGAGGATCATCGCGAGTCCGCCCTCTGCGGGACGGTGAAATTGGCGATCGGCGGATAACGTCGGGCCCATGACTGGTGAGCATCCCGCGCTCGTGCTGCGTGGTCTGGCAAAGCGGTTCGACGGCACGGTCGCGGTTGCCGGCGTCGATCTGGACGTACCGGCCGGCTCCTTCTACGGGCTGCTCGGCCCGAACGGCGCCGGTAAGACCACCACCCTGTCGATGGCGGTCGGGCTGCTGCGCCCGGACGCCGGGTCGGCGTGGGTGCTCGGCCAGGACGTGTGGCGCGATCCGGTCGCGGCCAAGCAGTTGCTCGGCGTGATGCCCGACGGTGTACGGCTGTTCGACCGGCTCAGCGGTGCCGAACTGCTGGCGTACAACGGGCTGCTGCGGGGGATGGACCCGGCGGTGGTCGACCAGCGGGCCGCCGAACTGCTGGACGTCCTGGCGCTCGGCGACGCCGGCCGGACGCTGGTGGTGGACTACTCGGCAGGCATGAAGAAGAAGATCGGGCTGGCCTGCGCGTTGCTGCACGGCCCGCGGGTGCTGGTGCTGGACGAGCCGTTCGAAGCGGTCGACCCGGTGTCGGCCGCGCTGATCCGCGACATTCTCACCCGGTACGCGGCCGGCGGCGGCACGGTGGTCTTCTCCAGCCACGTGATGGAGGTCGTCGAGCGGTTGTGCTCGCACGTGGCGATCCTGGCCCAGGGCACCATCAAGCGGGTCGGCACGATCGCCGACGTTCGCGGGGGCCGTTCCCTGGAGCAGGTCTTCGTCGAGGTGGTCGGCGGGCGCACCGCGACCGGTGACGAGTTGTCGTGGCTGTCCAGGTGAGCGCGGCCACCGCGCCTGCCGCGCCCGCCACTCCGGCGCGAACGGTCTCCGCGCGACACTTCGTACGGCTCAAGCTGCGGGTGATGGGCAACAACTTCCGGGGCCAGGGCTGGCGGATCGCCATGTTCGTCGGCGGGGCGCTGGTCGGCCTCTGGTTCGCGGCCAGTGGGTTCTTCCTGTTCGCCGCGCCCGGCATGACGGGCAACGGGCGGTACGCGGTGCTGGTCGCCGCCGCGGGCGGTGGCCTGCTGGTGCTCGGCTGGCTGCTGCTGCCACTCGTCTTCTTCGGGGTGGACGAGACACTGGACCCGGCCCGGTTCGCGCTGCTACCGCTGCCGCGCCGCACCCTGGTCGTCGGGTTGTTCGCCGCCGCGCTGGTCAGCGTGCCGGTGCTGGCGGCGTCGATCGCCTCGCTGGGGCTGGTGCTGACCGCGTGGGCGCTGGGCGGTTGGTCCGCCGGCCTGGTGGCCGTGCTTGGCGTACTCGCCGGGTTGTTGCTCTGTGTGGCCGCCAGCCGGGCGGTGACCAGCGCCTTCGCGAGCATGCTGCGGTCCCGCCGGGTGCGGGACCTGGCGGCCGTGCTGCTGGCGGTGACCGCCGCGCTGCTCGGCCCGTTGCAGGTCTTCGGCCTGGCGGCGCTGCGTCAGACGGACTGGAACCGACTGACCGGGCCGGCCTCGGTGCTCGGGTGGACGCCGTTCGGGGCTCCGTGGACCGCCGGTATCGACGTGGCACAGGGACGGGTGTGGGCGGCCCCGCTCAAACTGCTGATCACGGTGGCGACGATCGCTGCCCTGCTGGCCTGGTGGTCGCGGTCGTTGGAGTCGGCGATGGTCGGCTCGGCGACCGCTGGCAGGGCGCCGGCCCGACGCGAAGTCGGCGGGGGCGCGGTCGCCCAACTGTTCCCCCGGGCCACCGCCTGGGTACGGCGGGACCGGTTCGGCGCGCTTGTCGCCCGGGACGCCCGTTACTGGTGGCGGGACGCCCGCCGCCGAGCCAACCTGATCACGATCGCGGTGGTCGGCATCTTCGTGCCCGTCCTGGTCAACGTCATGGGTGGAGACTTCGCGTCCCCCGAGAACGGGGGGTTCACGGCGGCTGCCGGCGACAGCTCACCGGTCGTGGTCACCCTCTCCCTGCTCATCGTCGGCATAGTCGCCTCGGCCACCCTGGCCAACCAGTTCGGCTTCGACGGCAGCGCGTACGCCGCGAACGTCGTGGCCGGCGTCCCCGGCCGGATCGAGCTGCGCGCGCGGATGACCGCGTTCTCGCTGTACGTCCTACCGATGCTGGTGCTCGTCGCGGTGGTGCTGTCGGTGCTGCTCAGTCGACCCGCGTGGATCGGGCTCATGGTGGGCAGTCTGGTCGCCACCTACGGCGCCGGGTTGGCGGTGAACAGCTTCGTCTCGGTGCTCGGGGCGTACTCGCTGCCGGAGACGAGCAACCCGTTCGGAATGAACAGCGGCGCGGGCATGGCAAAGGGTCTGCTCACCCTGTTGGCCATGGTCACCACGGCGGTCGTCGGTGTGCCGATGGTGGTGGCCGCCGCACTGCTCGGCGACGCCTGGCTCTGGCTGGCCCTCCCGTTCGGCACGGCGTACGGGCTGGGCACAGCGCTGCTCGGCGCGTACCTGGCCGGTGACGTCCTGGACCGGCGTCAGCCGGAACTACTGGCCACCGTCACGCCACGGCGCTAGTCGACCGGGCCGCGAGAGGCTCGGGCGGCGAGGAATCCGGTCCAGGCCGACGGGCTGAACGTGAGCACCGGGCCGGACCGATCCTTGCTGTCCCGCACCAGTACGACACCCGGCAGATTGTCCGCCACCTCGACGCAGTTGCCGCCGGAGTCGGTCGACCGGGTGGAGGTGCGCCAGCGCGGCTCGATCATCGTCACGGTGTCACCTTCAGCTTCCGGATCAGGTCCAACGACGCGCCTGTGGACAATGCTTCGCCGAGCAGACTATCCCATTTGCGATCAATCAACCGGAGCGTCTCGGGGTCGTCCACGACGTGTCCGCGAGCGGCATTTTCCAGGTAGAGCACCCTGTCTCCGTCGGGCAGATCGGCGAACACGAAGCCGCCACCGAATCCGACATGCTCGCCGACGCTCAATCTGGCAAGTACGTGACCACGGTGCGTAGTAAGCCCTGGAATCCTCCCGTGTCCACGCCGCGCCGTCCAGGGTGGAGAGCGCGCGGCCCGGCCGGTGGAGGCGACGACCCGGCGGCCGGTCCTGCGTCGGGCCACCCCGGTCAGTCCCCCGAGCGGGGCGGCCCTCGCATCCACTGGGAGGAGGCAGCCGTGCTCGGGTTCAATCCTGGTCGGGGCGGGGCGCGGTGGTCGTACTCGATGAGGAACGTGGCGGCGACGGCCGTGCCGGGCGCGATCGAGCCGGCACGCGGCGGCGCGTCGTGGCGTGCCCGGGAACCTCACACCCCAACGAGCGTGATGCCTGTGGGTCATCAAGATGACTCTCAGGCATCACGCTCAGAGAGGTGTTGTCTCCTGCCGGCCGCCGGAGGTGTGGGGTGAGTCGGCCGCATCTGCCGATGCGGCCGCTGTGGCGCTGCCGGGGCTGCGGCGCGCCGTGGCCCTGCCAACCGGCGCGGCTCGCGTTGCTGGCCGAGTACCGGGACGACCGCACGGCGCTGCTGTTCTACCTGGGCACGTTGATGGCGGAGGCGGGCGACCAGCTCGCCCAGCTGAACGGGCGACCGGCCGACCTGCACGCGCGCTTCCTGGGTTGGGTGCGAGGCCGGGGCGGCACAATGTTTCACGTGAATCATGAGCCGGGTGCCGAGATCCACCACACCGATCCGTTCGCGGTGCCGACCGGACAGCGGTCACCGACCCGCCGGCTGCGGGGTCGGCTCGCCGCGCCGGTCACGCTCTGGACGGCACCCGGTCCGGCGGGGCTGACGGTCTCGTCGACACTCGTCGCGGAGGGAGAGCCGGACCGGCTGCTCGGGCTGATCGATCCGGAGTCCGACCTCTGGGCCGCCGTCGAGGAGGCGGGTCGCTTCGCCGTCGCGCCGCTCGGGCCGCCACATCGGCAGCTCGCCGATCGCTTCGCCGGCCTCTTTCCCGCGCCGGGAGGGCTCTTCGCCACCGGTTCGTGGACCGACACGCCCTACGGTCCGGTGCCGTCCGACGCCGGCGGCTGGGCGGGGTGCCGGCTCGACACCGCCCGGGAGTACGGCTGGGGGCTGCTGGTGGAGGCCACCATCGAGGCCGTCGACCTGAGCGCGGACACCATGCCGCTGCTGCACTACCGGGGGCGGTATCACGAGCTGCCGGCCTGACCAGGGGCTCTCGACGCGCGACCGGTCACCGGGGTGACGTGGGTCACTCGGCGCACCCAGCCAACCGCTCGGCGCACTCGACGACCGGCGTCGATCTCGACCTTCCTTGTCGGGGAGCGTGCTCTCTACGGTGCGCGGAACTACCCCCGACGCCTGTGAAGGTGGTGATCCATAGATGTCCACGGACACACCCGCCCCGACCGCTTCCCAGCCGGACAAGTACCTGGCCGTGCAGCAGTCGGACGAGTTCGCCGGACTGCGCCGCGCGCTACGCGGCTTCGTCTTCCCGATGACCGTCGCGTTCTTCCTGTGGTACGCGCTCTACGTCATTCTCTGCGCCTATGCCCGGGACTTCATGGGCACGAAGCTGTTCGGCAGCAACATCAACGTTGCGCTGGTCTTCGGCCTGCTCCAGTTCGTCTCCACGTTCGTGATCGCCTGGCTCTACTCCCGGTACGCGGACCGGAAGATCGACCCGGTCGCCGACCGGATCCGTGCCGAGATCGGGGAGGTGACCCATGATGACGGTCCACGCGGCTGACCTGCTCCTCGCGGCCGAGGCTGGTAACCACACGGCCCGCAACCTGACCATCACGCTGTTCCTGGTGTTCGTGGCGGTGACCCTGGGCATCACCATCTGGGCCAGCCGGCAGACCAAGACGGCCACCGACTTCTACGCGGGCGGCCGGTCCTTCTCCGGATTCCAGAACGGTATGGCGATCGGTGGCGACTACATGTCGGCCGCCTCGTTCCTCGGCATCGCCGGCATCATCGCGCTCTACGGCTACGACGGCTTCCTCTACTCGATCGGCTTCCTGGTCGCCTGGCTGGTGGCCCTCCTGCTGGTCGCGGAGCTGCTGCGCAACTCGGGCCGGTACACGATGGCCGACGTGCTGGCGTTCCGGATGCGGCAGCGTCCGGTGCGTACGGCGGCGGCGGTCTCCACCATCACGGTGTCGATCTTCTATCTGCTCGCCCAGATGGTGGGCGCCGGCGCGCTGGTGGCGCTGCTGCTCGGCATCAAGCCGGGCACGACCTTCCTCGGCATGGACGCGGCCACCGCCAAGGTGGCGACCATCATCATGGTCGGCGCCCTGATGATCATCTACGTGACCGTGGGTGGCATGAAGGGCACCACGTACGTGCAGATCGTCAAGGCGTTCCTGCTGATGAGCGGCGCGCTGCTGATGACGGTGCTGGTCCTCGCCAAGTTCCACTTCAACCTGTCCGAGCTGCTCGGCGCCGCCGCGGCGGCCTCCGGCAAGGGCGACAAACTTCTGGGACCGGGCCTGCGGTACGGGGTGGAGGTCGCCGGGAACTCCACGCAGACGTTCTACAACAAGATGGACCTGCTGTCGCTCGGCATCGCGCTGGTGCTCGGCACGGCCGGCCTGCCGCACATCCTGATCCGCTTCTACACCGTGCCGACCGCCAAGGCGGCCCGCAAGAGCGTGCTCTGGGCGATCGGCATCATCGGCACCTTCTACCTGCTCACCCTGGCCCTCGGCTTCGGCGCGGCGGCGATGGTGGGTGGTCCGGCGATCATCGCGCAGGACAAGGCCGGCAACACGGCCGCGCCGCAGCTGGCCGAGGCGCTCGGCCTGGAGTTCTTCGGCGGTGAACTGGGTGGCGCGGCCCTGCTGGCGATCATCGCGGCGGTCGCCTTCGCCACCATCCTGGCCGTGGTCGCCGGGTTGACCCTGGCCTCCTCGTCCAGCCTGGCGCACGACTTCTACGCGAACGTGCTGAAGAAGGGCGAGACGTCGGAGCGCCAGGAGGTACGGGTCGCCCGGATCTCCGCCCTGGTGATCGGCGCGATCTCCATCCTGCTGTCGATCTTCGCGCAGAACCTCAACGTGGCGTTCCTCGTGGCGCTGGCCTTCGCGGTCGCCGCCTCGGGCAACCTGCCGGCGATCCTCTACAGCCTGTTCTGGCGGCGGTTCAACACCTCCGGAGCGGTGTGGGCGATCTACGGCGGTCTGGTCTCGGCCGTGGTGCTGGTGTTCTTCTCACCGGTGGTCTCGGGCGCGGCGACGTCGATGTTCCCGGACCACGACTGGCAGTGGTTCCCGCTGTCCAACCCGGGCATCCTGTCCATCCCGTTCGGGTTCCTCTGCGGGTTCGTCGGCACGCTCATCTCCAAGGAGCACGACGAGGACAAGTACGCGGAGCTGGAGGTCCGCGCCCTCACCGGCGCCGGCGCCCACTGATCGACGTACCGGCCCCCTGTTGACGCCACGCGTCAACAGGGGGCCTCTCGCTGTTCAGGAGGGTCGGTAGGCTGACCGGCATGAAGGTTGCTGAGCGCTTCGGTTCCGGTCACCGCGTTCTCGTCACCGGCGGCGCCGGGTTCGTCCCGTCGCACCTGGTCGACTCCCTGATCGCCCGGGGCTGCACGGTGGTGGCCCTGGACAACTTCGTCACCGGGTCCAAGGAGAACGTCGCCCACCTGCTGGACCGGCCAACCTTCACCCTGGTCGAAGCCGACCTCTCCGACGGCCTGCCGACGCACCACCCGGCGCTGGCCGAGCGCTTCGACGCGATCCTGCACATGGCCTCGCCGGCCAGCCCCACCGACTTCGCCCAACTGCCGGTGGAGATTCTCCGGGTCGGCTCGGTGGGCACCCTGCACCTGCTGGAGCGGGCGGTCGCCGACGGTGCCCGGTTCCTGATGGCCTCCACCTCCGAGGCGTACGGGGACCCGAAGGAGCACCCGCAGCGCGAGACCTACTGGGGCAACGTCAACCCCATCGGCGTCCGTAGCGTCTACGACGAGGCCAAGCGCTTCTCCGAGGCGGCCACGATGGCGTACCACCGGTACCGGGGGCTGGACGCCGCGATCGTGCGGATCTTCAACACGTACGGCCCGCGGATGCGCCCGGACGACGGTCGCGCCATCCCCACCTTCATCTCCCAGGCGCTGCGCGGCGAGCCGATCACCGTGCACGGCACCGGCAACCAGACCCGGTCGATCTGCTTCGTCGAGGACCTGGTGCGGGGCATCCTGCTGCTGCTCGACTCGACCGAGACCGGCCCGGTCAACTGCGGCACCGAACACGAGATGTCCATGCGTCAACTCGCCGAGTTGATCGTGTCGCTCTCCGACAGCAGCTCGCAGGTGACGTACATCACGCGCAGTTCGGACGACCCGGAGATGCGCCGCCCCGATCTGACTCTCGCCCGTGAACTGCTCGGATACGAGCCGACGGTGACGCCCGAAGACGGCCTGCGACGCACGATCGAGTACTTTCGGGCGCGGCTAGGGTAACCAGCTCCCGGCAGGCCGCCGATCGCTGAGTGTCACCTGAGGGCGGTAGTGGCTCCCGCTACGTACCCTGAGTTGCATGTCAGCGACCCCTGCCGGCGTTCCTCACCCGCATCTGCACCGCAGCGCCGGGCGCGCCTCGGTGCCCGGCCCCGACCGGGGCGCCTCCGGACGTGCGCGTCCGACAGAGGCGCGCTGGTATCCGTCGTACGACGAGCAGCAGCCCGGCCCGGGCGGGCCGTCGGGGCCCACGAGACCTGGCGGGCCCGGTGGCGCCGGCGGGCCGGGACGGCGTGGCCCCCGGCCGCGGTGGGGCCGGATCGGGCTGGTGGCCGGTGTCGCGGTGCTGGTGCTGGCGCTGCTCGGCGGCCTGGGCGCGTGGCTGTACGCGCGCAACCTCAACAACGATCTGGCCCGCACCGACCCGTTCGCGCAGATCACCGGCGGTCGGCCGGCGAAGCCCGTCGACGGCGCGTTGAACATCCTGCTGGTCGGCAGCGACTCCCGGGACCCGGACGCGCCGGTCGACTCCAAGAGCCAGTGGCGGGCCGACACGATCATCGTGATGCACATTCCGGCCGACCACCAGCAGGCGTACCTGGTCTCCATCCCGCGCGACCTGTACGTGCCGATCCCGGAGAGCGCCGGCGCGGACTGCGGCTCCGGCCAGCGCGCGAAGATCAACGCGGCGTTCGCCTTCGGTGGTCTGCCGTTGGCGGTCCGCACCGTGGAGTGCTTCACCGACGTCCGGATCGACCACGTGATGGCGATCGACTTCGGCGGCTTCAAGGAGGTCACCGACGCCCTCGGCGGCGTGGACCTGAAGGTGGAGCGGACGATCACCTCGATCCACAAGCCGTACCGGACGTTCACCAAGGGCACCAACCACATGGACGGCTCGGAGGCGCTGGACTGGATCCGGCAGCGTAAGCAGTTCCCCGAGGGTGACTTCGCCCGGATGCGACACCAGCAGGAGTTCCTGCGGGCGCTGATGGACAAGGCGGCGAGCACCGGCACGCTGGCGAACCCGAAGAAGCTCAATGATTTCCTCAAATCGGTGACCGCGGCGGTGACCGTCGACCAGGACTTCTCGTTGACCGATATGGCGGTGCAGTTCCGCAACCTGCGGGGTGAGAACCTCACGTTCCTGACCAGCCCGAACTCGGGCAGCGACACGATCAACGGCGAGTCGGTGGTGGTCTCGAACCGGGAGAAGGCACTGGCGATGTACCAGGCGATGTCGGCCGACACCATGGCGGACTGGGTGAAGGCCAACCCGCCGAAGAGCACCGACGGCGGCTGAGCACCGGGGCGGCACGGGCGGTCGGCCGGACGCGAGACGGACTCACCGTTTCGGCCATCGAGTGGAGCCGATCGCCCGGTTGACTGAGCCTGTCGTCCTGATTGAGTGCAGATGAACTCGCAAAGTCGAATTGATGTCCGTACAGTGGTGCCGCCCCCTCCTGATCACGAGCTGGAGCACGAATGCCGGTTCAGGCCAGCCGTCGCCCTCCGTCCACCAGATCCGCCGCGCCGAGCGGCCGGATCGCCGCGTCCATACCGGTGCAGCCAGGCCCGTCCGGCGGTGGTCCGGGCGGTCGTCCGCCGGGTGGTGGCGACAAGCGGACAGGCGGCAAGGGGCCGTCGAAGAAGCGTCCCCGGCGCAAGGACCCGCTCTGGGCCCGCCTGACCGTGATCTTCGGTGCGGTGCTGATGCTCAGCAGCGGGGTGGCCATCGTCGGCACGAAGGTGCTGATCGGTCAGGCCACCGGCGACATCGCCCAGCGCAACCTGCTCGGCGACGCCAGCAAGTCCGACGCCGAGGGTGGCGCGAGCCTGGACGGCCCGATCGACATGCTGCTGCTGGGCGTGGACGCCCGGGAGCGGTGGGCCGCCGACGACGTCCGGTCGGACAGCATCATCATCCTGCACATCCCGGCCTCGCACGACCAGGCGTACCTGATCTCGATCCCCCGGGACACCGAGGCGCAGATCCCGCCCTTCAAGAAGAGCGGCTTCGCCGGCGGCACCGACAAGATCAACGCCGCGTTCCAGGCCGGCGCCCGCAACGGTGGCGGCTGGGAGGGTGGCGCCCAGCTGATGGCCCAGACGATCAAGCGCCTCACCGGCGTCAGCTTCGACGGCGCGGCGATCATCAACTTCGGTGGCTTCAAGAACGTCATCGACACGCTGGGCACGGTCAAGATCTGCGTCAGCCACGAGGTCAAGTCGAAGCACATGTCGTTCGTCGACGGCAAGCCGATGTGGAACGCCGACGCCAAGAAGACCGGCAAGTCGATGACCCCGGTGGTGCACAAGAAGGGCTGCCAGGAGATGGAGGGCTGGGCCGCCCTCGACTACGCCCGGCAGCGCTACGGCCTCCCCGGCGGCGACTACGACCGGCAGCAGAACCAGCAGCAGCTGATCAAGGCGATGGCCCGCAAGGCCACCGACGGCGGCATGCTGACCAACCCGGCCAAGATGAACTCATTGATCAAGGCGGCCGGCAAGGCCTTCGTCCTGGACACCGGCGGCGTGCCGATCGAGGACTTCATCTTCACCATGCGTGGGGTCACCGCGAACGAGCTGACGATGCTGAAGACCAACAACGGCAGCTTCAACGGCAACAGCAACAACCGTGAGGCGTTGAACGCGGAGACCATGCAGATGTTCGAGGCGGTCAAGCAGGACAAGCTCGCCGAGTTCGTCTTCAACCACCCCGAGGTGATCTCCGGCCGCAAGTGACGGTGGCGCGGCTCTCACGCAACACACCCAGCAGGGGGTCCTCGATACGGAACGAGGACCCCCTCTGCGCGAGTTCGACCCGGAGGCTCGGGTTCAGGGCTTGGTCAGCAGTTGAGCACGCCCTGGGCGAGTTGCAGGAGGTGATCGGCTGTTGGCTGTTCGGGCATGTTCTGCATGGTGGGGAACTCACGCAGGTTGGTGATCGCGTCGACCCAGTGTTGTTTCTGTTCGATGGTGAGTCGGTCGCGGTTGCGTTCGATGAAGGTGTTGGCGTCGGTGAACCGTCCTGCCTTGATGTCGCCGATGACGGTGAGCACGGATGCGCTGATGTCGGTGGTGCCGACCGCGGTGACCATGGCGGCCAAGCGTCCGGTGCTGAGGCCGCCGTCGAGGTCGGCGTCGAGCAGTCCGACGGTGTCGAGGTTGCCCACGGCGGTGAGCAGTGTTGTGGGCTGGTCCGCCGGGTCGGCCAGGGCGTAGTCGAAGACGATGTCGGCGTGGCCTGTCGCGCCGAATTCGAGGACCGGCGCGTAGCGGCTCAGGTCCGGCTGGTCGGGTACCCGTTCGATCATCTGCTCGACGCGGGCGAGGTTGTCGCGCATCTGCTCAGGTGACCAGCGTTGCCGAGCGGTGTCGAAGACACGGCGGGCGGTGGCGAGGTCAGCGGCCCAGATCAGCTCACCGAGGGTGTCCTCGACCCGCGCGACCGCCGAGGTGGGACGGGAGAGTGTGACAGCGCTGCGCAGGACATCCGCGGTGATCCCCGGCCAGAGATGCACGGAGGCGGCCGTACGCTCGTCTCTCCGGGAGGCGGTTGCCTTCCAGTACATGTCGAGACCGATACCCGCATTGTCGGGCCGTTGCGTGGTCGGGTGCAGGATCGTGGCACCGTACTGCTGCACCACGGTCAGCAACTCGCTGGTGATCATGGCGCGGGCGACCACCACCGGTAGTCGGTCGCGTTGAGCGAGCTGCTCGAGCATGTAGTTCAACCCGGCGACGTCGGACGCGAGCGCGGGCTTGCCGGGATGCGGGGCGCCGAGCACGACCACGGGGTGATCGACATTGGCCACCTGCGCCAAGTCCATGATCAACTTGCGCAGCGCAGGCGCGGCAGACTCGCCGATCACGTACACGTTAGGGTGCTGCTCGGTGACCCCATCGGACAACCGCACCGACCAACTCGGCGGTAGGGTGACCGCGGCAATCCCGTCAAACGGATAGACGGCGCGTTCGCTCAAATGGGCCACTCCGTCATCGTCGACGAAACCGTCGATCTCGTCGTTCACGACGTCCCAACCGTCGTCATAGTCGGGAGTGAACAGCACCCAACTCTCGCCCCCAACGGTGAACAGCTGCCTCTGGCCGCCGGGCGGCTCAACGAACAGATCCCTGGTCGGCGCGACAACGTCTCGTCCGAGGGCCGTGGCGAGCTGGCGGGCGAACCCGTCCGGCAGCTCACCGGCCCTGCAGGAGAGCAACGCCACCGGCGCGCCCGGTGGGAGCCGCCGATCCAGCAATGGTGCCAACTGCTCGGCGGTCAGACGCACCTCCCGCACCGAGCCGCCATCCATTGGCGTCGAGGCAGCAGCATCCTGCCCCACACCATCCAGATCGCGCACCGGCACCCGGACCGTCCCGTCCACTGCCGGGTGAACCACCACCGGCACACTGGCACCCTCGCCGAGAAGCTCAATGTCGCCGACCTGCGCCAATTCATGATCAGGCAACAGAGCCCAGCCACCACGAGCGCCTGGCAAGGGCTGCCACATGACCGGCTGCGCGTCATCACCCAGCCATGAGCCATCCCCGACCGAGTCCACACGGGACACCCCCGCCAGATCCCCCTGCGACAGTTGCGGTTGCTCCGAACCGAGGAGGAGACCGAGGCGCCGGCCGGTAGTCGTACCGGCGACCGGAGCCGAAGGCACAGGACCGATGGTCCGTAGTTCGCCTAACACCGACTCCAATTCCTGCGGGCCGAATACCCTACCGAGAGGCCGGGCAATCGGGAAACCGTCGGCATTGCGGGTGAGCAACTCCCATCCGCTCGCCGACAGCCATCCTCCTCCCCCGGATATCGCCTGGACCGACCACTGATTGCCCCTCGGCTGGACCACCGACACACCAAGAGTCCTGGGCAACATCCCGAGATGGTCGACCGGTGTCCTTGCGAGTGCGATCACGACCCCGTGGGCAATGGCCGGCGTCCCAGCACCGGCTGGCTTCCATTGTTCCAGCAAGCTTGAAAGCGCAACGGGGTTCGCAGGTCGGAATTCCCCGATCATTGGCTGGTAGACGAAGGTGGGTTGACGCATATTGCGCTCGGCGATCGGCGAAAGCATTTGCCACTCGCGTTGGTCAGGTATCTGCCTCGGAAAGAAGAGACCGTCGCGGTAACTCTGGCGCACCGTGATCGGCATCTGCCAGGCGGTACGCCGCCATAACTCTCTCACGCGCAGGCGGGCTGCCGTCGCTTCGGCCGGCAGCAACTCCAGTATTCGCTCCAGGGCAGCTGCGTCTTCTGAATTATCCAGGTCCCAGCGTAGGAAGTGTTCACCCAGTGCCGAATACTGAGGAACACGATTGGAAGGCCCGGTGGCTCTGTCCGCCAAGGAACGGCTGAGTTCGGTGCGCAGCTGCACTCCACCGAGACTCAGATCGCCGTCGAAGATTCTGACCTCAATGTGGTCGTCCTTGCCGGGCCGATTCGCCGCGTGGGCATCGGAAAGCGGCGTAGCGTTGAGAGCGATGTCGCGGTTGTTGACCCCGCCGTCGCGGCGAAGGTCAAAGTAGGGCCACACGGGTTGCTCGTTGAACCGCGCGGGTGGGGCGAGCGGCGCGGCGTAAAGTGTGCCGCGGTGCAGGCGCTGGCCTGGCATGGTGGCCAGCCGGTACAGGATATCCTGGTGCCCCCGAAATGCGTCGATCAGCCGTTGCATGACAGCCACGTCGCGTTGGTAATCTCCAACGCCGAGGTGCACGTGGCCCCCGACCTTGGCGCTCGACCTCCCGCCGTGGCGGCGGATCACGGCGAGCGCCAATGCGACATCGCGCCAGAGTCGCGAGCGCTCTTCATCGGAAGCTCGCTGGTACGGAAGGATCGGCGACACCAATTCACCAGAAACAGAGCCGTCCAATTCGAGATTCCAGCCGGACCGTCGCGAATTGTAGCCCTCGTCTCGCGCAGAGTGTGCGGCCCTGACAAGCGATTGCTTAGTCAATCCCAAGGCACGCAGGTCATTGACCATCCGGCCTCGACGTACGGCAACCTCCTGCTCAGGCATCCCAGGCGCCAAGGCGAATTCCAACTCCAGCCCGAATGACCTGATCGACTCACCGGCCGGTCGCTCCAGCGAGGCAGGCAACGTCGAATCGCGAACCATCCACCAGACAAGTTCATCCTCGGTGGGCAGGAATCGCGGGTCGTCCATGTCCCGACCCAGAAGTCCCCAGGGGTCCGTTGTGTAGTGGCGGGGTTCAGTCGGCCGTTGCGCGCCGACCGACACCCATTGCCCGGGCTTCCTCTGGCTGTTCACAGCCGCCAGATCGCCCTGAAACAGCGCCACTCTGTTGCCGGGCGCCGGCACGAACGCCTCCCGGCCGGTATCGCGGAACGCGCGGCGAAGTTGGTCTAGCACCGCCTCACCAGCCTCGCCGTGAGGTGTGTTGATGATGATCCGCACCGGCCTGCGAGGCTTGTTACGTCCTCCGGGGAGGAAACCCAGCCGCCGCTCGTTACGCGTCAGCTCGTCGATTGGCCCTACGTCCACCCCCCTGTCCGTGAATCGAAGGAAGAGCGTCCGCACGTCGAGCCGTGCGTCCGCCACCGCCTGGAAAGGGACCGAACCATCAGCCGCCACCAGCCCGACCACGTGTCCACGCATCGGATTCGGTCGCGCCCGTTGATCTGCGAGCGACTGCGGTGCTGTCGAACTACTGCCCGTCAGCTGCGCCTGTTGTGGCCCCAGGGTCGGCTGCCTGGCACCGAACAGTTGGTGGTCGTACTGTCGATCCACGCCTCGCCGTGATCCGCCGAGCATCCGATCGGACAGACCGCCGGAAAGGATGCGTTCAGCCACGGCGCTGACGATCCCGCCGACGTCGGTCTGTCGTATCGGATGCGCGTCGCGGGCGTCGAGAATCACCGCGGCCGAGGCATTGCGGTTCTGCCGGACCAGCAGCTCATTGACGCTGACAACCAGGTGCTGGTCCGCGCTGGACGGGTCCGCCGCAGGCATCCGTCGCGCGGGTAGCAACCGGACCGTGACTGCGTGCTGGTCCACGCCAGCACCCGAGGTCGCGTCCGTCGTCGCCGAAGGCGTCTGCGGTCCGCGGCGGACAACGTCGACGGTGACCGTGTCTCGGTGTAGACCGAGCTCCGCGAGGCCCCGCCGGATGAGGGGCATCAAATGATCAAGTACCGCTTGAACACGAAGAGCCGGGGACGGCGCGGCGGCGTTGCCGGCATCTGGCGTAGTTCTGCTCCAGCCACCGTCGACCTGAACGTCGATTGGACCGCTCCGACGCGCGGCGGCGACGGTTCGGGCGGAAAGGGTGGCCAATAGGTCTCGGGTAGCGGCGTCCAGGTAGGCACCGTCTCCTGAGGGGTCCGACTGCACCGACACGATCACCGGAGGGACGTCCACGGCCTGCGACGTGAGCGTCGACGGCGCGATGTCGTGCGACAGCGGAATGAGCGCCAGACCGGTCGTGTCCAGGGGCAGCCGCCCCAGACGACCCGTTTGGGGGTCGACGACGGCGACTCCGCGCCCATCGCGGATGCCGACGAACACGTGGCTGACCTGACCCTCAGGTCGGCGCACGGCGATCAGCGCCCGCGACTCGGGGGCAGCCGCCCGCAGTGCCTCCACGGCCGCCTCAATGGTCGGAATTTCGTACACCCGGTGCTGATCATCGGCCAGATCCAGCACCTGCTGCTGATAGTTGAGCAGGTCGCCGCCGTCCAACGGCTCGGTGGTGGCCGTCTCATAGACCCGCCCCTCGCGCAACGAGAGGTCCAGGGAGAGCGCGGCCATGATGCAGTTGGTCGCGTACTCGCCGCCGGCGGCACGACCCGGGTTGATCTGTCCAAGCCAGGGGTACGCCGTGCGCAGTGACTCGTTGGTGTAGTCCGACGGCACTTCCCGTGTCTCGACGTCGGCGCCCGCAGAGCCGAAACGTGTGGTTCGCATGTCCCACGCCCGCGTCTGAGTGGTTTGTTGCTCCGCCGGAGGCTCCAGCCACAACACCACGGTGCGCTGGTTGGCGGCGGCCGCAGCGCGTTGCGCGGGGTGCGGGCTTCCGCTGACACCATCGCCTCTGCCCTGGTGCTGGACGGTGATCAATGAGCGCGCCAGGCCTACGCCGTCCAGGTGCTCTCGCGCGGACGCCGCGAGAGCTTCGGCCACGGCTTTCGCCCGTTGCGCTCCGGCGTCGCTTCCGCTTTTGTTCCCGCCGCCCTCCACGAGGACATTCGCTGAAGCGCCGCTGGCGACAATTCGCTGCACGATCCGCCGCGCGATCTCTTCCACCTGGGAACGATGATCACCGATCAGCTCACTGCTGCGTCGCTTGAACGGGAACGAGCCGGTGATGTGTTGATCATTATCGGCTGCAGTCTGGGCGGCTGCCGTGGAACGGGCAACGTGACGGATATGCGTTTCCAAGCGGCTGAGATACTGCTCGATATCAGCCACACCGCTATATCCGCTGCGCCCGTAGGCGCGGAGTTCCATCAAAATGAGGCGATCACCGGCGCGGGCCAAGTCCGCCGCGCTGACATGGGTGCGAATGCCGAGAACCTTGTCCTGAGTGAGCTCGGGATTACGCGGCGACGGCGGAAGTAGCACGTTGTCGATAAGACTACCCAGACTATAGGTGTCATCCGCTCCCAGCACGGTTCGGCTGAAGAGGCGGCCACCTTCGGTCTGGCTCAGATACAGTCGAATTTGGGGAAACGCTGACAAGGCGTGCGCGGTGAGCTGGTTCCTCACACGGCTCGCATTTGCCTGCACCCAGTCCTGCGCCCGTTCGGAAAGTAGACCCCGGATGGCCGTCAGGGAAGTTCGGGAGGCCGCCAGCAAATAATTTTTGACCAACTGCCGCCGAGATTCCGCATACTGTTCGGAGAGGTCCAGTATGGGAGCGAGAACGTGCGTGTACGCCAGGGCCGACAGACCGCGAAGCTCCATTATGTCACGCGCCAACGAAGAATCGCTGACCTGCGTCCAGTTACCGGTCGCGTTGGGGGCGCTCATAGCCGCTCGGTAGAGCGCCGACACCTGATCGGCGAAGCCAAGCGCCGCCCCGACTAGCGCCTTGCGGCTTATATCCCAGGTGTGCTGCTCACCAAATTTCAGCAACTGATACACGCCCGCCAGCGGAACACCTACTGTGTACTGCATATACATGTTGCTTAGTGGATCATCCGAACCGTCGATAAAACTTTGAGTGCCTCTTAAATTGTAGACGTCGAGAACGTCGCTATCTACGGCCTGGAATCCGTTGCTCTCACTGAACAACGTCTTCAGCCTGGGGTACCCCTTAACGTCAGCCATCCGCTGCAACGTCCGCGTAAAATCGCGCCACACCTCGTCGCGTCGCCGGTGGCGAGTCTCTCCGTCGAGAACGTTGTACGGCTTTGACACCAACTCGATGATGGTGTTGGAGCCAGAGGACTCAAGGTGGATGTCGAAATTGGGCGAGGTCGCAATCTCCTGAACGCCTTCGTCTTTGACTAGCCTGACCGGAGCAGAGGTCCGGTACGCTGTTTCCGCTTCAAATCCGATGGCGCCGGCGCGGCGGTCGGGTGACAACACGGTGAGCGGATGTTCGTTCGGGACTTCGATGTTGTCGGTGAGGGGCAGGAAGGCGACATCGGTGATCACCTGCGGGGGCCGGGCGGGGCCGCCGCGCTGACCGTCGAGGAATCTGACGCCGTACGGACCGTGCACCACGTTGAAGGCGTGTGGCGCGCGGGCGTCCTCGCCGTAGATCAGCACGAGGCCACGGGCACCCCGCGGGGCGGCGGCCATCAGGTCGTGGACGGCTTCGAGGCTCCCGGACGAGTAGGCCCGGCTTTCCCCGTCGGGCAAGCCAAGCCTCTGCGCCTGATAGTTCGCCAGGTAGGTCTCCGGCAGTCCCCGATCTTTCGGTCCGGTCGCGGTGTCCACGCCGCTGGCCTGGTGACCATGGCCGTCGATCAGCGACAGATCGACGGCGATCGTGGTGATCACGCAGTTCAGCGTGAAGGCGTCAGCAGTCGGAGCCGCCTCCCGCTCAGGATTGACGCTTCTCAGCCAGGGATACGCCAGCGCGGAACCGTCGACCAGGGCGGTCGCCTTCTCCGACACGTCCGCGTGGGCAATGCTCAGCGCGGCCGGACGCCGAGGCAGAGTCGCGGCCCGCACGCCCGACGAGGTGTCGTGCAGGAGCCCGACGCCGCCGGGAAACCGCAGTGCCAGCACGGTCGTGGCGGTATCCGCGCCAGGCGCATCGACGGTGACCAGCCTGGCCTCGCCGAGCTCCAGGGCCGCCAGTGCCCGCCACAGCCCGATCACCCCGCCCTGCACGAGCGACGCATCCTCGGTCGAGGCGGCCAGTTCCTCGACACCAGCGATCCCGCCGACCTGGTCGGTGAGGGTGTCGAGCATCAGCGGTGGTATACCCAACTCGACCTTGTCGGCATCGATAAATCGGACCTGGCTGGGCATCGGTGGGCCGATCAGCAGCTGCGACAGGCTGGCGTCGAGCTCACGGCGAGTCGCCGAATGTTGGGTGAGTAGGTGCGACTCCGGCAACACCAGTACGTAATCCGCAACGGCCGGGGTCTGCGCGGAGCTCCCTTGAGCGTCGATCGCCAATATCCGCTCGTCTTCCTCCCCGGCGAGCGTGTTGTCAGAAACAAGAACGGGCAGGCCCAGTGCATTTGCACGAGCGAACGCACCGGCCTTGTCGAGTCCCACGGCGACCGACAGCGCCGACCCGTCCACCATCCGTGCCAGCACGCCCGGCGGTTGCGCCAACAGCATGTCCCGGACCGCTGCGGAGTTGACCGATTCCTGTGCCACGTGCAGCAGGTGCGCGCCGGGCACTGACTGGGCGTCGAACACCTCGGGCGGCACCGAGCCCTGTTCCAGGCTCACGTACATGCCCTGCGGTAGCCACGTGGCCACGAATTCGCGACACTCGAGCGCCATCGTTACTCCTGCTTGCCCATATGTGAAGGAACGGCCGGCCGATCCTCGACGGCCACCAAACCCTGCGCCACCCAGAGGCAGTTGACAGATTCGTAGCCACCGTTACTGAGAGTAAGCCGAAGGTCCAGACGAACAGTTGATTCATCAATATGATCGGTTACGCTCTGTGATCGGCGTAGTGCCGCAGGACCAAAGTGTTCTGCCGTGCTGCCTTAGATCTGCGCGTATTCGCCATCGACTACGGCAGGGAAAGTAACCGAGAGTTTTCACCCAGCCGCGTTCGCGTAAAGCCCGACGATCGCCCCCTCACGTTCCGTAGCCTGAGGTGAACAGACCTCATGTATCGGCTGCGGGGAGACGGTCACGTCCAGGTGGGGGCGGAACGCGGCCGGCCGGGCACACCCGGCCGGGCCACACCGCGCCCGCTGGCCACGCTTCCTGCTCGGCATCGGCCTCGCCCTCGTCCTGCTGGCCGGGCTCGCCGTGGTCGGCCTCAGGACACTGACCCACCGGTACGACCGCACGGTGACCAAGGAGCAGTTGCTCGACGCCGACGCCCGCACCGACCGGACCGACCTGGACGGGGCGCTCAACTACCTGCTGATCGGCACCGACCGACGCGCCGGCAGCAGCGAACCGGACCAACGCTCCGACACCATCCTCATCGTGCACGTGCCGGCCGGGCGGCGCGAGGCGTACCTGGTCTCCATCCCGCGTGACCTGCTGGTCGCCATCCCGCCCGCGAACGGCTTCGGCGGCGGCCCCGACAAGATCAACGCCGCGTACGAGCACGGCGGCGGCGGGCCGGCCGGCACCCGACTGCTCTCGACCACCCTGAGCCGGCTCACCGGCATCCGGTTCGACGGCGCCGCGCTCATCGACTTCTCCGGCTTCCGGAAGGTGATCGACCTCCTCGGTGGGGTGCAGATGTGCGTCGACACCGAGGTCCGCTCGATCCACACCAACCGGGTCTTCTCGACCGGCTGCCAGCGGATGGACGGGGCACAGGCGCTGGACTACGTACGACAGCGCTACGGCCTGCCCGGGGGCGACTACGACCGACAGCGCCACCAGCAGCAGCTCCTGCGGGCGATGCTGGACAGCGCCGGCGACGCCGACCTGCGCAACAACCCGGTCAAGCTGGACCAGGTGCTCCGCGCGGTGGGTGGCTCGTTGACCGTCGACACCAACGGCGTACCCCTGGAGGATCTGCTCCTCGCGCTCCGCGCGCTGCCGCCCGACGGGATGCGCGGCGTCCAGGTGCCCTCGTCGCCGCAGACCATCGACCAGGTCTCGTACGTGGTGCTCGACAACGGCGGGAACGGGCTGTTCGAGGCGGTCCGGGGCGCCCGCGTACCGGCCTGGGCACAGGCCAACTTGCGCTGGGTGACGCGGTTGTGACAGTGGCGACGGCCGGGTCGGTGCCGATCCGGCCCGCGAGGATCTAGTGTTGCTTCCTGTGTTCGGACCCCAGGTTCCCACCGTGCCCGTGACCGAGATCACCGACGACACCTACCTGCTCGACGTGCGGGAGGCCGACGAATGGGCGGCCGGCCATGCCCCCACCGCCCACCACCTGCCGATGATGGAGCTGCCCGCGCGACTGGCCGAGGTGCCCACCGACCGGGACATCGCCGTCATCTGCCGCTCCGGCGGACGTTCCGCCCAGGTCGTCGCCTACCTGGTCAACAACGGCTGGGGGCAGGTGCGCAACGCCGACGGCGGGATGCGCCAGTGGGCTGCGGTCGGCCGAGGAGTGGTCGACGCGAACGGGCAGCCCGGCCAGGTCATCTGAGGCGGGCGGGATGGGCGGACCACTGGTCTTCGCGCACCGCGGCGCCTCGTACGACCTCCCGGAGCACACCCTCGCCGCCTACCTGCGCGCCCTCGACGAGGGCGCCGACGGGCTGGAATGCGACGTCCGGCTGACCCGGGACGGGCATCTGGTCTGCGTACACGACCGCCGGCTGGACCGTACGAGCAACGGCCGCGGCCTGGTCAGCGCGCGCACCCTCGCCGAGTTGGAGGCACTGGACTTCGGCTCGTGGCATCCGGGCAGCGCCCCGAGCGGTGACCTGCCGCCGGACGAGTCACACACCCGGCTGTTGACCCTGACCCGTCTGCTCGACGCGGTGCTCGCCGCCGGGCGGCCGGTGCGGCTGCTGGTGGAGACGAAGCACCCGTCCCGCTACGGCTCGCAGGTGGAGCGGCGGCTGGTCGACCTGCTGCGTCAGTACGGACTGGCCGATCCGGCACCGGACGACCCGGTCCAGGTGACCGTCATGTCGTTCTCACCGCTGGCGGTGCGGCGGGTCCGGGAGCTGGCCCCGGCGCTGCCCACGGTGCTGCTGCTGGAGGTGCTTCCGCCCTGGCTCCGGCTGGGCCGGCTGCCGTTCGGCGCCCGCATCGCGGGGCCGGGCATCGGCCTGCTCCGGGCCCGCCCCCGCCTGCTGCCCGCGCTGCGCGCCGCCGGCAACCAGGTGTACGTCTGGACGGTCAACGACCCGGCCGACATGGAGATGGTGTTGGCCGAGGAGGTGGACGGCATCATCACGGACCGTCCGGCGCACGTCCTGGCCCGGCGGGACCGCTGATCGGGCCGCGACGCCGAGCCGGCCGTCCGGCGTGCCGACCGCCGGCAGCACCTACGCCTACGCCTGAGCGACGACCGGGGGTGCCGAAAGCCGGGCCGGCGGGGCACACTCGGCACATGCCGGAGCGTATCGATTTTCCCGCTCTTCTCGCCGGCCACACCGTCGTGATCGAGATGATCAACGCTGGGGAAGCGGGCCTACCGGTCCTCATCCAGCTACTCCGGTTGACCCAACCGGCGCTGGGCGCGAGCGGAATGGCGTTCGTCGAGTTCGGTCCCACCGGCGGGCGGGTGATCGCGGCGACCGGCGCGGCGGAGTGGGCGGTCGGCCGCCCGCTCGCGGTGGACGACCCGGACACCGTCCGTCTGCTCTCCGGCCCCCGGGTGAGCCAGGTCCGGGTTACCGACCTGAGCGGCAAGCTCGCCGCCGAGCTGGCCGGCAGCGGACTGCGCCGGATGGTGGTCGGCCGGGCCGAGATCGGCGGTCACACCGCCGGCAGCCTGCACGCCTTCTATCCGGGCGACGACGAGCCGGGCGCCGAGCAGCAGGGAGTGATCGCGTACCTCGCCTCGTGCGTCGCGCACATGTACGGCGACCAGAGCGGGCTGCCGGTGCACGGCGACGGGCCGGTGGTGGCGGCACTCGCCGACGGGCTGGCGGTGGTCGACCGGGACGGCCACGTCCGGCTGTGGAACCCGGCCGCCGTGCAGGTCACCAGTCGGACGGCAGAGCAGGCGTTGAACGGGCCGTTGCCGTTTCCGCTGCCACCTTCGGGCCAGGTCCGCGACCACCGGCTGCCGGACGGGCGCTGGCTGCGCATCACCTCCGGTGACCTGCCCGGCCCGGGCGCGCTGCGGGTGGTCACCTTCCGGGACATCACCGACCAGCAGCGCCGCGATCACGACCGGGAGCTGTTCGTCGCCGTGACCAGCCACGAGCTGCGCACGCCGGTCACCGTCATCAAGGGGTACGCCGACACCCTCACCGACCACTGGGAGTCGCTGACCGACGCCGACCGGCGGCAGGCCGCCCGGGTGATCGGGCAACGGGCCAACGAGCTGGCCCGGCTGGTCGACCGTCTGCTCTCCTCGGCGGCCGAGACGGGACCGGGGGACGAACCGCCCACCCCGTTCGACCTGGGTGAGGCGCTGCGCGCCGCCATCGTGGACCTGCCGGCGGAGCTGCGGCACCGGCTGACGCTGCGCCTGCCGGCCGACCTGCCCAAGGCGCTCGGCCACCGTCCCAGCCTGGCGACCGTACTGACCGAGTTGGTGACGAACGCCGGCAAGTACTCGCCGCCGGGCTCGCCCATCGAGGTCACCGCCGGGGTCGACGGCCAGTTGGTCGCGTTCCGGGTGAGTGACCGCGGCATCAGCATCCGGCCGCAGCACGTGGAACGGGCGTTCGACCGGTTCTGGCAGGGCGAGTCCGGTGACCGACGCGGCTATCCCGGAGCGGGGCTCGGCCTGTATCTCGTCCGCCGGATCGTTGAACAACAGAATGGATGGGTATCCCTACGTCCGAGGACCGACGGCGGTACGGTCGCAGAGGTGCGCCTACCGCGCGGTTGACCAGCGGTGGCACGACGTGGAGGCGACGGTGGCAGCGGCAGCGGCGAGGGACCGGGCGTGGTGCGTGGTGGTTCCCCATCACCCCGTCGGCGCACGGCTGGCCCGGCATCGGCTCGCCGACGATCTGGCCGACGTCGTACCCCCGGTGCTCCTCGCGGATCTCATCGCGGTGCTCGCCGAGCTGGTGGGCAACTCGGTCCGGCACGCGCGTCCACTGCCCGGCGGCGTGGTCCGGGTGGCGTGGCGGCTGCGGCCGTCGGGCGAGGGCCCACGGATCCAGCTGCGGGTGACCGACGGCGGCGCGGGCACCGGCCCCCGTATCCGCATCGCCGGCCAGGACGCGGCGGACGGGCGCGGCCTGCACATCGTGGCCGGCCTGGCGACCCGCTGGGGCGTCGAGCGTGACGGCATGGGCCAGCGCGTCTGGGCGGAGTTCGACCTGACCTCGACGACCCAACCCGATCTGGTCGCCACAGCTTGACCTGAGGCAGTAAGCCCGGTGGCGAACCACGTGTGAGTGGCCCGCCACCGGCGAGTCCCGAACGACCCGGCTACCGGTTCGCCTTCGCGTCAGACTCAACTACCTCGCAGGTGGGACCTTTCACCAATCAGGGTGCTTCGTCATGGTTCACCTCCTCAGGACCACACCGCGCGCCGACATCACCGCATCTAGTGATCCACGGATGAGGCGCGGGTATGTCAATTTTGATCTTATCAGCATCAGCATCAGCACGGCATGTGCGCGGGAGGGGCGAACCCGAGCCCCGGAGGTGGCGCATCCGAGTTGGAATGAAGTGACAGTTCACTCCACTATGCAAGCCTGATGCCACCAACCGCCCCTCGGATACCTAGGCGAATATCGCATGTTGCGCTTGTTCAGGAATCGCGAGTTCGTCGCGCTCGTCGGCACCGAAGTACTCTCCGTTGTTGGCGATCAGTTGTCCAGGGTGGCGCTGGCGTTGCTGATATTCGAGCGGACCGGATCGGCGGGGCTGAGTGGCCTGACGTACGCGATGACATACCTGCCCACTGTCGCCGGTGGACTCCTGCTGTCGCCCCTTGCCGATCGACGGCCACGTAGAAGCGTCTCAGTAGCGATCGACGCCCTGCGGGCGGTGATTGTGCTGACCATGGCACTCTCGGGCCTCCCGCTCGCTGCGTTGTGCTGCCTGGTTGCCGCATCGTCGTTTTTGTCTGGCCCCTACACAGCGACCCGTCTGGCGCTTCTCCGCGATGTCCTGCCACGAGAGCAGTACGGGCCGGGCATGGCGCTTCGGCAATCACTCTCACAGGGCGGGCAACTCGTCGGTTTCTGCTCCGGTGGCTTCATCGCCACAGCTTTCACACCAACGGTGTGTCTCCTCGTCGACAGCCTGACCTTCATCGCGGCAGCGTTGATCGTCCGCGCGTCGGTCACCTTCCGTCCCGCCGTTGCGACCGCCGGGGCAACGGGCACTGTCACCACGACTTTCGGCACGATCTGGCGCTCGCCGGCTCGACGAGCGATCTTTTTGTCCACCTTTATGGGACTTTTCCTCACGGCACCGAAGGCGCTTTCTGTGCCATGGGCGTCCGATCTGCACCTGAGCAACCGCTGGGTCGGCCTCTTCATGGCCGCAGAAGGGTTGTTCTCTGTGGTCACGCTCGCGATCTTCGCTAGGTTCGTGACCGCCGACCGGTACGCAAGACTGTTTCCGATCGCCTGCCTCGTCCCCGGCGTACCGCTGCTCGCCGCACTTACCATCCGCGATCCCTATCTGACCGTGCTCGCCTTTGGAGTAAGCGGGGCGGCGTGGTCCGTCCTCGTCGTCATAGCGGCGTCCTCGCTGGCCGAGTTGCTTCCCGACGACCAACGGGGTCGGGGCATGGGAATCGCCGCTTCAACGAACGCGACGGCACAGGGAGTGGGCGCGTTCATTGCCGGGCTCGCCGCGGACGAGATCGGTGTGGGCCTCTCCATCACACTCCTCGGTATCCTCAGCATCCTTTTCGCGTTCGCACCCGCGACCCTATGGAACCGTGCCGCGGTCCAGACGAAAGCGTTCGCCGGCTGAGGTCCGACCCGGCGACCATTTCGACCACATTGGCGTGCTAACGGGTAACCCCTGGTCGGCGTCGACTACTGCCGCTCTGGTACTAGGCTGTGACGCCGTGAGCAAGCGTCGAAAGAGCCAGCGAGTAGCCAGCGACACCACTCCCCGCCGGGACAAGGTGCGGGACATCTTCGTGCCGCGACCGTTCGAAGGGCTGGTCGACGAGTCCGAGTGGATCGCGCTGCGCGAGCTGGTGCCCGCCGCGTCCGCCCCGCTGCGACTGGCGCCCGCCCTGGTCGAGGAGTTCGGCGACCGGTCGGTCACCCTGGCCACGGTGCTGCCGATGGCCACGCCGGCCGTGAGCAAGCCGGACGGCCAGGTGCTCATCGGCCTGCAGCGGCACCAGCAGTCCGGCGACGTCTCCCGAGACCTGGCCGACGCGTTGCTCAGCGCCCTGCGGGCCGAGCCGGGCGGTCAGGTGTCCGTGCCGCCGCTGCCCGGCCCCGGACCGCGACTCCAGGACATCCTCGTG
This sequence comes from Micromonospora sp. NPDC005174, assembly GCF_040608495.1. Classification (NCBI taxonomy): domain Bacteria; kingdom Bacillati; phylum Actinomycetota; class Actinomycetes; order Micromonosporales; family Micromonosporaceae; genus Micromonospora; species Micromonospora sp. NPDC005174. The sequence continues at coordinate 26,399 of NZ_JBEXIJ010000013.1, read as the reverse complement.
GATGGTCCGCTGGAGATCACCATGCACGACGGGTTCGAGTTCTGGCTCGATCCTGGCGCGGCCGACGATCCGGGCGTCCAGGCGTCCCTGGAGCGGGCCAACGCCGCCATCTACCCGACCGTGCGGATGACCTCCGCGAAGGCCGCGTACTGGTGCCGGGTGCCCGAGAAGTCACACGTGCGCTGGGTGCTGCCGGACGACGAGGATGCCGCCCTCGACGCGCTGGCCCGGCTCGGCGCCGCCGGCACGCTGACGCTCGGCGACCAGACCAAGTTCGCCGGGATGTTCCGCGCCCACGGCCGGCTCGTTCCCGTGTGGGACCTGCCGGAGGAGACGCCGGCCGCCGAGTGGGAGGACCCGGTCGCGCAGTTCGCCAAGCGGTACGCGGAGGCCCTTGCCAGCACCGAGGTGTTGGACGCCGCCGGCCGCCGCGCCCGCCAAGGGCTGCTCGGCCGTCAGCTCACCCTGCGCTGACCCCGCCGCGCAGCGGTTCGCGGTCCATCGGACAGGACATGCAGCGGGGGCCACCCCGGCCGGAGCCCAGCTCCGAACCGGCGATCGGGATGACCTCGATGCCGGCCCGCTCCAACTGGGCGTTGGTCTCGGTGTTGCGTTCGTAGCCGACGCACAGCCGGGGCGCCAGGGCGAGGGTGTTGTTGCCGTCGTCCCACTGCTCACGTTCGGCGGTGACCGGGTCCAGGCCGGTGTCGATGACCCGGAGCTGGTCCAGGTCCATCGCGTCGGCGGCGGCCCGCAGGAACGGCGCCGGGCCGTCCACCCGCGGGTCCTCGCCGTCCGCGCCGGCGATGACGGTGTACGCCGAGAGGGTGCTGGCGATGTTCGGATACATCAGTACGGCGTCGACGTCAACCATCGTGCAGACGGTGTCCAGGTGCATCGTGGCGCGTTTCTGGGCGATCGGCACGACCAGGATGGCGTGCGCCAGCCCGGCGGCGAAGACCTGCCGGCCGAGACGTTCCGCGCCCGCCGGGGTGGTCCGCTCGCCCACGCCGACCGCCAGCACGCCGGGTGCGAGCAGCAGCACGTCCCCGCCCTCCAGATGTTCGAGGTCGGGGCGGTAGACGAACTCGGTGCCGGCGAACCGTGGGTGGTGTCGGTAGATGGCGTCGGTCAGGCTGGTCTCCCGACGGCGGGCCGGCATGGCGAGGCTGGTGACACCGACGCGGTCGCCGATCCACAGCGACGAGTCCCGGGTGAAGAGCAGGTTGGGCAGCGGGTCGATGACGAAGTCGTGCCGGTCCATCAGGGTGTAGACGAGCCCGCCCGGCCGCTCCGAGCTGATCCGCAGCTCCTCGTGGGCCAGTCCGGCGGTGAGGACGTCGGCCAACGCGACCGGGTCCAGATAGGCCAGGTGGTCGGCGACCCTGGTGCGCAGCGTGTCGCCGAGCCGCCGCGAGCGGAGCACCTGCTCGGTCAGTTCGGCGCGAGCGTCCTCGACGGCCAGTGTCTCGGCCAGCAGGGTGGCGAGGTAGAGCACCTCGACCCCGCGCTCGCGCAGCGCGGCCGCGAAGGCGTCGTGCTCCTCCTGTGCGCGGCCGACCCAGGGGATCGCGTCGAACAGGAGCGAGTCGTTGTTGCGGGGGGTCAGCCGGGCCAGTTCCGGGCCGGGCCGGTGCAGCAGCACGGTGCCGAGCCGGCCGACTTCACTGTCGACGTAGTGGGTCACCACCGCAGCGTAGGGCAGGGTTTGGCGGCATCCGAGAAAAGAACTGTGGATGAATATGGCATTCATCCACAGTCACTCCGGCGCTCCGGCTTGCAGAACACCGGGAGTGGCAACGTAGGGTAGTGAGAAGATAACTTCGAGGGACCTTTTGCCGGAGGTCGACGACGATGACTGTCTTTCCCGCACGACGAGCCGTACCGACCGCCCGGGCACTGCCGCCCATCGCGGTGCCCCACCCCCGCGTCGAGGCGCCAGGGGCTCTCGAACCGGTCCGCCCCACACCACTCGAATGGGCCCGCCGGCGTCGCGCCGAGCGGGGTGCCCGTCGGTTGGAGGCGGCCGGTGCACGGGCGCTCGGCCAGCTCGACCACCTCGGGCCGTCCTGGCACGTCATCGAGTGGCCCCGCACCGACGTGGCGGACGTCCTGCTCGACCGCTCCCAGGAAGACCGCGCCGGGTTCCTCGCCATCGGGCCGAGCGGTCTGTTCGCGGTCACCATCGCCGACCACGGCCGGGCCCGGGTGCTCGTCGCCGGGGACGTCGTGCAGATCAACGGTAAGCGGCCCCCGTACGTCACGGAGGCCCGGCGCGACGCCAAGCGGGCCAGCAAGGCCCTCTCCGACGCGGTCGGGTTGACCATCCCGGTGACGCCCGTGCTGACCTTCGTGGGTTCGGGCGTGATCAGCGTCTACGGACTTCCGAAGGACTGCCTCATGGCCACCCACCGGGAACTGGACCGGCTCCTCGTGGCCGGCGGCAACCGGATCAGTCCGACCACCGCCGAGAAGCTGGCCCGGGTGGCACAGCACCCGAACACGTGGCTGAACGGCACTTACCGTCCATCGGCCGACTACCGGTGGTACGAGGAGGGCCGAACGGCCGCTGACAAGGCGGCCCACCGCCGGTAACGTCACCGGCGACGCCACGCGGCCCCGGTCCCCCACCGGCCCCCGCGCCGTCGCCGGCCGCCCGGGTTCTCCGCTGCGGCGCGGTGACCTGGCTCGCTCGGTGATTCCGTCGTCGACCGGCTAGCGTGGACATTCCGTCGTTGTACATAGGAGGCGCGGTGGCCCACGTCGAACTCTCGCTCTCGGAAGTGTTGGTGCCGTCGGCGCGAGCCTCGACAGAGCTGGAGTTGGACAATGTCGGCCAGTGGTCCTCGACGGTCGGCCGGGCCGACGAGCCCTGCCTGCTGATCGACGCCGACACCCGCGTGGTGGCCATCTCCACGGCCGGCTGCCAGCTGCTCTGCCTGGGCGAACCGGCCGGCCTGATCGGGCGCCCGCTGCTCGACGGCGGCCTGCACCTCCTGGATTTCACCGCCAATCGGGGCGAGCTGACCGAGGCCGAGATCGACAAGATCCCGCCCCTGCTGGCGCTCTCCTCCGGCCGCCTCGCCCGTGGACTGCTGCGGGTGCAGGCCGCCTCCGTCGGCTGCCCTGACGCGACCGTCGACGCGATCTCCACTCCGCTGCTCACCGACGGTGCCGTCGCCGGATCGCTCACCTTCTTCTCCGAGGTTTGACCAGCGGCGGGATGTGTCGTTCGCCGCACGCGGCGAAGCCCGGATGGGCTGGGATCCACGCCGTAAGGTGCCCTCATGCTCGATATCGCTCTACTGCCCGGGAAGTACGCCGTGTGCCGGCTGGGTGCCGGCACCGCCCTCCCGGACGTGTTGTCGAGCGGACTGGGCCGCGCTGACGTGGTCACGGTGAGCTGGACCGCCGACGGGATCTCGCTCATCTGCCCTGCCGACCGGGTGCCCGCCGACGCCGTGGTGGAGACCACCTGGCGTTGCCTACGCGTTGCCGGCCCGACGGGCGTGGCTGGCACGGGGACGCTCGCGGCGCTTGTCGACCCGCTCGCCGCGGCCCGGGTCAGCGTGGTCACCTTCTCCACCTTCGACACCGACTACGTGCTCGTGCCGGCCGTCCGGCTGACCGAGGGCACCGCCGCGTTGGAACGCGCCGGACACCGCATCCTCGGCTGACCTTCACCCGGCCGGCCGCTCCCCCTACGATGGGCTCGGCCACCCCGGCCGCGACGTGTCCCGATGTCCCGAGGATCGGCCCGTGCCGTTCACCCCACCCCGTCATCCCGCTGCCCCCGGCGCCGCCGCACCCGCGGCGGCCGCGCTGCTGGCGCTCCTCGCGCTCGGAGCGCTGACCGGCTGCGGGGCACCTCCCGAGCTGCGCGACCCCGCCGGTGTGCCCACCGGGGCCGGCAGCCCGACGGCGTCCGGCCCGACCGGCGTCCCGACGGGCACACCCTCGTCCGCGCCGACCGCGCCGCCCCCCACCACCGGCTCGGCCACTCCGGACCCCGGCCTGGTGGCCACGGCCTGCCGGAACGGGCCGACCGGGCAGCGGGTGGTGCAGTTGCTGCGCGGTCGGGCGTCGGTGCTCCCGGACAACGTCGGGGTCCGGGTCCGCAGCGGGCCGCTGTGCGCCGGCGACTGGCAGTACACCGTGCTGGAGGTGACCGGGCACGAGGAGCTCCAGGTCGTCACCCAGGGTCGGCCGGAGGCCCTGGAGCTGATCACCGCCGGCACGGACGTGTGCACCATCGAGGTCCGGGCCACCGGGCCGGTCGGCATCCGTACGCTCGCCTGCGATGCTGCTTCGACGCTCGGGCCGGGTGCGTAGTCTGGGCGGCATGCCCGGAACACCGCCTACGCGCTTCGTCTACCTCGGCCCCGAGGGGACCTTCGCCGAGCAGGCCCTGCGCACCATCCCCGCCGCCGAACACGGCACCCGTACGCCGGCGCGCAGTGTCGGGGAGGCTCTGGACAGCATCCGGGCCGGGGAAGCCGACGCGGCGCTCGTACCGCTGGAGAACTCGATCGGCGGGGCGGTCGGCGTCACCCTCGACGAGATGGCCGAGGGCGAGCCGCTGGTGATCACCCGGGAGGTGATCCTGCCGGTCGAGTTCGTTCTCGCCGCGCGTACGGGTACCGCGCTGTCGACGGTCCGCTCGATCGCGGCACACCCGCAGGCGTCCACCCAGTGCCGGGGCTGGCTGCGGAACCATCTGCCCGACGCTACGGTCGTCGACGTCCTCTCCAACGGCGCGGCAGCGGCCGGTGCCGGGTCCGGCGAGTACGACGCGGCGATCTGCGCGCCGATCGGGGCGGCCCGGCACCGGCTCGCGTTGCTCGCCGACAAGATCGCCGACCATCCGGACGCGGTGACCCGTTTCGTGCTGGTCTCCCGTCCCGGCCCACCCCCGCCGCCGACCGGCGACGACCTCACCTCGCTGGCCGTCTACATCGCCCACGACCGGGTCGGCGCGCTGCTGTCGGTGTTGATGGAGCTGGCCGTACGGGGGGTGAACCTGACCCGCATCGAGTCCCGCCCGACCGGGGAGGCGCTGGGCCGGTACGTCTTCTTCCTCGACTGCACCGGGCACGTGGCCGACGTACGCCTGGGTGAGGCGTTGCAGGGGCTGCGCCGGGTGTGCGCGGACGTCCGTTTCCTGGGGTCCTATCCCCGACACCGTTGGGTCGAGGCGGGCGAGCGGCGGGTGCCCGCGCCGGCCGGCCTCTCGGACGTCGACTACGCCGACTCGACGGCCTGGTTGGCCCGACTGCGCGCCGGCGAGATGAGCTGAGCGGGCGGGGAGCCGGGCCCTGCGGGCGCGCCCGGTAAGCGCGCCCCTTCCGGGTCGGCGCTCAGCTCAACAGACCCCCGAGCAGACCACCCTCCTGCTGCTGCTGCTGACCGCTGCCCATGACGGGCGGCTCCTCGGACGGCTGCACCACCACGAAGCCCTGACCCGCGAAACTCATCGTGAACGACTCGCCGGTGCGGCGACCCAGCAGCGTGCCGAGGCCAAGCTGCTCGGCCCGGTGGTAGCCGGTCTGGAGGTTGGCCGACCAGCAGACGGCAGCCTGTGGGTCGACGTACGTCGGGGCGTCCACGTTGAGCACCACCGGGGTGCCCTTGGTCGTGATCGCGATTCGGCCGTACCCGCTGAACACGCAGTTGAACAGCCCCGACGAGGAGGCCATGCCGGCGCCGCCGACCATCCTGATGTCGTACTGGAGGGTCGAGTCGAACGCGAGCACGCTGGAACCGTTGATGGAGAGCGCGTCGCCCGGCTCCAGGTCGATGATGTGCACGTCCTTGGCCAGCTCGGCGAGGAAGACGTCACCCTGGCCGGTGACCTTCATCAGCGGGACGCCCTCGCCGGTCAGCTTCTGCTTGAGGAACTTGCCGAGGCCACCCGAGCCCAGGGCCTGGAACTGGACGTTGCCCTGGTAGGCGACCATCGAGCCGACCCGGGCCATCGCCTCGCCGTTGAGCTCGATCTTCAACATCTTGGAGTTCTGCAGGCGCATGCCCGCCTGCGCCGACTCCTTCTCCAGGTTCTCCGCCGAGAACAGCTCGCTGCGCATGAAAGGTGCCTCCTGAAAGGGTCGTGGTCGCTGCACCGACCGTAGGTGACCACGGCAACCGGAGGCGATCGGTTCAGCGAGGCGCGTACGGGACCCGCCGCGTCAGCCCCAGCCCAGGGCGTGCAGCCGGGCGTCGTCGATGCCGAAGTGGTGGGCGATCTCGTGCACCACGGTCACCGCCACCTCGTCGACGACGTCCTCGTCGGTGTCGCAGATCCGCAGGATCGGGTGCCGGTAGATGAAGATCCGGTCCGGCAGTACGCCGGAGTAGTCCCAGCCCCGGTTGGTGAGTGCGTGCCCCTCGTAGAGACCGAGCAGGTCGGACTCACCCGGGGGCGGGTCGTCCTCGACCAGGATCACCACGTTGTTCATCAGGCCGAGAAGTTCCTCGGGCACCTCGTCGAGGGCGTCAGAGACCAGCTCCTCGAAGCGCTCGCGTGTCATCTCCACCGGCACGCCGTTCATTCTGCCCGACGCGGGACCGCTCGGCCGGGTCGCGCTCGGCGACCCGGGCCGGGGTCACGTGTGCGGGTCGCCGGGTCAGGAGGCCAGGCGGGCGGTGAGGGTGATCTCGGCGCCCGGCGAGAGCAGGCGGGAGATCGGGCAGTTGGCCTTCGCGGCCTCGGCGAGCTTGGTGAACTCGGCCTCGTCGACGCCGGGCACCTGGCCGACGGTCTCGAGGTCGATCCGGGTCACGCTGAACCCGGCGTCGGTCTTGTCCAGGTGGACCTTCGCGGTGGTCTCGACCGAGGTGGGCGTCGTGCCGGCGTCGGCGAGGGCCTTCGAGAACGCCATCGAGAAGCAGCCCGCGTGCGCGGCGGCGATCAGCTCCTCGGGGTTGGTGCCCTCACCCTCCTCGAAGCGCGACTTGAAGGAGTAGTTGCCGGAGAGGCCGCCCTTACCGGTGCGGACGGTGCCCGAACCCTCGGTGAGATTGCCCTGCCATTGTGCGGAAGCGGTACGGATAGGCATGTTGAGAACGCTAGCGGAAAGGTGACCAGCGGGCGACCGACCGGCACCGACGACCGCCCTGCGATTCCCGTCACCCCGGCCGGCGACGCCGACGGATCGTGGCGACCATGGGCGGACCCGCGGCGTCGACGACAGCGCCGCCGCGAAGGGCTGTGCCATGATTCGACGCAGGCCCGTGACCGGCGGAGGGATGGCCGATGCCCGAGGATCTGCCCATTCCGCGCCAGGGCGAGCCGTCCGACGCGCCGGCCGTGATCGAGTGGGGTGGCGACGAGCCCGCGCGGGCTCGTCGATTCGGTAACCCCCTGGCCGGCCTGACCCGGGATCCTCGCCTGCCGCTGCTGCTGGCCGGCCTCGGCGCGGTCGCCGGGGTCGCGTCGATGCTCGGCGAGTGGGTGGTGACGACCATGCCCAACGCCGGTCCCGACGGGACCAGCACGATCGAGGTGCCTGCCGGCGTGTCCGAGGTCGGCGGCTTCGGGATCGCCTATCTGGCCGGACTACTCGGCCTGGCCTGCGCCGTGGCCCTGGCGTTGGGGGGTACGGCGACGGTCCGTACCAACGCGCGACTCGCCGGGATCACGCTGGCCGGCGCGCTGCTGGCGTTGCTGGTCGCCGCCACGGCGACGTTCGACGACCTCAGCGAGCGGACCCTGCTCTACTCCGCCCAGGAGGGCTTCCGGGTCGAGTACGGCCGCGGCCTCGTGCTGGCATTCGTCACGTGTGTCCTCTTCGCCGCGGCTCTGCGCCTGGCGTGGGCCGTTCCGGCCAGCACGTCCGCCGGGCAGCCTGACGATGACGCTAGCGCCGACGTGCCTGCGATGCGATCCTGGCGCCGCCATCGGGACCCGGTGCCGGGCGACGGTGGCCTACCCGCGCCCGCCGACCTGACGGTGCAACCGGCCACCCCCTTCGCCCGCCCCGAACACTCGTCCTGAGCGCCCGCACGCCATGCCACCCCGGGGTAGGGGTGGACACCTTCCGGGTGCCGTGCGTTGGTGCCCGATTCGCCGGGAAGCCATGGTTGCGACCCGTTCCGCGAGGTACGGTTGCTGCCCGCCGTCACGCCGGGTCTCCACCAGGACCGCACGGTTGGCTGCGACGGCGGTGGGCGAAGGAGGAACGATGACCCGCCCGGGACTGCCCAAGCTGATCGCGACCGACCTCGACGGGACGCTCGTCCGCAGCGATGACACCGTCTCCGCGTACACCCATGGGGTGCTCGACCGGGTGCGGGCCGCCGGAATTCCGGTGGTCGGCGCAACCGGACGCGGCCCCCGACTGACCGAGCTGACGCGTAACGACATCCGCGCCGCCGACTTTCTGGTGATGGCCGGCGGCGGACGTGTGGTCGACCAGAGCGACCCGACGGGCCCGGTGGTGCTCCGCGACGAGCGCCTGCCCGCCGAGGTGCTGGCCCGGCTGCTCGCCGATCTGGAGGCCGAGGTCGGCCCGCTGACCGTGATGGTCGAGGCGTCCGACGAACACGACGCCCCGCTCTGGGGTGACTACCACGAGAGCTGGCCCTACCAGGACCGGTTCGAGGCGCGCAGCCGCGCTGAATGCCTCTCCTGTGACGTGATCAAGGCGTTCGCCCGGACCGCCGACCACCACGTCGACGAACTGCTGGCGGTGGCCCGTCGGATCGTCTCGCCGCAGGTCGCCACGCTCACCCAGGCCGGGCTCGGCTTCATCGAGATCTGCCCGCCCGGGACGGACAAGGCGACCGGGCTGACGGTGGTGGCGCAGAGTCTCGGCGTCGACCCGGCTGACGTCCTGGTCTTCGGTGACATGCCCAACGACCTGCCGATGTTCGAGTGGGCTGGCTGGTCGCGGGTGGCGGTGGCGAACGCGCACCCGGACGTCCGCGCCGCCGCCGACGAGGTGACCCTGCGCAACGACGACGACGGGGTGGCGGTGTACCTGGACCGGCTACTGTCCCGGTGATGGGAGACACCCCTCGGCTGGTAGCCACCGACATCGACGGCACGCTCATCCGCGACGACCACACGCTCAGCCCCCGCACCGCCACCATGCTCGCGCGGCTCACCGCGCGAGACACGCCGGTCGTCCTGGTCACCGGCCGCCCGGTCCGTTGGCTGCAGATGGTGTACGACCAGCTGGACGCGCCGCTGCCGGCGGTCTGCGCCAACGGTGCGGTGGTCTACGACCCGGTGCGGGACGAGGTGCTGCGGGCCGATCCGCTCGCGCCGCAGCACCTGGCCGAGGTGGCCGAGCGCCTGCGGGCCGAGGTGCCCGGTATCCGCTTCGCCGTGGAGATCATGGACAGCCGCGAGATGCGGCACGAGACGGAGTACCCGCTGCGCTGGGACGCCGACTCGAACGCCATCCGGCCGATCGAGACGCCGGAGGAGTTGCTCTCGCTCCCGGCGGTGAAGCTGCTCGCCCGCGCTGGCGAGCAGGATCCGGACGCGTTCGTCGCGGTGGTGGCGGCGGCGCTGGTGGGGCTGGCCGAGGCGACGCACTCGTCGTCGTCGGGCCTGGTGGAGATATCCGCGGCCGGGGTGACCAAGGCGGCCGGGCTCGACTGGTACTGCGACCGGCTCGGTGTGGCCGCGGCGGACGTGGTGGCCTTCGGCGACATGCCCAACGACGTGCCGATGCTGAGTTGGGCGGGGCGCGGCGTGGCGGTGGCCAACGCGCACCCCGCCGTCCTCGCGGTCGCCGACGAGGTGACCGGTACGAACTCCGAGGACGGCGTGGCCGCGTACCTCGAGAAGGTCTTCGGGGTCGAGTGACCCGTCAGAGGTACTGACCGGTGTTGTGACCCTCACCGCCGCCCGGCTGGCCGATGCCCGGGATGCCGGGGACGACGCCACCGGGGCCGCTGGGCAGCGCCTGGCGGCCGCCGCGCATCTGCTCCAACTGGACCCGAGCGGCCATCTGCTGGGCGACCAGGGCGGCCTGGATGCCGTGGAACAGGCCCTCCAGCCAGCCGACGAGCTGGGCGTGTGCGATGCGCAGCTCGCTCTCGCTGGGCGCCTTGTCCTCGGTGAAGGGCAGCGAGATCCGCTCCAGCTCGTCGCGCAGCTCGGGCGCGAGGCCCTCCTTCAGCTCGACGATGGAGCGCTCGTGGATCTCCCGCATCCGGTGGCGGCTGGCGTCGTCCAGCGGGGCGGCCTTGACCTCCTCCAGGAGCTGCTTGATCATGCTGCCGATCCGCATCACCTTGGCCGGCTGCTCGACCAGGCGGGTCGGGTCCTCGCCCTGCCCCTCCTCGGTCTGCACGGTGCCGATCGGCCGCCCGTCCGGACCGACCACCACCACGGTGCCGGAGTGGCCGGAGTCGTCGGGGCCGGGCTGGTCGTTCTGCTCAGCGGTCATGGGGTCCATCTTCACCCAGGCGGCGTGACCCATGCCGCCCGGGACCGACTCCCAGGACCGAACCACCCGCGCGGGGCGCGCTACCGTCTCGCCATGCCTGCCGACCCACGCGCCGTGCTGACCCGGCCCGCGCCGGCGGCGGACCTGACGGTGGCCTACGGCGACCACCCCGACCAGATTGCCGACCTGCGCCGCCCGGCGGGTGGCGGCCCGGCCCGACCGCTGGTCGTGGTGGTGCACGGCGGTTTCTGGCGGGCCGAGTACGACCGACGGCACACCGGGCCGCTGGCCGCCGCGCTGGCGGCCCAGGGGTACCCGGTAGCGCAGTTGGAGTACCGACGTACCGGGCAGCCGGGCGGTGGCTGGCCGGGCACGTTGACCGACGTCCTGGCCGGGGTCGCGGCGCTGCCGGAGTTGGTCGCCGAGGCTCTGCCCGGCCGGGTGAGCGCGTCCGCGCCGATCCTGATCGGTCATTCCGCCGGTGGCCACCTGGCGCTGTTCGCGGCGGCCAGCGCGCCGTCGACGGTGCGGGGGGTGCTGGCCCTGGCTCCGGTGGCCGATCTCGCCGAGGCGTACCGGCTGGATCTGGACTCCGGGGCGGTGGCCGCGCTGCTCGGCGGCGGCCCGGCGGAGGTGCCGGAGCGATACGCGGTAGCAGATCCACGATCATTGGTACCGATGCGGATACGCACAGTAGTTGTGCACGGCTCTCTGGATCAGCAGGTACCGGCCTCGCTGAGCCGGGATTTCGTCACAGCGACTCGTGCCGCAGGATCCGATATTTCCCTTGTCGAGCTGCCCACATGCGAGCATTTCGGGCTGATCGACCCGGAGTCTCCGGCGTGGCCCCGGCTGCTCGATGCATTGCGGTCCTTGCACGATGATCACTAGCCATTGACGCAGCGTCGCCCGAGCAGGTAGAACGCCGGTGGGGCGCTGTTCGCCCTGCAACGCTCCTGGGAAGGAATTCGGTGTCGCAGATGAATCGCAGGCGGGCGCTCCAACTGTTGGCCGCGCTCGGTACGACCGGATTCGCCGCAGCGTGCGGCTCCGACACCGACGCCCAGCCGACGCCCACCAAGGGCCCGATCAAGATCGGTCTCATCGCACCGAAGGCCGGCGGCTTCAAGTCCATCGGTGACGACATCACCAACGGCTTCCAACTCTTCCTCGACCTGCACAACCAGCAACTGGGCGGCCATCCGGTCGAGCTGCTGACGGCCGACGAGGGTGAGACCGCCAAGACCGGTAAGGCCGCCGTCGACCAGCTTCTCAAGCAGAACGTGCTGGCGCTCACCGGCGTGGTCAACTCGTCGGTGATGGTCGGCATCCGCGACACCGTCGAGGAGGCCCGAATCCCGCTCATCGGGTCCAACGCCTCGCCGAGCAGCCTGCAGAGCGTCGTCTACATCTGGCGTACCTCGTACGTGCTGGACGAAGCCGGGCGGGCGCTGGGCCGCTACCTGCGCGACCAGCTACCGGCGAACGGCCGGATCGCGATCATCGTGCCGGAGAACGTGGGCAGCCCGGACGTCGTGCGCGGCTTCCGGCAGGAGTTCGGCCCCACCGACCCGCGCATCGCGGACCCGGTCACCAACACCAACCCCACCCCGAACCCGGGCAAGACCACCTACGCGGCGGACATCGAGAAGGCCCTGCGTAAGAACCCGACCGCCGTGTTCTGCTTCTACGCGGGCGCGGCCGCCGTGGAGTTCATCAAGCAACTGCGCGACCAGTTCTCCGGACCCGTCTACGCCCCCGGCTTCCTCACCGAGGGCTCCGTGCTGGAGAGCCTGGACCGGGACGCGCTGGGCATCCAGACCGCCCTGAACTACTCGGCCGACCTCAACAGCACGTCGAACCGGGTCTTCGCCTCGGCGTACCGCAAGAAGCACCAGACCACCCCGACCACCTACGCCATGGCGTCGTACGACGCGGCACAGGTGCTCGACCAGGCGATCCAGCTGACCGGCGGGGCGCCCACCCCGCAACAGGTCAACCTTGCGCTGGGCCGGATCGGCCAGATCGACAGCCCGCGCGGCATCTGGCAGTTCAACCAGCCGCGTACCCCGCAGCAGAAGTGGTACCTGCGGGAGGTCCAGCGCGACGGTCAGGTCATGTCGAACGTGCTGATCAACGAGCTGGCCACGCTGGGCTGAGCGCCCACCAGGCGAAGCAGCAGGGGCCGGCCTCCGACGGGAGGCCGGCCCCTGCCGTACGCGGCAGTGTTCGGGTCAGTGCCGCAGTTCGGCGATGCAGCACTTCACGCTGCCGCCGCCCTTCTTCAGCTCGGCCAGCTCCACCGGGACCGGGGTGTAGCCGGCCGCCTTGAGCTTGCCGGCCAGCCGGGTCGCCTCGCTGTTGAGCACCACGTTCGCGCCGTCGCTGACCAGGTTGAGCCCGAAGGCCATGGCGTCCTCGTCGTCGGCGATCACCGCGTCCGGGAAGAGCTGCGTGAGGACCCGCTGGCTCGCCGCGGAGAACGCGCCGGGGAAGTACACGACGTTCGCGTCGTCGAGCGCGGCGAGCGCCACGTCCAGGTGGTAGAAGCGGGGGTCGATCAGCCGCAGCGACACCACCGGCCGTCCCAGCGCCTCCTGGGCCTCCGCGTGTGCCGGGATCTCGGTACGGAAGCCGTGCCCGGCCAGGATGAGCCCGCCGTGCGCCTCCGGCACGTACGCGAAGTCGCCCTCGCCCTCGTTGGTCTCGCTCGGCGCGACGAACCGCCAGCCCTGCTGCTCGTAGAACGCGTGGTGCGCGGCGGCCTCGCCGGTCCGCTGCTCGTGCTTGAACCGCGCGCCGTAGACGCTGCCGTCGACCACGAAGGCGCCGTTGGCGGCGTACACCATGTCGGGCAGCCCCGGCTCCGGCCTGAGCAGGTGCACCTCGTGGCCGAGTCCGACGAGCGTCTCGCGCAGACGGTCCCACTGCTTGACGGCCAGTTCCCGGTCCACCGGGGTGGTCACGTCCATCCACGGATTGATCGCGTACTCGACCGCGAAATGCTCGGGCGAGCACATGAGATATGTCCGCTTTCGCGGGACTCGCTGCTGGTTCACGGTCACCAACAGTAGGTATCGTTGAACTTTCGTAACAGCCACAACCATTGCTTTTCAGAGGCGGAACGTTGCAGATAGACGCCGTTGACCAGCGGATCATTGCGTTGCTCGTCGCTGATGCCCGTGCCTCGTACGCCGACATCGGCACCCGGGTGTCACTCTCCGCCCCGGCGGTCAAGCGCCGGGTCGACCGACTGCGCGCCACCGGCGTCATCCGGGGATTCACCGCCGTCGTCGACCCGGCGGCCGTCGGCTGGACCACCGAGGCGTTCGTCGAGCTGTTCTGTGCCGGCCGGACCACCCCCGCGCAGATCGGCGTGGCCGCCCGCCGTCACCCCGAGGTGGTCGGCGCGTACACCGTCTCCGGCGAAGCGGACGCGCTGGTGCACCTGCGGGCCGCCGACATCGCCCATCTCGAGGCGGCACTCGAGCGACTACGCGCCGAATCGTTCGTGACGTCCACCCGCAGCACCATCGTGCTGTCCCGGCTGGTCGAATCCCCCGGCGTCGGGCCGTCCACCGGCGCTTGACCTCAACCGAGGTTCAGGTGTTGGACTCGTGGCTTCCTGGCACGACACGAGGGAGATTCCATGCGGGCGATCTGGTTACGTGAGTTCGGCGGTCCCGAGGTCCTGACGCCCGGCCCGGCGCCGGACCCGACGCCCGGCCCCGGCCAGGTGTCGATCGACGTCGCGCACGCGAACGTCACCTTCGTCGAGACGCAGCAGCGCTCGGGGCGGCCCGGGCCGAACCGGTACACCCCGCCGATGATCCCTGGCAACGGTGTCGGCGGCATCATCACCGCCGTCGGACCGGACGTCGACCCGGCCCGCATCGGGCAACGGGTGGTCACCGCCACCGGCGGCGCCGGCGGATACGCCGAACAGGTCGTGGTGGACGCGTCCGCGCCCATCGACGTGCCGACCGGGCTGGCACTGGACGCGGCCGTGGCCCTGCTCGCCGACGGGCGTACCGCCACCATGCTCGTCGAGGCGGTCGGCGTCCGTGACGGCGACCGCGTGCTGGTCGAGGCCGCCGCCGGCGGGGTGGGGAGCATGCTCGTCCAGATCGCGACGCGGGCCGGCGCACGCGTGGTCGGTGTGGCCGGCGGACCGCGCAAGGTGGCACTGCTACCCGGGTTGGGCGCCGAAGTGGCGGTCGACTACCTGCAGCCGGAGTGGGCCGACCGCGTCCGCGAGGAGGTGGGCGAAGTCGACGTGGTGTTCGACGGCGTCGGCGGTGCGGTGGCCCGGACGGCGTTCGAGCTGCTGACCCCGGGCGGCCGGATGATCAGCTACGGGTTGGCCAGCGGCGAATGGTCCCCCGTGACGCCGGATGCCGCCGCCGAACGCCGGATCACGCTGATCCGGCCGGACGTGCCACCCGCGCGACTGCGGGCGTACACCGTCGCGGTCCTGGCGGACGCGGCGGCCGGGCAGCTCCGGCCGCTCATCGGCCAGCGCTTCCCCCTCGAACGGGCCGCCGACGCGCACGCCGCCATCGAGGGGCGGGCGACGGTCGGCAAGACCCTGCTCGACGTGAGCTAGAGATACATCCCGGTGCGGTGCTGGGAATCGTCACCGCGGACCGACTTGTCGCCCTCGCCGAAGAAGCGCTTGCCCCCGAACTCGCCGTGGAGACGATCGTCCAACTCGTCGGCGAGACCGGTCATCACCTGCACCGCCAGCATGAGATGGGTCGCCTGGAAGTTACGGCCGAAAACCGGGATCGAGGCCCAGACCGTGTCGTCGGCGCAGTACAGCCGACCGATCGGCATCCGGTTGGTCAGCTCCGACAGCTTGACGTAGAGCCGTTCGGTCGGCTCGACCTCGGTGAGGATCGGGGAGAAGACGTCCACCAGGGGCGGGTTGTCCCGCACCCGTACGAAGACCATCGCCGAGCCGGCCCGGATGGTGATGTCGCCGTCCGAGTCGATCTGCAACTGCTCGGCGTCGGACTTCAGCATCGTGGACACCACGGTGCGGACGCGCTCCGGCAGGTCGAGCACGTCGTCCCGGTCGGCGGCCGCCTCGGCCAGCGCCTCCTGGAGGTCACTCTCGACGTCGGCGTCCGGCCCGAACTCGCTGCGCGCCGTGCCCAACGGCTCCACGGCCAACGGCTCACCCTCGGCGTCGTGCACGAGGTAGACGAGGAAGGCCGGGTGCGGTGCGCCGTACACGTCGCGCAGCGTCCGGGACAGCAGCGGAGCGATCCGGTTGACGTCCGCCGCCGTGCCGTCCAGGCCGAACGAACCCCCGGAGCCGGCCACCACGCCGGGCGGAGACCAGCCGAGCGCCACCATGTCCGCCACCGCGGCGCGGTCCAGCCGGTAGCCCTGCGGCAGGGCCGCGTTACCGACCGCCCGGGCGGAGAGCCCGCCGTCGTCGGCCGCGTCGACGCTGATCGAGTAGACGGCGTCCCCCGTACCGGAGGCGGTGGGGTCGAGGGTCAGTTCGAGGTGCGCGCCGGCCGGCAACTCCCGCAGCCGCAGGGCGAGCATCCGGGAGAACTCCCGCCATGCCTCCGTCACCTTGGCGCGCAGGTCGGTGGTGCTGGGTCCGTCGAGCAGGATCGACTCCGCCGGCTCGGATGTACCGCCGGGCTCTCCGTCCGACGCCGAGGGGTGGTCAGCCGTCATGATCGCCTCCGTCCGTTCCGATCACCCTACCCACGCGCTCCGGACGTCGAATCAGCCCGGACCGGGATCGGACACCGGCCGTCGTCCCGCACCGGAGACGGCCACGTCCTCCGTGCCCGGCGCGGCAGGTCAGGACGTGGGATCGGCGAGTTCGGCGTCCAGCCGGACCGGCCAGTCGGCCGCGAGAGCGCTGAGCCGGGCCGCCGCATCCGCCGGGTCGGCGCCGCGACCGACAGCCACCCCGAGGAGGTACGCGCTGACCGGCGCACCGGGTCGCACCACCTGGTGGGCAACGTCGCGGGCCAGGTCCAGCACCGCCGACACGGGCACCTCGGTCGGGTCCAGACCCACCTCGGCGCAGACCGCCGTGACCCAGTCGTCCAACACCGTCATCGCACCCACTCCTCCGCCCGGCGTACGTCCTCGTCAGTGTCGCAGTCGAACCACGGCGGTGGACCGTCACCGGCCCACGGCACCTCGCGGATCGCCAGACCGGCGAACAGCGCCCGCATCGAGGCACCGGCCAGACTGCCGCCCCGTTCGGCGGCCAGCCGCAGCAGCCCGGCCCGCAGCGCCTCGACCCGCCACACCCCACAGAGTGACTGCCGCCGGCCGTTCGCGTCGACGAAGCACACCCCGTCAGCCGGCCACTCGCGGTCGGGGACAGCGCCGACTCGCCGGCCGGACGGGTTGTCAGCCGGGGCTCGCTGACTGGACAGGCTGCCGGCCGGGGCGGCGGATGCCGGGCTGCCAGCCAGGGCTTGCGGGCTGGACAGGCTGTCGGGTCGGGCAGCGACGGGCGGGGCGAGGTGGTCGAGCAGGTCGCCGATCGCGGCGCGGGTGAGCAGCGGCAGGTCGGCGGCGAGCAGCGCGACAAGCGTCGTGTCGGGGTCGAGCAGCGCCAAGCCGGCCGCCGTCGCGGCGACGGGTCCGCCTCCGGGAGGATCCTCGCGGGTCACCCGTACGCCGTCCGTGACGCCGCCACCGGGACCGACCAGCACGCGGGGCGCGGCGTCGCCGACCGCAGCCAGCACCCGGTCACGCATCGATCGGCCGCCGACCGGAAGCGCGGGCTTGTCCACCCCGCCCATCCGTCGGGCGGCCCCACCCGCGAGCACCACGGCGGCGTACGTCCCCACCCGGTCACGGTAGCCGTGCCGACGCTCGACCGCCCGGTGTCGGCGCGTACCTGGCGCGGTCTGCCCGCTTGCTCACGGTGCCCGATGACCGGCGGCCGTGCGGGCGTGCCGGTGTGGGGTGCAGGATGGCGGGATGGGACGGGCGACTGACCGACGGCGCGTACTGCGGATCGACCTGGACGCGGCCGACGGGCGCGCAGCCGTCCGGCGGCCCGACAACCTCTCGGTGGAGGAGCCGCTGGAGATCCGGGTCGGCCCGGCCGGCCCGGGTCGACGCAAGCCGCTCGCCGTCACCATGCGCACCCCCGGGGACGACCTGGACCTGGCGATCGGTTTCCTGCTGACCGAGGGGCTGATCCGCTCGACCGACGATGTGCTGACCGCGCAGCTCTGCGCCGGCGCGGAGACCCCGAACACGTACAACGTGGTGGACGTGGTGCTCGCCCCCGGCGCGCCGGAGCCGACCACCGACCCGTCCCGGAACTTCTACACGACCAGTTCCTGCGGGGTCTGCGGCAAGGCCAGCATCGACGCGATCCGGACGCGGTCGCTGTTCGACGTCACGGCGGACCCGCTCGCCGTGCCGGCCGCGCTCCTCGCCGAACTGCCCGACCGGCTGCGTGCCGCCCAGCGCGCCTTCGACCGTACCGGCGGGTTGCACGCGGCAGGACTGTTCACGTCGGCCGGTGAGCTGGTCGTGCTCCGGGAGGACGTCGGTCGGCACAACGCCGTGGACAAGGTGATCGGCTGGGCGGTACGGGAACGCCGCCTGCCGTTGGCCGGGCATCTGCTGCTCGTGTCCGGCCGGGCGAGCTTCGAGCTGACCCAGAAGGCGTGGATGGCGGGCCTGCCGTTGCTGGCCGCGGTGTCCGCGCCGAGCACTCTCGCCGTCGAGCTGGCCGAGGAGGCGGGGATGACGCTCGTCGGCTTCCTGCGCGGCCCGACGATGAACGTCTACGCCGGGGCGCAGAGGATCACGGTCGACCAGGCGGCCTGACCCGAGCGGTGGTCCACACCAGTTCGCCGATCTGGGGCCATCCAGACGCCTCGAAACCCCCACCTCGCCGACCTGGAGTCGATCAACGCAGGACGCCGCCGCCTGCTCGGGGGCTCGCGAGCCGGGGCGCGGAGCGCGCGGGTCAGCGGCGGCCACGTCGGCGCCGCTTGCGGGGACGGACCACGCCGGGCATACCGACCGCAGGCCAGCCGTCCAGCTCGGAGGGTGGCACCCCGCGCCGGAGCAGGTCGTCCAGGAGCAGGGCCAGCGAGTAGTCGGGGTGCAGGCTCAACGTCCGTTCCAGCGCGACCGCCGCCAACGCCCCCTGCCCCGCCCGCCAGGCCGCGAACGCCAGCAGCGCGCCCGGTGCGGCGGTCAACTCCGGCTCGGCCCGGCGCAGCACGTCGGTCCAGAGGTCGATGTCCCGGTCGCGGCCGTCGGTGCGTTCCCAGGCGTGGTCCCGCACCGGCAGGTGACTGAGCAGCAGGCTGAGCCAGGCGAGCTCGTCGTCGTCGAGCCGTTCGCCACGCCGCTGTCGACGTTGCGCCTCGCGGACGGCCGCCACCCCGGCGGAACGCAGTGCCCGCCCGCCGAGGAGGTCGCTGGTGGGGGCCTGCCCGATCAGCTCGACCAGTCGTCGTTCGGCCCGGACGGTGGCCGCGTGCAGGGCCTCGCGGGCCGGGCCGTCGACCGGCGACACCTGCGCCACGAGGGCCGCCCGGTCGGGGAGCGCGACCTGGCCGGCGAACACGGCCGACGCGGTCACCGGATTGGCCTGCGGGTCGTAGCGCCGACCCTCGGGCGGGCAGCAGTCCGCCTCGGTACACAGGTAGGACCACCACCGGCCGTCGGTCACCCGCAGCGCGTCGAGCACCTTCAGGCCGGCCGCCGTCAGGGCGGCTCGCACCGCGTCCACGCTCGGGGTCACCTTCTCGGGTGGCCCGTAGCCGACCACGGTGGCGGCCTCCGCCCCCTGCCGGTGGATCACACCGGCCAGGTGTCGGGCGCGGTCGACCAGGTCCGCCGAGGGGTCGGGCAGATCGGCGCGGGCGGCGAAGATGATCTGCCGGCCGCGCAGCGCCACCGCGACCACGCTGTCGGCGGGGTGGAAGCCGAGCAGGTACGGCACGGCGGCGATCAGGTCGGCGGGCGAGCGGACGGAGAGCTTCGCACGGTCGGTCGAGGTCATGCAGGAAGGCTGCGTCCGAGCCGCGAAGCCTTCCAGACCCTGTGGATGACACGCGGTCTGTCCACAGCTACGGAACGTATTCATGCAGGTGGGCGTCATTCGGTGTGCCGACAAGACACCGCAGTGTCATGGGCAGCGGCTACCGTGCGCTGATGGACCTGGCGTACCTGCGCGCGAACCCGGCACACCTGCCGACGTTCCGGACCCATCAGCGGCTCCGGGAGACGCCGGTCGCCGGTGGCAACATCTGCGCCGCCGCCCGGCTCACTCTGGACGACGGCCACTCCGTCTTCGCCAAGTCCTGGCCGGAGAGGGCCGACCGGCCGGCGCCCGAGGGCTTCTTCGCTGCCGAGGCCGCCGGGCTGCGGTGGCTGCGGGAGGCCGAGGCGATCGGCGTACCCGAGGTGATCGTGGCGTTGCCCGACCTGTTGGCGCTCGACTGGGTGGAGCCCGGCGAGCCGACGCCGGAGGCCGCCGAACGCTTCGGTCGGGAGCTGGCCGCCCTGCACCGGGCCGGCGCGCCGACCTTCGGGGCGCCGTGGGCCGGCTTCATCGGCGCCCTCGGGCAGGACAACACCCCCGACGACGGTCCCTGGTCGACGTGGTTCGCGCGGCGCCGACTCAACCCCTATCTGCGCCTGTCGGTTGACGGCGGTGCGTTGACCAGCAGCGATGCCGCGCTGATCGAGCGGGTGATCGGGCGGATCGGTGAGTTCGGCGGGGACGAGCCGGCGGCTCGCATCCACGGCGACCTGTGGCCGGGCAACGTGCTGTGGGGCCTCGACGATCGGGCCTGGCTCATCGACCCGGCGGCGCACGGCGGGCACCGCGAGACGGACCTCGCCCAACTCGCGCTCTTCGGTGGTGTCGCGCACCTCGACCGGGTGCTGGCCGCGTACCGGGAGGACTGGCCGTTGACCGATGGCTGGCGCGATCGGGTGCCTCTTCATCAGCTGCATCTGCTGCTCGTGCACACCGCACTGTTCGGTTCCGGCTACCGCGATGCGGTTGTCCAGGTCGCCCGAGCCGCCCTCAGCGGCGTCGAGCGCGCTACGGTCGACCGGTGAGTGTCGCCCCAGGCGCCGACGGCGTCCTCGTCGACCGGTACGGCCGCGTCGCGCGCGACCTGCGCGTGTCGCTCACCGACAAGTGCAACCTGCGGTGCACGTACTGCATGCCGGCCGAGGGGCTGCCCTGGTTGGCCGGCCCCGACCTGCTCACCGACGAGGAGATCGTCCGGCTGGTCCGGGTGGCCGTCGAGCAGCTCGGCGTGACCGAGGTGCGCTTCACCGGCGGGGAGCCGTTGATCCGACCCGGCCTGCTCGGCATCGTGGCCGCGGTGGCCGCCCTCGACCCCCGTCCCCGGATCTCGCTCACCACGAACGGCATCGGCCTGGACCGGCTGGCACCCGCGCTGCGGACGGCCGGCCTGGACCGGGTGAACGTCTCGCTGGACACACTGGACGCGGCCCGCTTCACCCAGCTCACCCGCCGCCCCCGCCTCGACGCGGTGCTGGCCGGGCTCGCCGGGGCGGCGGCCGCAGGCCTTGAGCCTGTGAAGATCAACTCGGTGTTGATGCGCGGGGTCAACGAGGACGAGGCGCCGGCTCTGCTCCGCTTCGCACTCGAGCACGGTTACCACCTGCGGATCATCGAGCAGATGCCGCTGGACGCGCAGCACGGCTGGGACCGGAGCACGATGGTCACCGCCGAGGAGATCCTGGCGAGTCTCCGTACCCAGTTCGATCTCAGCCCTGATCCGGCCGAGCGCGGCGCGGCACCGGCCGAGACCTGGTTGGTCGACGGCGGCCCGGCCCGGGTCGGCGTGATCGCCAGCGTCACCAGGCCCTTCTGCGGCGACTGCGACCGGACCCGGCTGACCGCCGACGGTCAGGTCCGCGCCTGCCTGTTCGCCACCGAGGAGTCCGACCTGCGGGCGGCGCTGCGCAACGGCACCACCGACGACGAGTTGGCGCGGCGGTGGCGCACCGCGATGTGGGGCAAACGCGCCGGCCACGGCATCGACGATCCCACCTTCCTCCAGCCGACCCGGCCGATGTCCGCGATCGGGGGCTGATCCGTGGAGCCGAGGCCGTTGACCGTCCGCTATTTCGCGGGGGCGCGCGCCGCCGCCGGCCGGTCCGAGGAGGTCACCCCCGCCGGCCGGTCACTCGACGACCTGACCGCCGAGCTGGCCCAGCGGCACGGCGACCGTCTCGCCGCCGTACTGCGCGTGGCCAGTTTCCTCGTGGACGGCGTCACCTGCCATGATCGTCGGGCACCCCTGCCGAGCGGGGCCACGATCGATGTCCTGCCGCCGTTCGCGGGCGGCTGAGGGGGGCGCACATGTTGGCGGTTCTGGGGTTCATGGGCGTCCTGGCGCTGGTCACCGGCCTGATCCACCTCTATCTGTGGAAGCGTCTGATCCGGGACACCACCACGCCGGGTCGCTGGCGGCGGGTCGGCGGGATCGCCGCCCTCGTGCTGGCGGTTCTCGTACCGGCCACCCTCGTCGGGACGCAGGCCGGCTTCTACTGGCTCGCCTGGCCGGGCTACCTGTGGCTCGCCGTCATGTTCTACCTGCTGGTCATGCTGGTCGTGCTGGAAGTGCCGATGCTTGTCGCGCGGCTGGTGCTGCGCCGCCGGGTGACCGCCGCCGAGCCGACCGCCGCCGCGCCCGAGCCGGTGCTGGTCGGAGCCGCCGGGCCCGCCGATCCGCCGGCCAGCGGCGCGGTAGCGGCACCGGACCACGACCCGGGCCGCCGCCTGCTGCTGGCCCGCGGGGCGGCCATCTTCGCCGGTCTCACCGCCACCGGCATCACGGGGTACGGCGTCCGCACGGCGCTCGGTCCGCCCCACCTCGACCGGGTGCAGATCCCCCTGGCGAAGCTTCCCCGCAGCATGGACGGCCTGCGTATCGCCACCGTCTCCGACATCCACCTGGGCCCCCTGCGGGGCCGGGCGCACACCGAACGGATCGTCGCCGCGATCAACCGCCTCGACGCGGACCTGGTCGCGGTCGTCGGCGACCTGGTCGACGGCTCGGTCGCCGAGTTGGGCACGGCCGCCACCCCGCTGCGGGACCTGCGCTCCCGGTACGGCAACTTCTTCGTCACCGGTAACCACGAGTACTACTCCGGGGTCGAGGAGTGGGTCCAGGAGGTGGACCGGCTGGGCCTGCGGGTGCTACAGAACCGTCGGCAGGAGATCCAGGCCCGGGGCGGTGTGCTCGACCTGGCCGGCGTCAACGACCTGAACGCGGACCCCAAGGGCACCGGCCTGGCCGCCGGACCGGACTTCGAGGCCGCCCTCGGTGACCGCGACCCGAACCGTCCGGTCGTCCTGCTCGCGCACCAACCCCTCGCCGCGAAGCAGGCGGCCCGCTACGGCGTCGACCTGCAACTCTCCGGGCACACGCACGGCGGCCAGGTGGTGCCGTTCAACCTGGTCGTCAAGCTTGAGCAGCCGGTGGTCAGCGGCCTCGGTGAGGTCGACGGCACCAAGGTCTACGTGACCAACGGCGCCGGTTTCTGGGGTCCGCCCGTGCGGGTGGGGGCCGAGCCGCAGATCAGCCTCGTGGAGTTGCGCTCGGCATAGCGGACGTCACGTCCGCGCGTGGCGGAAGGCGGGCCGCGTAGCGGGCGTGACAGGATGCGGCGTGCCTCCGTTCAGCGCCGTACCCCCCGGTGGCCTCCCTCCCTTCGTCGCGGACCTGCACATCCACTCGAAGTACTCGCGCGCGTGCAGCCGCGACCTGACCCTGCCGACCCTGGGTTGGTGGGCGCGGCGCAAGGGCATCGCGCTGCTCGGCACCGGCGATTTCACCCACCCCGCCTGGTACGACCACCTGGTCGAGACGCTGCGGCCGGCCGAGCCGGGGCTCTACCGGCTCGACCCGGAGGCGGAGCGCGACATCGCCCGCCGGCTGCCGCCACGACTCGCGGGCACGACCGACGCGGACGCGATCCGGTTCATGCTGAGCGTGGAGATCTCCACGATCTACAAGCGGGACGACCGCACCCGCAAGGTGCACCACCTGATCTACCTGCCCGACCTGGAGGCGGTGGCCCGCTTCAACACCGCTCTCGGCCGGATCGGCAACCTGGGCTCCGACGGCCGGCCGATCCTCGGTCTGGACTCGCGGGACCTGTTGGAGATCACCCTGGAAGCCAGTCCGGACGGTTACCTCGTGCCGGCGCACATCTGGACGCCGTGGTTCTCCGCACTGGGCTCGAAGTCCGGCTTCGACGCGATCGCCGACTGCTACGCGGACCTGGCCGACCACATCTTCGCCGTGGAGACCGGCCTCTCGTCCGACCCGGCGATGAACTGGCGGGTCGGCAGTCTGGACGGCTACCAACTCGTCTCCAACTCGGACGCGCACTCGCCGCCGGCTCTCGGCCGGGAGGCGACCGTGCTGACCGCCGAGCGGAACTACTTCGCCATCCGCGAGGCCCTGCGCACCGGCGACGGCCTTGCCGGAACCATCGAGTTCTTTCCGGAGGAGGGCAAGTACCACGCGGACGGGCACCGACTGTGCGGAGTCACCTGGTCGCCGGAACGGACGAGGGCCGCTGGAGGGCTCTGCCCGGAGTGCGGCAAGCCGCTCACCGTGGGTGTCCTCAGCCGCATCGAGGAGCTGGCCGACCGAGCCGAAGGGCACCGGCCGGCACACGCCCGGGACGTCACCCACCTGGTGCCGCTCGCCGAGATCCTTGGCGAGATCAACAAGGTGGGCGCCCGGTCGAAGAAGGTCGAGGGGCGACTCAACGAGCTGCTCGCCGCACTCGGCCCCGAGTTGGAGATCCTGACGACGACGCCGTTGTCCGACATCGCGCAGACCGGCGGTGAACTGCTCGCCGAGGGCATCGGGCGGCTACGGCAGGGCGACGTACGCCGGGTTCCGGGGTACGACGGCGAATACGGGGTGATCACGCTGTTCGATCCTGCGGAGTTGGGTGCGGGCACGGCACAGGAGACGCTGTTCGACGTACCCGTGCCGGCGCAACGACGGCCGACGGAGCCGGCGGCTCGCGCGACGGCCAAGCGCCCGGCGGCGGCCAAGGCGGAGCCGAAGCGCAAGCCGGCCCCGCCTCCCGCGCCACCGATCGCGCCGCCGCCGTCACCGCACGAACCGTTCGAGCCGATGCTCTCCGGGATGGAGGAGGTCGGCACCGGCCTGCTGGACCGGCTGGACGCCATGCAGCGGGTGGCGGCGTCCGCTCCCGGCGGACCGCTGCTCATCGTGGCCGGCCCGGGTACCGGCAAGACCCGGACGTTGACCCACCGGATCGCGTACCTCTGCGCGGAGCTGAACGTCTTTCCCGAGCACTGCCTCGCGATCACGTTCACCCACCGCGCGGCCGAGGAGTTACAGCACCGCCTCGACGGGCTGCTCGGCCCGGTCGCCGAGGACGTCACCGTGGGCACGTTCCACGCGTTGGGGCTGACCATCCTGCGGGAGAACGCCGACGCGGCGGGCCTTCCGGCCGGTTTCCGGATCGCCGACGACGCCGAGCGGGCGGCGGCGAGGTCGGAGGCCGGCGACGATCTCGCCGGCTACACAGCGCTGCTGCGCAAGCAGGACCTGGTCGACCTGGACGAGCTGGTGAGCGTCCCGGTGGAGCTGTTGCGAACCGACCGGAAGCTGGTCGAGCGGTACCGGGACCGCTGGCGGTGGATCTTCGTCGACGAGTACCAGGACGTCGACGCGGTGCAGTACGAGCTGCTGCGGCTACTCAGCCCCGCCGACGGCAACCTCTGCGCCATCGGTGACCCGGATCAGGCGATCTACTCCTTCCGGGGTGCCGACGTCGGCTACTTCCTGCGCTTCTCACAGGACTTCACGGACGCCCGGCTCGTCCGGCTCAACCGCAACTACCGCTCGTCGGCGCCGATTCTGGCGGCCGCCGTGCAGGCCATCGCGCCGTCGTCGCTGGTCCAGGGTCGGCGACTGGATCCGGCACGGCTCGACCCGGAGGCACCGCTGGTCGGCCGGTACCCGGCGTCGTCCGTGGCCGACGAAGCCGACTTCGTGGTCCGGACGGTCGACGAACTGGTCGGCGGGCTGTCCCACCGATCCCTCGACTCGGGTCG
Source organism: Micromonospora sp. NPDC005174 (assembly GCF_040608495.1). NCBI lineage: Bacteria > Bacillati > Actinomycetota > Actinomycetes > Micromonosporales > Micromonosporaceae > Micromonospora > Micromonospora sp. NPDC005174. The sequence goes on along the minus strand of NZ_JBEXIJ010000013.1, from coordinate 881 downwards.
GATCGACGGCCGGTCCACGACGCTGTCGTTCTCCGACATCGCCGTGCTGTACCGCACCGACGCGCAGGCCGCCCCGATCGTGGACGCCCTGACCCGGGCCAACATCCCCGTGCAGAAGCGCTCGCACGACCGGCTGCGGGACCGGCCGGGGGTGGCGGTGATCGCTCGCGAGCTGCGGCACGCCGACGGGTTGGCCGGGTCGCTGGCGGCCCGGGTACGGCTGGCCGGCCAGGTGGTCGCCGAGCGGTTCGCGGTGCCCACCCTGGACGGCACGGGTGGCGCCGTCCGCCCCGAGGACGTCCGCTCCGCGGTGGACCTGCTGACCCCGCTGGCGCAGCGCTGCGGCGACGACGTGGAGGCGTTCCTGTCGCAGTTGGGCACCGGCGCCGAGGTGGATGCGCTCGACCCGCGTGCGGAGGCGGTCACCCTGCTGACGCTGCACGCCGCGAAGGGCCTCGAATTCCCGGTGGTGTTCCTGGTCGGCGTCGAGGACGGGCTGCTGCCGCTGCGCTGGCCCGGTTCGGCGCCCGACGAGGACGCCGTCGCCGAGGAGCGCCGACTCTTCTTCGTCGGCCTGACCCGGGCCCAGGACCGCCTGTACGTCAGTCACGCCGCCCGCCGGACCCGCCACGGCAAGGAGCGCGACTGCACACCCTCGCCGTTCCTCACCGCTGTCGACCCGGGCCTGTTCGAGCGGTTCGGCGAGACCGAACCCCGCCGCCCCAAGGACCGCCAGCTTCGCCTGATCTGACCCCCTCTGCGGTGGACCTTCCGTCGATCATGAAGTTGTTGCCTCGACACGCCGATACGGCTGGCAACAACTTCATCCCCGACAAGCCGGAGAAGCTGGCGAAGTTCCGCGACCGCGACGCCATCACCTT
>NZ_JBEXIJ010000012.1:0-184554 GCF_040608495.1 Micromonospora sp. NPDC005174 | reverse complement strand
GGCGCCAAGCTCTGCTACAACGACTACAACACCGACGGCATCAACGCGAAGTCCACCGGCATCTACAACATGGTCCGCGACTTCAAGTCCCGCGGCGTACCGATCGACTGCGTCGGCTTCCAGTCCCACCTCGGCACCACGCTGGCCAGCGACTACCAGGCCAACCTGCAACGCTTCGCCGACCTGGGCGTCGACGTGCAGATCACCGAGCTGGACGTGATGACCGGCTCCAACCAGGCCACCATCTACGCCTCCGTGACCCGCGCCTGCCTCGCCGTCGCGCGCTGCACCGGCATCACCACCTGGGGCGTGCGGGACAGCGACTCGTGGCGCGGGGATGACAACGCCCTGCTGTTCGACCGGTCCGGCAACAAGAAGGCGGCGTACACCTCGGTCCTGAACGCCCTCAACGCGGGCAGCGGCACCCCGACCACGCCCCCGCCGGGCTCGCCCGTCGACACCACCGCCTGGTACGTCCTGGTGAACCGCAACAGCGGCAAGGCTCTGGACGTGTACGAGCGGGCGACCAGCGACGGTGCCCGGATCGACCAATGGACCCGCAACGACGGGGCGTGGCAGCAGTGGCAGTTCGTCGACTCCGGTAGCGGCTACTACCGACTGAAGTCCCGCAACTCCGGCAAGGTTCTGGACGTCTACAACCGCTCGACCGCCGACTCCGCAGCGGTCGTGCAGTGGACCGACGGAAACGGCACCAACCAGCAGTTCCGGCTGGCGGATTCCGGGGGCTACGTACGTCTCATCAACCGCAACAGCGGCAAGGCCGTCGAGGTGCAGGGCGCGTCCACCGCCGACGGCGGCAACGTCGTGCAGTACGCGGACTGGGGCGGCACCAACCAGCAGTGGCAGTTGATCAAGATCGGCTGATCATCGGTCGGTCGAATCGGCGGCGCGGTGGCGCGGACGCTCGTCCGTGCCACCGTCGCCGCTCCCCGCGACGTCTGTTGGTATGTGGCCGTTGCGTCGTGCGCGAGAACACGCCACGCTTCGGACAACAGATGGACAAGCCCGGCACTATTGGAGAGCATCGATTTCATGATTATCCGGTCCGCCACCCCTCCACCGACCTCGACCTCGGAAGACGTGACCCCCGACGAGATCCCCGAGGATCGGCCGCCGGCCGACTGGGGGCGATGGAGTTGGGCGCGTTCCGAATGGACCGTGGCGGTGGCGGCAAGCCTGCTACTGGCGGTGGTGCTGACCTGGCCGACCATGCGCCACCCGGCGACGACGATCCCCGGCGACCTGGGTGATCCGCTGTTGCAGGCGTGGCAGGTCGCCTGGTCGGGGCACGCCCTGCTGAGCAGCCCGGCCGATCTCTGGAACTCGAACACGTTCTACCCCGAGACATACACCTACGCCTACAGCGACACCCTGCTCGGTTACGCCCCGATGGGGATGCTCGGCTCCGGCTTCACGGCCTCCGTGATCCACTACAACCTGCTGTACGTGCTGCTGCACGCGCTGGCGTCGTTCGGGGCGTACGCCCTGGCGCGGCAGCTCGGCGCGAACCGGTGGGGCGGCGCGGTCGCCGGGATCGCCTGGGCGTACGCGCCCTGGCGGCTGGCGCACTCGGGGCACCTGAACATCCTGTCCAGCGCGGGTATCGCGCTGTCGCTGGCCATGTTGGCGCGTGGTCACGGCTGGTCGCTGCGCCACGGGTACCGGCCCGAGCTGCGCAGGCCCGGCTGGGCGGTGGTCGGGTGGCTCGTCGCCGCCTGGCAGGTCAGCCTCGGCTTCGGCATCGGCCTGCCGCTCGTCTACTTCCTGCTGGCCACGGTCCTGGTCGCGGCCGGCTGTTACGGCTGGTCCTGGTGGCGAAAGCGGGAACGGCCTCCGTTCGGCCGGCGACTGCTGATCGCGGATCTCGTCGGCGGCGGGGTGTTCGGCCTGGTGACGCTGCTGCTGGGCATGGTCTACCTGCGCGTCGTCGACCTCAACCCGCAGGCCGAGCGGACGCTGGACTGGACGAAGATGTTCTCGCCTCCGCTGATCGGGTTCGTCACCGCGCCGGCCGACTCGTGGCTGTGGGGTGAGCGGCACGCCGGCGCACGCGAACAGCTCTCCTGGCCGCCGGAGATGGCGCTGCTGCCGGGCATGATGGTGATCGGGCTGGCCGCGGCGGGGCTGTTCCTCTCGGCGTACCCGCTGCGGCACCGGGTCGCGCTGGGGCTCGGCGCGGTCGGCACGGTGCTGCTGGGCCTGGGCGCCACCCTCGGTGGCGACGGTGACCCGGGCTACCTGACGCTGTCGACGCTCCTGCCGGGTTGGGACGCGTTGCGGACGCCCGGCCGGATGATGCACTGGACGAGCCTGCTGCTGGCGGTGCTGGCGGCCGGCGCGGTGACCGCTCTCGCGGAGTCGTTGCGCCAGTCCACTCCCCGCCGTTGGGCGGCGACCCTCACGCCGCTGGTCCTGCTGATTCCGTTGACAGTGGTCACCCTGGAGGGCGTGAACAACACGCCGCACCCGACCGTGCCACAACCGCCGGCCGCGATGCGGACGGTGCAGGACCCGATCCTCGTGCTGCCGGCCGGGGGACTGGGCGACCTGACGTACATGCTGTGGTCGACCGACGGTTTCCCCCGGCTGACGAACGGTCTGGCCGGCTTCGAACCGGTCAGCCAGGCGCAGACCCGGACGGCGGTGGCGTCGTTCCCCGATCCGGTGAGCATCGCGCACCTGCGGGGGATCGGCGTGCGGTCGGTGATGGTCGTGCCGAGCCGCGTCGTCGGCACGCCGTGGGAGAGCATCGCGACCCGGCCCATCGACGGGTTGGGCATTACCCGGGAGGATCTCGATGGCATGCTGGTCTACCACCTCTGACCGGGTGGGCGCCGGCGACGGACGTCCGGGTACGGGCAGGGTGAGGTGACGAGCGTGCGACTGTCCGTCGTGGTGCCCTGCTTCAACGAGGAGGCGTCGGTCGAGCGGCTGCACGAGACCGTGTGCGCGGCCCTCGCCGAGCTGCCCGACGTCGAAATCGAGGTCGTGTACGTCGACGACGGCAGCGAGGACGGCACCCTGGAGGCGCTGCGGCGGCTCGCCGCCGCCGACCCCACCGTCTGCTACACGTCGCTGAGCCGCAATTTCGGCAAGGAGGCGGCAATGCTCGCCGGGTTGCAGCGGGCCACCGGCGACGCGGTCGTCATCATGGACGCCGACCTGCAGCATCCGCCGCGCCTGCTGCCCGAGATGGTGACGCTGTACCAGCAGGGCTTCGACCAGGTGATCGCCCGGCGGGACCGGCGCGGTGACCGGTTCGTCCGCATGGTCGCCTCCCGGTCGTTCTACCGCATCATTAACTGGTGGATCGACGTGCGCCTCCAGGACGGCGCGGGCGACTTCCGCCTGCTGTCCCGGCTCGCGGTGGACGCGATACTGGCGATGCCGGAATACAACCGCTTCTCCAAGGGGCTGTTCTCCTGGATCGGCTTCCGCACGGCGGTGGTGGCCCACCCCAACGAGACCCGGCAGGCCGGGCGGAGCAGGTGGACGCTCAGCAAGCTGTTCAACTACGCGTTCGACGGCCTGCTGTCGTTCAACAACCGGCCCCTGCGCCTGGCCATCTACGGCGGGCTGTTCCTCACCCTCATCGCGCTCGCCTACATGGCCTGGGTCGTGGCGGACGCCGTCGAGAAGGGGATCGACGTCCCCGGGTACACCACGATCATCGTCAGCGTGATCGGGCTCGGCGGCATCCAGATGACGATCCTCGGCGTGATCGGGGAGTACATCGGCCGGATCTACTACGAGACCAAACGCCGACCGCACTACCTGGTGCAGGAGACCGAGTACCTCGTCGCGGAGACGGGCGGGACGCTGCGGCGTCCCGTCCCGCCCGCGCCGCGCTCGCCGGTACGGGGTCAACGGGTGCCGCCCGCCCGGGACAATCCCCACCCCGGGCCCGGCCGACGCGAGGTCGGCGACCGCGACGGCAGCTGACCCGGGCCTGCGGCCGGTCAGCGGCCGCAGGTCCGGCACGCGCTGCGGGTACGCAGGTGGTAGTCGCTGGACGCGACGAGGAGGCCGAGCCCCAGCAGGCAGTACGCCGACATGGCCACCCAGAGGAACGCGTCGGAGAACTCACTGGCCGATCCGGAGGCCACCTGCACCATCCCCATGCCGAAGTAGGTGACGATGGCTGCCCCGAGCCCGAAGCCCGGCACCAGCAACAGCCGGCGGGGAATCGTACGGCCGGCGAGCAACGGCACCCAGCCCGGCCAGACCTCACCCCAGGAGTGCACAAGCGCCAGCGGCAACAGCACCCCGGCCAGCACCAGACCGATCTCCAACCCGATGATGGAGGCGTCCTGCGCGACGTCGTCGAAGCCCACCACGGCCTGTGCCGCGAAACGGGTCACGAGCCCGGTCACCGCCACGTACGCTCCCCAGCGCGCCCACGGCGCGGGTGCCGGGCGTCGCTGACCGGGCCGGATCGTCCGGCAGCAGTCGGGACAGTCGCCCCGCGTACGGCGCTGATAGGCGAAGACGGCCAGGCCGAGGAGCACCGCGCCGGTGGCACAACCGAGCCGACTGGCGAACGCCAGCGGGTTGAAGGACGGGCCGGGAGCGAGCAGGAGCAGGCTTACCAGTTCCGGCAGCAGGATCGCCGCCGCCGCGACCAACGCGCCGGCGACCGTCCAGGCCAGTCCCGCCAGCGCCGGTCGCCAGGTCGACGCACGGTCCAGGGCGACCGCCACCGCGCCTGCGGCCAGGCACAACGCCACCGACCGCCAGCCGGTGAATCCGAGCAGGTCCAACCCGAACGGTCCGAACTCCGGCGTCTCGCCGATCGTCCAGGCCAGACGTACGCCCCCGTAGGCCACGGCCCAGGCGAGTACGGCGTACGTCAGGCCGTGGCCGCTGCGGCGCGTGTGGGGTGCCGTCGTCGTCATGTCTGCGATCCTCGCGGGGCGCAGGCCGGCAGGCCTCCCTCCGGTCGGGGAAGGCGCTCCCCGGATCGGGGGAACCGACCCCGCCGGGGCGTGGGGTGCGCGCGATCCGTGCACACCCCACACCCCGCCGGTTCGCCGCCCTGGGACGGTCAGAGCGTGAACACGAGGGTCGAGATGCTGCGTGCGCCGACGTTGATGGTGGCCTGTCCTCCGTTCACGCTTGTCGGCTGGCTGGCCGCGTTGGCGTTCTGCGAGGTCAGGTAGTACTCGGCCCTGCTGACGTTCTGCGGCGCCTGGATCACGGCGTTGTTGACCGCGCTGTTCGACCGGTTGAGGATGACCAGCGTGATCTTGCCGTCACCCTGGTAGGCCGTCACCTCCAGCGGGGACGCCTTGGAACTCTTGGTCAGGGCGACGCGCTGGTAGCCCGGCCGGACGTACTTCGCGTACTGCGAGAACGCGTACCCACGCTTGAGCGGCGCGCCGGCGGTGGTGCCGTAGGCCGCCTCGCCGTCGCCGATGAACGAGTAGTAGCGCTTGCCGTACCACCAGATGTAGGCGCTCCAGTTGGCCTCCATCGACCTGTGCACGGTACGCATGATGTCGTCGAGCGTCTCGTTCCAGACGGCCAGGTTGCTGGGGTTGCCCCAGATGTTCGAGCCGCCGCCGTCCGCCGCGTGCAGGTTCCACTCGGTCATCCACACCGGCTTGTTGTACGTCGCGGCCAGCGGGTACGGGGCCAGCCGCCCTGCGGACTCGGTGCCGTACAGGTGGCCGCCGATGTAACCGATGTTGTTCCGGGCGGTCGCGTCGTTGAGGGTCGGGTCGGTGTAGCCGTAGTTCAGGTTGACCGCCTCGGCCACCATCAGCTTGGTGTTCTGCACCTTCGCACCCTGGTCGCGGACGAAGGTGCGCAGCTCGGTGCCGCTCCAGTCCATCGAGTCGTAGTCGGGGTGCCAGTCCGGCTCGTTCTGCACGGACGTGACGTCGATGGTCACGCCCTGACCCCGCATGTACTGGACGTAGCTGTTCAGGTGGTTCGCGTAGTCGTCGTAGTAGTCGGTCTTCAGCTTGCCGCCGTTGGTCCTGCTGTTGTTGGTCTTCCAGGCCGCGGGCGCGGTCCACGGCGAGGCGAGGATCTTCACGTTCGACCCGTACGCCTTCGCGGTCTTCAACGAGTTGACGTGGGTCGCCCACTCGCTGGACTCCGGTGAGAGGCCGGTCCGCACGATGGACAGGCCGAGCTGGTTGGCGCCCAGCCCGACCAGCGTCTGCGTGTCGGTGGTCGACCAGGCGCTGCCCCAGATCGACTGGGCGGCGCCGAAGCCGTCGACGGTCTGGTACCTGGTGGCGCTGTTCACCGTGATGTCCGCCGGGCCGTTGGGCGGCGGTGTGGTCGGGGGCGGTGTGGTCGGCGGCGGTGTGGTGGGCGGTGGGGTGGTCGGGGGCGCCGAGGTGGGCGGCGGTGTCGTCGGTGTCGTGTCGCCGGTGCAGGTCACGCCGTTCAGCACGAAGCTGGACGGGTCGGGGTTGCTGCCCGTCCACGAGCCGTTGAAGCCGAACGACGCGGTCCCGTTGGTCGGGATGGCACCGTTGTAGCTGACGTTCTTGGCGGTGACCGCTGCGCCGCTCTGGGTCAGTGTCGTGTTCCAGGCCTGCGTGACGGTCTGGCCGGCGCTGTAGGACCAGTTCAGCGTCCAACTGCTGACCGCGTCGCCGAGGTTGGTGATGGTGACGTTCGCGCCGAAGCCGCCCTGCCACTGCGATGACACGGCGTAGTCCACGGCACAGCCGGCGGCTGCGGCGCCGGCCGGCGCGGCCAGGGCGACCGCCGTCGACGCCAGCAGGACGGCGCCTGCCGACATCAGGGCGGTGTTGGTTCGTTTTCTCATCAGACTTCTCCCGAGGTGGTGGTGGCCGACGCGTCCGGGCTGGTCGTTCGGGGGAGCGTCGGGCGGTACGTCGGGCATCGCCGGGAGCGCTCCCAGGCGTGCGACGGCGGGGTGTCGGATGTCGGCTGTCCAGATCAGCCGGCCGGTCACCTCGACATGTCTCTCGGCCGCCGAGTCCGGGGCTGCGCGAACAGTCGCGGAGGGGCACCGGGGGAGCGCCGGTGCGGCGGCCGAAACGTCGACGCCGGACCGAGGCTCGCGTCGGCGGTGCTGAGGGTGCGGCGACGCGAGGTTGACGGTGCGGCGAACGGGTCCGGCGGGACTGCGGCACCCTCCTTTGTCGACCGGCTCGGCGGACGGCCGGGCGCTCTGCTCATTCGTGGGCCCGCGGGTGAGTGCCGCACTGCGAGCGCACGAAACAGTTTCTCGTAGCAAGGAATTTATTTCGTTCGATGCACCCTTGTCAACGCCACATCCACCCAGCCCTCGCCAACCCTCGCCCACCCCGCCTGCCCCGCAGGGTCGAGGCGGTCGGGGCTGCAAAAAACCTGCAAACGGTAGCTATTGCTTCAGGGAAAACGCTTTCCCTACGATTGCTGCACGTCGATGTTTTCCCTGGATCGGCTCGGCACGCCTCGGAGTGCTGCCGGCTGCGTGCCGCCCGGCCAGCGGCTCTGCCTCAGGCGTCAGGGTGAGGATATTGCCGACGATCGATTAGTAATTGATTGTTGCCTATTCCGGGTTGCGTGACGGCGGTCATCCCGGACCGTCCGACATCGGCGCATCACTCGATTTCTTCGAAGGTGAGGCGAGATGAGACGAACAGTCGTACGGCGACTTCCGGCCGCGCTCGTGACGGTGGCCGTCGGGGTCGCGGCCGGCGTGGCCCTGCAGGGCCCCCGGCCCGCGGCGGCGGTGGGTGCCGCCACCGGCTACGCCACCCAGAACGGCGGGACCACCGGGGGCGCGGGCGGGCAGACGGTACGCGCCAGCACCGGCACCGCGATCCACGCCGCGCTCTGTGGGCGTGCCAGCAGCAGCACTCCGATCACCATCGAGGTCACCGGGACGATCAACCACGGCAACACCACCAAGGTCTCGGGTGCGAGCTGCAACACGGCGGACGGCGTGATCGAGCTGAAGCAGATCAGCAACGTCACCATCATCGGGGTCGGTAGTGGAGCGGTCTTCGACCAGTTGGGCATCCACATCCGCGATTCCCGCAACATCATCATCCAGAACGTGACGGTCCGGAACGTCAAGAAGTCGGGGTCGCCGACCTCCAACGGTGGGGACGCCATCGGCATGGAGAGCACGGTCCGCAACGTGTGGGTCGACCACGTGACCCTGGAGGCGTCCGGCGGGGAGTCCGAGGGGTACGACGGCCTCTTCGACATGAAGGACGACACCCAGTACGTGACGCTGTCGTACAGCGTCCTGCGCAACTCCGGTCGTGGGGGCCTCATCGGGTCCAGTGAGAGCGACCTGTCGAACGGCTTCGTCACGTTCCACCACAACCTCTACCAGAACATCGACTCCCGCACGCCGTTGCTGCGCGGGGGCGTCGCCCACATCTACAACAACAGCTACGTGAGCCTCAACGAGTCGGGCATCAACTCCCGAGCCGGCGCCCGGGCCAGGGTGGAGAACAACCACTTCCGCGACTCGAAGGACGTGCTGGGCACCTTCTACACCGACGAGCGCGGTTACTGGCAGGTCAGCGGCAACATCTTCGACAACGTCACCTGGTCCACCCCCGGCAGCGAGAACTACCCCGCCGGCCCCAACCCGACGTCCACCACCACCGTCAGCATCCCGTACGCGTACCGCCTCGACGGCGCGAGCTGCGTCCCCAGCGTCGTCGGTCAGACGGCGGGTGCCAACACGGGCCTGCGGGTGTCCGACGGAAGCTGCTCGGCGCAGACACCGCCGCCGACCACGGCCCCGCCCACCACGCCGCCCCCGACCACGGCCCCGCCCACCACGCCGCCCCCGACCACGCCCCCGCCGGCCGGCGGGACGAACCTCAGCCTGGGCGCCGGCGCCGACGGCTCCAGCAAGGCCAGCGGAACCAGCTACGGGAACGTGCGCGACGGCGACATCAGTACGTACTGGTCGCCGGCCGGATCGACCGGCTCCATCTCGATCAAGTGGGGAACCGCCACCCGGGTCTCCCGCGTGATCATCCGGGAGCCCTCCGGAACCCAGGGTTCCATCGGATCCTGGCAGCTCGTCAACCACGACACCGGCGCCGTCCTGGCCTCGGGCGCGGGCGCGGGCGCGGGCGCGATCAGCTTCGCCGCGACGACGTTGAGCAAGATAACCTTCAAGATCAACAGCTCCAGCGGTACGCCCCGGGTCGGCGAGTTCGAGACGTACGCCAGCTGATGCGGTGGTGAGCGGCATACCTCAGAGGTATGAATATTCCTGCTAGGAATATCGCTCCGGAGCGTATCGGCGAGGGCGGCGGGTCTGAGCCCGCCGCCCTCAATGACGCTCGGTGGTCGCCTGCTCACTGCTAGCATGCGGCAATGTCCGCAGGTGAACGGGGGATCCCCGCAGACGACAGCGGCCTCGCGGTGACCGACGCGGGCCGCCTGGCGGCCTTCAGCGACGGGGTGTTCGCCATCGTCATCACGCTGCTGGTGCTGGATCTGCGGGTGCCGGATTTCCACGAGGGCGGGCTGTCCGAGGGGCTTCTCGGTGAGGGGCCGTCATATCTGGCGTTCGTGGTGTCGTTCATCTACGTCGGCGTCCTCTGGCTGAATCATCACGCGGTGCTCCAACTGGTGCGGGGCACCACCCCCGCGTTCAGCTCGATCAACCTCGGCATCCTCTTCGGCGTGGTGATCATTCCGTTCCCCACCGCCGTCCTGGCGTCGGCGTTGGCCGACGGCAACACCGACGACCTGCGAGTGGCCGTCGTCCTGTACGCGTTCGCCGCCTCGCTGATGTCGGCGCCCTGGTGGGTGCTCTTCGCCTACGTGCGTCGCCATCCGGCGCTGCGGGCCGACACCGTCACCCCGGACCAGGTACGGGTGCAGGAGCTTCGCCCGATCGTCGGCCTGGTCCTCTACGGTCTGACCGGTCTGCTCGGCTGGCTGGTGCACCCGCTCCTCGGTCTGATCGGCGTAGTCGTAATGATCATCTTCCATGGCGCCACCAGCCAGGGACTCCGCGCCGGGCGGTGGTGGCCCGGGCGTGGCTCCCGCCGATCCTGACCCCCGCCGTACCTCGGTTCACGCAGGTCGCGAAGCTGCGGCTATCTTTGCGCGCTTGGGGGAGTTCGTCAGGGGGGATGGGCATGAAGGTCATCGGAGATCGGATGGCGGCGGCGTACGACGTCGCCTTCGAGGATCTGTGTGCGGCGACGCCGAAGGGCTACTACGCGCGGCGGGGCACCGCCCGTGCGGCGGTCACCCATGCGGGAGCGGCCACGCTGAACGTGGCGTACGACCTGTCGCCGACGCCGGATCTCGAGGCGCTCGACGAGATGGCGGTCGAGGTGGGCCGGCAGGTCGAGGCCTGGGCGATCGTGGTCCGGGGCGACGCCGACAGCGCGGTTGCCGAGCTGGCCGCCCGCCACGGGCTCTCCGCGCGCAGCGCTCTGCCCCTGCTCGCCTGCACGGCGGACGAGCTGGTCTACCGGACCGACGAGGCGCAGCGCGAGCGCGTACGACGGGTCGGCGCGGCGGACAGTGACCGGTACACGGACGTTCTCACCAGGGGTTTCGAGGCCCCGGATGGTCTGTTCGGGTCGTTGATGGGCGGCGCGGTCCTCGACGCCGAGCGCATCGACGGCTACCTGTACGAAGAGGACGGCCAGTTCCTCGGCACCGGTCTCGGCATGCACACCCGGGGTGTCGTCGGCGTGTTCAACATCGCTGTCGTCCCGAGCGCACGCGGTCGTGGCGTGGGGCGTGCGATCACCGAGGAGGTGCTGCGCGACGGCGTCGCCGCCGGCGCGGACGCGGCGTACCTCCAGTCCAGCGCGCTCGGCCGACCTCTGTACGAGTCGATGGGCTTCCGCTTCCAGGAGAACTGGACGGCCCTGCATGCGTGAGCAGCGCCGAGAGGGTAGGCGCGACGGTGCACGACACACGACAGGGGCATCGACCGTGAGTTTCAGTGCGGACGTCCGTTCGGCCTTCCGGCGTGGGGAGACCGACGCGGTGGTACGGATGAGTGCGGCCGAGATCGAGCGGGCCCGGGCCGTCGGCGACGCGGCGGGCGAGGTGGAGGCCCGCTACAGCATGGCCCGGGTGGCGATCCGTGGCGGTGACCTGCCGCTCGGGGAGGCGCGGGCGCGCGAGGCGCTCGACGTCGCGGTGCGCTCCGGCGACCGCGCGTTGGAGGAGCGACCCCGGCACGTGCTGGCCGCAGTGGCGCGGATGGCGGGCGACCTGACCCGGGCGCGGGACCTGTACCGCGAGAGCATCGCGCTGAACGAGGCGCTGGGTCGGCCGGAGACCGTCAACTCCGAGACGCACAACCTGGCCTTCTGCGAGCTGGGCCTGGGCAACCTCGCGGAGGCGAGGAGGCTGTTCGCCGTCAGCCGTACCCGGGTGTTCCGGAACGGCTGGGACGACTTCGTGCCGTACGTCTGCGTGGCGGGCGCGGCGCTCGCCTCCGCCGAGGGCGACCACCCACGGGCGGCGCTCATGGTCGGCCTGGCGGACGCGGCGTTCGCGGCCCTCGGCCAGGTACCGGACCCGGACGACGCGGCCGACCTCGCCGCCGTGCGTGACGCCGCGGTCGAGGCGCTCGGCCGCGACGACTACGCCGCCGCGCTGGAGCGAGGTCGGCAGCTCGACCCTCGGACGGCGTTCGACGACGACCACTGAGGTCCGGGCGGTCAGGCCGAGGAGTCGTGGCCTGCCTGGGCAGCGCGGTCGTCGCCGGCGCGCGCGGCGGCGACGACCCGGCCGCGATCCGACTCGGGAAAGCGCCGGAGGAGGGCACGCACCTCGTCGGCGCTCACGTTGGCGCCGAACAACTCGCTGCCCGGTTCGAGTCGTACGCCCTCGGCGAGAGGGCCGGCGACGACCGGGTCGAAGCCGAGGGCGTCCACCAGCGAGGCCACCGGCGCCAGGTCGTCCTCGTCGTCCCCGGCGATCGCGATGGCCTTGCGCCCGGCCGTGCCCGCCGGTCGCGACCCGTCCTCGAGATCGTGGTACCCCATGTGGTTGAACGCCTTGACGACCCGCGACCCGGCCAGGAACGCCTGGACGATCTCGCTGGACGAGGTACGCGGGTCGGTCAGGTCGTCGCGGATGCCGTCGATTTCCCACCAGTAGTTCATCGCGTCGACGACGAGCTTGCCGCGCAGCGCCTCGGCGGGGAGCGCACGGTACTTGCCCAGCGGAAGGGCGAGGATGACGATGTCGGCGTCGGCCACGGCGTCGACCGCGGTGGTGGCCACCGCCCCTGGCGTGAGCACCTCGACGGTCAGGGCGATCTTCGCCGGATCGCCGGAGCCGGCGACGAGCACCCGGTAGCCGGCGGCGAGCGCGAGCCGGGCGAGGACGGTGCCCACCTTGCCGGCGCCGAGGACGGCGAGGGTCCGGGGTCGGTCGGAGCCGCTGTCGTTCATGTCTTCCTTCCCGAGGGGTCGGTCGGTGGGTCAGCTGGCCAGGATGTCGCGGACCATGGGGATCACCCGGGAGCCGTACAGCTCCACGGCGCGCATCCGGGCGCTCACGGGCTGCGCCCCGGCGGTGTAGATGAGGTCGAACCGGCCGACGCCGAGACCCTTGATGGCGCTGGCCATCCGGCGGGCCACCGTCTCCGGCGAGCCGATGTAGAGCGAGCCGTGCTCCACCTCCGAGTCGAACTCCTGGCGGCGGATCGGCGGCCAGCCGCGCAGCGCGCCGATCCGGTCGCGCATGACCCGGTAGTGCGGCCAGTACAGTTCCTTGGCCTCCTCGTCGGTGTCGGCGACGAAGCCGGGCGAGTGCATCCCGACCGGGTGCGCGGTGGTGCCGAGCTGGTCGGCCGCCCGGCGGTAGAGGTCGATGTAGGGCGCGAAACGCTCGGGAGCGCCGCCGATGATGGCGAGCATGAGCGGCAGGCCGTACCGGGCGGTCCGCACCACCGACTGCGGAGAGCCGCCCACGCCCACCCAGGTGGTGAGGCGTCCCGACTCCGTCTTGGGGAAGACGTCGGCGTCCTTGAGCGGGGCGCGGGTGGTACCACTCGAGGTGACCGGCTGCTCGTCGAGCAGCTTCGCGAACAGCTCGATCCGCTCCTCGAACAGCACGTCGTAGTCGGCCAGGTCGTAGCCGAACAGGGGGAAGGACTCGGTGAACGAGCCCCGGCCGAGGATGACGTCGGCCCGGCCGTGCGACAGCGCGTCGACAGTGGCGAAACGCTGGAACACGCGGACCGGGTCGTCCGAGCTGAGCACCGTGACGCCGGAGGAGAGCCGAATCCGCGAGGTGCGGGTGGCGATGCCCGCCAGCACCGTCTCCGGTGTCGACACCGAGTACTCCGGTCGGTGGTGCTCGCCGAGGGCGATGACGTCGACGCCGAGGTCGTCGGCCAGCACCGCCTCGTCGACGACCTGCCGGATCGCTGCGGCGTGGGACACCGGCTTGCCCGAGTCGTCCTCCGGTACGTCACCGAAGGTGTCGAGGCCGAACACGAGATCAGACATTGGTGGGCTCCTTCGCCAACAGCTCCCGGACCCGTGGCGCGACCTCGCTGCCGAGCAGCTCGATGGTGCGCGCCCGCGCCTCGCGAGGCAGGTGCATGATGTCGTACTTCAGGTCGAACCGGCTCAGCCCCAGGTCGCGGGCCGTCGTGGCGATCTTGCGGGCGACCGTCTCCGGCGACCCCACGAACAGCGCGCCGTGGTCGACCTCGGCCTCGTAGCGCGCGCGATCCGGCTTGTAGAAGCCGCGCTCCTCGGCGAGCCGCGCCACGGTCGGCTGCCAGTACCGCCACCACGTCTCGACCGCCTCCTGGTCGGTGTCCGCCACGAGGCCGAGCGAGTGCTGTCCGACCGGCCGCGCGGCATGCCCGAACTGGTCGAGTGCCCGGTGGTAGAGGTCGACGTGACCGGCGAACCGCTGTGGGCGTCCACCGATGATCGCCAGCATGAGCGGGAGCCCGTGCCGGGCGGCGCGGATCACCGAGTTGGGGCTTCCGCCGACGCCGATCCAGGTCGGGATTCCGCCCGGACGCATGCGCGGATGCAGCCGCTGCGCGACCAGAGGGCTGCGGGCGGTTCCGGTCCAGGTGACCGTTTCGTCACGCTGGAGCTGGAGGAAGAGGTCCAGCTTCTCCTCGAACAACCGTTCGTAGTCCGCCAGGTCGTAACCGAACAGGGGGAACGACTCGGTCGCCGACGCCCGCCCGAGGACCAGTTGGGCCCGGCCGTCGCTGACCGCGTCCAGGGTGGCGAACTCGTGGTAGAGCCGCACCGGATCGTTCGTGCTGAGGACGGTGACCGAGGTGCCGAGCCTGATCCGGTCGGTCGCCGTGGCCATCGCCGCGAGCAGGACGGGCGTGGCCGAGTCGTTGTGCCCCTCGCGGTAGTGCTCGCCCAGGCTGAACACGTCGAGGCCGACCGACTCCGCGAGCCGGGCCTCGTCCACCAGCAGTCGTACGGTCTCGGCGTCACTCAGCGTGCGGTCGCCGTCGGTGGCTACCTCGCCGAACGAGTTGAGTCCCAACTCGAAAGCCCCGGCCGTCATGTCTCCTCCTCGGCGTTCCTCGCCGTCGACACGTGGGAAGTAGCCTCCCCGGTTGACGTGTCAATGATGCTAACCTGCCAATTGACACGTCAATTCCCGGGAGCTTTCAATGGTCGACGCCACACCCGAGCGGCGGAGGGGCCGCCAGCTGCCGACGATGGAGGAGCTGCGGATCTGGCGGAACTTCGTCGAGACGACGGAGATCCTCACCTCCCGGGTCGGGTCACGTCTCCAGGTCGACTCTTCCCTCTCGTCGGGCGACTACGCCGTCCTGCTCGCGCTCACCGAGGCGCCGGAGTCACGGATGCGCTCCTCCGCCCTCGCCGCACACATCGGGTGGGAGCGGAGCCGGCTCTCGCACCACCTGGGCCGGATGGAACGACGCGGGCTCATCCGTCGCGAGGAGTGCGCGACCGTCCCGCGTGGGTCGCAGGTGCTCCTCACCCCGGTCGGGGCCGAGGCGTTCCAGCGGGCCACCTTCGGGCATCTGCGCACCATCCGGGAGCTGTTCGTCGACGCCCTCACTCCGGACCAGCTCCGCGCGGCCGGCGACATCGCGGCGGCGCTGCGCGAGCACCTCGGGCCGCGCGACGACGCGTAGTCCGCACGCGCCGCGTCGGCGCATGGAGGGCGGCACATCGGGTACGCCGCTGCGGCCGTCGAGCCCGACGCCCGCCGGGCAGCACGAGGAGTACCGACATGTCGATCGCGGGGCGGGCGCGACTCGCGCCGAACGCCTCCCTGGTGCTGCTGGCGTCGATCCTCGTGTCGTTCCTGGCCGCCTCGGCGGCGCCGACCCCGCTCTACGGGATCTACCAGGAGCGCTGGCACTTCTCGCCGGTCACGACCACCGCCGTCTTCGCGGTCTACGCGCTCGCGGTGCTGGCATCCCTGCTCACCTTCGGCAAGCTCTCCGACCACGTCGGCCGGCGACCGGTCCTGGCTGCCGCGATCGCCGTGCAGATCCTCGCGCTGGTGGTCTTCATCCTCGCCAACGGTGTTCCCGCGCTGGTGGTCGCCCGCCTCGTGCAGGGACTCGCGGCGGGTGCCGCCACGGGAGCCGTCGGCGCGGCCATGCTCGACATCGACCGTGCCCGCGGGACGCTCGCGAACTCGATCGCCCCCGGTCTCGGCACCGGCAGCGGCGCCCTGCTCTCGGCGCTGCTCATCCGCTACCTACCCGCGCCGACCCGGCTGGTGTACGTCGTCCTCGTCGCGGTCCTGCTGATCCAGGCCGTCGGGGTCGCGCTGATGCCGGAGACCGTCACGCGGATGGCGGGCGCGCGGCGCAGTCTGCGACCGGAGATCAGGCTGCCGCGCCCCGTACGCGGACCGGTGCTGGTCGTCGCCCCGGTGCTGTTCGCGGTCTGGGCGTTGGCCGGCTTCTTCGGCGCGCTCGGCCCGGCGCTCGTGCACAGTCTGATGGAACCGTCGATCGTGGTCGCCGGTCTGGTCCTCTTCGTCTTCGCGCTCTTCGGGTCGGTTGCCGTCCTGGTGCTGCGGGACACCCCGGCGCGGCGGGTGATCCTGACCGGGATCGTCGCCCTCATCCTGGGCATGGTCGTCACGGTGGTCGCGGTCATGGCCGAGTCCGTACCCGGGTTCTTCGTCGGTCTCGCGCTCGGCGGAGTCGGCTTCGGCGGCGGGTTCCAGGGCAGCCTCAAGACGATCATGCCGCTGGTCGGGGCGCACGAACGCGCCAGCGTGCTGTCGCTGCTCTACGTCGTCTGTTACGTCGGGTTCGGCCTCCCCACCGTTATCGCCGGCTTTCTCGTGGTGTACGGCGGAGGGCTCCCGCGGACGGCCGACGAGTACTCCGTCGCCGTCATCCTCCTCGCGCTCGTCGCCCTGTTCGGGCTGCGCCGGGCGACGCGGGCGGCACCTGGCTGATGCCTCGAACGCCGTACCTCGGCGAGGCGCGGGACGTAGCGTGGTGATCGTCGGTGGTGGTCGAGGTGATCGACCTGGCGGGCGCGCTGCGGCGCGCGGCGGCCGCCCACGGCGCGCACGAGGAGCGTACCGGCGAGCGGGACGAGAACTGGCCCGACTGGTACGCGACGTACCTGGTGGCCGAGGAGTCCGGGGCGACGCTGCCGGAGTGAGCGACGCCCCGCCGCGCCCGCCGGTCCACCGAGGCCGTCGCGGGTGCGGCTGCCGTAATCATCGAATGTATGTGGAACCGATTGTCTGACGCGTGCCGTCGTCGTGTCTGTCGATCCGCAGCACGCTTCCGATCGGGCCGGGCCTCGGCCGACAGGGGCCGGGCCGCCGGGCGGCGGTGATCCAGCAGCGATCGACCGTTGCCTATTGCGTGACGCCGGAGTAATCTTCCCGAAACACATCGGACGTTTGGTCGTCCACGGGTCTGCCTACGACCTGCGCTGCACGGTCGGTGCCACCGCGCGGATCCACTATCGGGGGTCGTCGTTGTCGCGCTTGGGTGGCCGTATCGGTCACCGTTTGGAGGATCGATGTCAGACCTGACCCGGCGGCAGGCCCTCAAGATCGGTGCGGCCGGCGCGGGTGGCGCCCTGCTGCCGCTGCCGTGGACGGCGACCGCCAACGCCGACTCCGTCGCGCCGCCGCAGGTGCTGGCGGCCAACGACCTCGCCCTCTGGTACGACGAGGGCGCCGGCACGGACTGGCTGCGCGCCCTGCCGATCGGCAACGGTCGACTCGGTGCCATGGTGTTCGGCAACGTCGACACCGAGCGACTTCAGCTCAACGAGGACACCGTCTGGGCCGGCGGCCCGCACGACCCGAGCAACACCAGAGGCGCCGCCGCTCTGCCGGAGATCCGGCGACTGGTCAACGCCAACCAGTGGACCCAGGCCCAGGATCTGATCAACCAGACCATGATGGGCAACCCGGGCGGCCAGTTGGCGTACCAGACCGTCGGCAACCTCCGGCTCGCCTTCGGCTCGGCCAGCGGAGCGTCCCAGCACAACCGCACCCTCGACCTCACCACCGCGACCGCCACGACGTCGTACGTCCTGAACGGCATCCGCTACCAGCGTGAGGTCTTCGCGAGCGCGCCGGACCAGGTCATCGCGATGCGGCTGACCGCCGACCGCGCCACCTCGATCAGCTTCACCGCCACCTTCGACAGCCCGCAGCGCACGACGGTGTCCAGTCCGGACGGCACGACGATCGGCCTCGACGGCGTCTCCGGCAGCCAGGAGGGCGTCACCGGTCAGGTCCGCTTCCTCGCCCTGGCCAACGCCACCGTCACCGGCGGCAGCGTGTCCAGCTCGGGCGGCACCCTGCGGGTCACCAACGCCACCAGCGTGGTCCTGTTGATCTCGATCGGCTCCAGCTACGTCAACTACCGCAACGTCGGTGGCGACTACGGGGGCATCGCGCGGCAGCGTCTGAGCGCGGCGCGCGCCTACAGCTACGACCAGTTGCGCACCCGGCACGTCGCCGACTACCAGGCGCTGTTCGGTCGGGTCACCCTGGACCTGGGCCGCACCTCCGCGGCCGACCAGACGACGGATGTCCGGATCGCCCAGCACAACAGCGTCAACGATCCGCAGTTCTCGGCGCTGCTGTTCCAGTTCGGTCGGTACCTGCTGATCTCGTCGTCGCGGCCCGGCACCCAGCCGGCGAACCTCCAGGGCATCTGGAACGACTCGCTGACCCCGTCCTGGGACTCGAAGTACACGATCAACGCCAACCTGCCGATGAACTACTGGCCGGCCAACACCACCAACCTCGCCGAGTGCCACAACCCGGTCTTCGACATGGTCAGGGAGCTCGCCGTCGCCGGAGCGCGGACCGCCCAGGTGCAGTACGGCTCCGCCAGTGGCTGGGTCACCCACCACAACACCGACGCGTGGCGGGCCACCGCGGTCGTCGACGGCGCGTTCTGGGGCATGTGGCAGACCGGTGGCGCCTGGCTGTCCACGTTGATCTGGGACCACTACCTGTTCAACGGTGACATCGAGTTCCTGCGGACGAACTACCCGGCCATGAAGGGCGCCGCGCAGTTCTTCCTCAACACCCTGGTGACCGAGCCGACCCTCGGTTACCTGGTCACCAACCCGTCGAACTCACCGGAGCTGAGCCACCACTCCAACGCCAGCGTGTGCGCCGGACCCACGATGGACAACCAGATCCTGCGGGACCTCTTCGACGGCGTCGCCCGCGCGAGCGAGATCCTCGACGTGGACAGCACCTTCCGGGCCCAGGTACGGGCCACCCGGGACCGCCTCCCACCGATGAAGGTCGGCTCGCGCGGCAACATCATGGAGTGGCTCTACGACTGGGTGGAGACCGAGCCCAACCACCGGCACATCTCGCACCTGTACGGACTGGCTCCCAGCAACCAGATCACCAAGCGCGGCACCCCACAGTTGTTCGAGGCCGCCCGGCGGACCCTGGCGCTGCGCGGCGACGACGGCACCGGCTGGTCGCTGGCCTGGAAAATCAACTTCTGGGCGCGGATGGAGGAGGGCAAGCGGGCCCACGACCTGATCCGCTACCTCGCCACCACCGCCCGGCTCGCCCCCAACATGTTCGACCTGCACCCGCCCTTCCAGATCGACGGCAACTTCGGTGCCACCGCCGGCATCGCCGAGATGCTGCTCCAGAGCCACATCGGTGAGCTGCACATCCTGCCCGCGCTGCCGCCGGCCTGGCCCAGCGGACGGGTGACCGGCCTGCGGGGTCGTGGTGGGCACACGGTCAGCATCACGTGGGCGAGCGGCGCGGCCACCGAGGTGCTCGTGCGACCGGACCGTGCCGGCACCGTCCGGCTGCGGTCGCGGTTCCTGACCGGCACCGTCAGCGTCGTCGACACCGCCGACGGGACATCGCCCCGGGTCACCCGGGTCGAGTCCGACCTGGTCGAGGTCACCGTGCAGGCGGGACGCACCTACCGGGTCACCAGTACGGGCGCCGCCACGCCGACGCTGGAGCAGAGCTTCACCAACGCGGGTATCACCAACGACAGCAACACCAACGTCGGCAACTTCGACGGCAACGGGGCCTCCCTCTCGGCGCAGGCCCTGGCGCAGGCCGGTGCCAGCCCGGGCAGCACGGTGAGCCGCAACGGTGTGAACTTCCGCTGGCCCAACGTCAGCCCCGGCACGGCCGACAACGCCATCGCCTCGGGCCAGACCATCGGCATCAGCGGCACCGGGAGCACCCTCGGCTTCCTGATCACCGGCACCTACGGCGCGGTCTCGGGCACCGGCACGGTGGTGTACGCGGACGGCACGCGCCAGACGTTCACGCTCAGCACACCCGACTGGTACGGCGGCCCAGTGTCCGGCGCGACCGCCGCCGTCGTTTCCGCGTACCAGAACCGGCCCAACAACGGTCGCCAGGCCACGGCGGCCTGCGTCTACTACGTGGGCGTCGCGCTGCAGAGCAAGGCGGTGACCCAGGTCGTGCTGCCCAACATCAGCGCACGGGCCGCGGCGAACGTGCCGACGATGCACGTCTTCGCCATCGCGATCGGGTCCTGACACCGGCTCGCGCCGCGTCGCCGGTGACGGCACGGTCACCGGCGGCGCGGCGTGACCAGTCCCGATTCGTACGCCCACACGACCAACTGGGCGCGGTCCCGGCAGTGCAGCTTCGTCATCGCCCGGTTGACGTGCGTCTTGGCGGTCAACGGACTGATCACCATCCGCAGGGCGATCTCGTCGTTCGTCAGCCCTCGGGCGACCAGCTCGACCATCTCCTGTTCGCGGGCGGTCAGCACGTCCCGACCGGCGGCCGGCACCGCCGGCGGTGGCCCGGCCACGAACTCGCTGATCAGCGTACGGGTCACGGCCGGCGCGAGCAGCGCGTCGCCACGGGCCACGACGGCGACGGCCTGCAACAGGTCGGCGGGGTCGGCGTCCTTGAGGAGGAACCCGCTCGCCCCCGCGCGGAGTGCGGCGAAGACGTAGGAGTCGAGCCCGTAGTTGGTCAGGATGAGGATGCGGATCGCGGCGAGGTCGGGGTCGGCGGCGATCCGTCGGGTCGCCTCGATCCCGTCGAGTCCGGGCATCTGCACGTCCATCAGCACGACATCCGGGCGCAGACGTCGCGCGAGTTGTACGGCCGACCTGCCGTCGGTGGCCTCGCCGACGACCTCCAGGTCGTCCTCGGCGGCCAGCAGCGCCCGGAAGCCGGCCCGCATCAGCGCCTGGTCGTCGGCGAGCAGGACCCGGATCATCGGATGCGACCGCCCGGTCATGCCGGCTCGTTTAGCGGGAACGTCGCCCGCACCGTGAACCCGTGGTCGTCCTGGGCGGTGGCCAGCAACGTGCC
The DNA here is from genome assembly GCF_040608495.1 of Micromonospora sp. NPDC005174. Lineage (NCBI taxonomy): Bacteria > Bacillati > Actinomycetota > Actinomycetes > Micromonosporales > Micromonosporaceae > Micromonospora > Micromonospora sp. NPDC005174. The sequence continues at coordinate 163,785 of NZ_JBEXIJ010000012.1, read as the reverse complement.
GCCCAGTCCGGTGACCCGCTCCCGCATGCCGCGCAGTCCCACTCCCGGTGTCGGTGGCTGGGCCGGCGACGCCCGCCCGTCGTCGGTGACCGCGACGGTCAGCCCGGCCGGGGCGTACTCGACGTGGACGTGCGCGGTCGCCGGGCCGGCATGCCGGGCCACGTTGGTCAGGGCCTCCTGGACGACCCGGTAGCCGGCCTGGTCGACCTCGTCCGGCAGGCTCCGGGGCCGGCCGGCGACGGTCACCTGGACCGGTACGCCGACCGCCCGGGTCCGCTCGGCGAGTTCGTCCACCCGGGCCAGTCCGACGCGCTCGTCGTCGGGCGCGCGCAGGACGTCCAGGGTGGTGCGCAGTTCCCGCATCGCGGCGGCGCTGGCCTCCTGGATCGCCAGCAGCGTGGCCGACGGCTCCTCGCCGTGCTTGCGGGCCAGGTGCACGGCGATCCCGGCCTGCACCTTGATCACCGAGATGCTGTGCGTCAGGGAGTCGTGCAGGTCGCGGGCGATGCGCAGCCGCTCCTCGCCGGCGCGCCGCAACGCCACCTCCTCGCGGGTGCGCTCGGCCTCGACGGCCCGCTGTTCGACCTGTTCCAGGTAGGCCCGGCGTTGCCGACCGACCAGCCCGGCGACGTTGGCCGCCACGAACCATCCCAGCAGCAGGGCCGTCCGCTCGACGATCAGCTGGTTCGGACGCTCGACCGGGGCCACCGAGACGTCGCGGGCCAGGAAGCCACCGAGGAAGGCGACGCTGGCCACGGCGGCCGCCGACCGGTGCCCCCGCCAGGCGGTCACGTAGACGACGCCGAGGACGGGGAAGGCGGCCGACACCCCCGAGTGCACCCGGACGTGCAGGGCCAGCATGGCGACGGTCACCACGCCCAGCGCGAGCACCGGATGCCGCCGGCACACCCCGAGAGCCGCGGCCATGACGAGGACCAGGGCGACATCGAGCGCCCCGACCGTCGCGGCGTCCGGTGCGAGCGCGGCGTTGCCGAGCAGGAGACCGCCGAGGGCGAGGCCGCTGAGGACGTACGGCAGGTCACGGCGCATGGTCGCACTGTAGAACGGCCGTCGTTGGTGGAGCATCCCGCGCGCGCGGTAGATCAGACGTACCACGGGCGCGGTATCCGGGTCCGGTGAAGTGTCTGCGGCGGCACGACGTTTTCCCGGGCCGCCGCGGCAAGCATCGACCGCATGACATACCGCTTCTGCACACCCGCTCCCACCAGGGCGGCCACCGGCCGCACCGCGGAGGTCTACCAGCAGCTACGCGACGACTTCCTCGGACCGTTGCCCACCTTCCAGGCGCTCTCGGCCGTGCCCGAGGTGCTGACCGCGACGTGGTCGCTGCTGCGCGAGGCCCTGCTCGCCGGTGACACGTCCCGGGTCGACCGTGAACTCGTCGCGGCGGTGGTGTCCCGGGCCAACCGCTGTCGGTTCTGCCTCGACGCCCACGTGCTGCTGCTGCACGCCCTCGGCGAGCACGGGCTGGCCGAGGTCGTCGCCCGGGGCGAGACGCCGCCCGAGCCGAGGCACGCCGAACTCGCCCGCTGGGCCGAGGCCAGCCGCAGCCCCCGTGCCGGCGGCTGGACGAGTCCGTACGGCCCCGAGGTCACCGGCACCCTGCTCGCCTTCCACTTCGTCAACCGGGTCGTCTCGGCGTTGCTCGACCCCGACCTGCTCCCCGGCGGCCTGCAACGCGCCCCGCTGGTGCGCTCGGTGGGTGGCCGGCTGTACGCCAGGTCGGCCCGGGAGCGGAAGGAACCCGGACGCAGTCTTCCGCTCCTGGATGCCCCGGGGACGCCGTCGCCGGCCTGGGCCGGGGACAGCCCGGTCGGGATCGCGTACGCCGCGTTGCGGGACGCCGCCAGCCGGGGCGGTGAACTGCTGGGCGACGTTGCTCGCCAGACCGTGACGGCCACCGTGCGCTGGGAGGACGGGCGGTTCCCGGCTCGGCCCGCCGACTGGGCCGTCGACCTCGTCCGGGATGTGCCCGGCCGGGACCGCGTCGGGACGCGGATCGCGTTGCTGTCGGCGTTCGCGCCCAGCGCGGTGAGCCCGGGCGACGTCGCCCTGTGGAGGCTGTCGCACCCCGCCGACGCCGACCTGGTCCGCCTGGTGGCGTACGGCGCGATCACGGCCACCGACCACGTCGCCCGGGCGCTCTCCTCGGCGCATCTCTAGGAGGTCGGCATGCGTAAGGCATTCGTCGTCAGCAGCGGCCTGCTCCTCGCCGCGTTCGCCCTCCAGTTCGTCTTCGCTGCCGTCGGCGGGTTCACCAAGCCCGCGGACGACGGCGCGTACGCCCTGCACAGCATCAACGGCATGGCGGTCATCCCGGTCCTCACCCTGCTCACCGCGCTGCTCGCGGCGCTGGCAAGGGCGCCGGGTCGACTCATCGCCCTGGCGATCCTGCCGCTCGGTCTGGTGGTCGTGCAGGCGCTGCTCGCCATGCTCGCCAACGCCGGCACCGACGCCGTCGGCGTCAGCACGCCGTTCGGCCTGATCGTCGGTGGGCTGCACGCGGTCAACGGCATCGTCGCGGTGCACGTCGTGGTCGGCGTCCTGCGCGGAGCGCGCCGGCTGGCCGCCGGGGCGCCGGGGGGCGACGCGCTGGCGGTCGTACCGGAAGGGGAACCGGCATGACCACCGCCTCGCTGCTCGCGGCGGACCTCGTGCTGGCGATCCTGGCCGCCGTCGGATGGCTGGGCGGCGGGGCCGCTGCGGCCGCCCGTCGGCGGCCCCTGGCACTCGGGCTGGCCGCCGTCGCCCTGCTGGCCACGCTCGCCCGCGCGACGACAGTGCTCGCGCTCGCGCGCGTCGGCTGGTGGTTCGTCGCGGAGAAGGTCGTCATCGCCGCGCCGCTGTCGCTCGCGGCGGTCGCCGTCGCCGGGCCGCGGCTGCTGCGGGCCGCCGACGACATCCGGACCGTCGCGGTCCCGCTCCTCTTCTCCGGGTACGCCGTGAGCGGCGCCCTGCTCGTGACGGTCCTGCACGGCTATCCGGTGTCGGCGTCGGCGGGGCTGCTTGCGGTCGCCGGGGTCGTCACGGCCACGGCGGTCTCGTGGCGTCTGATCGACGCGCGCCCGTCCCGGACGGTGTCCCGGGCGGCCGTCGCGGTGGCGGTCGCGGCGCTGCTGGCCGGGACCGGCCTGGCCGTCGCCCCGGGCGCCGCTCCCGCCGCACCCCACGACCACGCGTACCCGCAGGCGCGGATTCCCGACGAACCCACCCGGCGGTTCACCCTGACGGCCGGTACCACCACGGTGAGCGTGGGCGGCCACGACGTCGCCGCGTGGGCGTTCGACGCGCAGGTGCCCGGGCCGGAGTTGACCGCCACGGTGGGCGACGTGCTGGAGGTGACGCTGCGCAACCGGGACATCGGGCGGGGCGTCACCCTGCACTGGCACGGGTACGACGTGCCGAATGATCAGGACGGGGTGCCCGGGGTGACGCAGTCGGCGGTGCTGCCGGGACAGGAGTTCGTCTACCGGTTCCGCGCCGACCAGGCCGGCACGTACTGGTACCACACCCACTCGGTCTCGGACGTCGGTGTCCGGATGGGCCTGTACGGCGTCCTGGTGGTGCGCCCCGGGCCGACGAACGGCCTCGACGTGAGCGTGCCGGTGCACACCCTGGCGGGTCGTCCGCTGCCGGACGCGAAGGTGGAGCAGGTCGCCGCCGGCGTCCCGGTGCGGCTGCGGTTGATCAACACCGACAGCACGACGCACCGCTACGCATTGGCCGGAACCGCCTTCCAGGTCGCCGCGATCGACGGCTACGAGCTGAGCGGCGCGACGTCGCTGCGGGACACCGCCGTGCTGATCCCGGCCGGGGGCCGCTACGACCTGGTGTTCACCGCTGCTGACACACCGGTGGCGCTGGACGTCGACGGACGCCGGGTCTACTCGACAGGCGTGGTGTCGACGGAGACCGGCGGGTGGCCCGTACTCGATCCGCTCACCTATGGCCAGCCGGCGGCGGTGCCCTGGTCCCGATTCGACCGGACGTTCACCCTGGTCCTCGATCGTGGCCTGGACCTGCGCGGACTGCTCCCGCGGTACGCCCACACCGTCAACGGCGCGGCCGCTCCGGACATCCCGCCGCAGGTCGTCCGCCGAGGGGACGTCGTCCGGTTCACGATCGTCAACCGGTCGCAGGCCGTGCACCCGTGGCACCTGCACGGCCATCACGTCCTCGTGCTGTCCCGTGACCGTCGGCCGGCGGCCGGAAGTCCGCTCTGGCTGGATTCGTTCGACGTCCGGCCCGGCGAGGTGTGGGAGGTGGCGTTCCGAGCCGACAACCCGGGAATGTGGGCCAACCACTGCCACAACCTGGGCCACGCCGACGCCGGGATGATGCTGCACCTCCTGTACTCGTGAGAGCCGGTGCGCACAGTCCGGCCCCCGTCGCGTGGCGGCGGGGGCCGGACCGTGCGGTGTGGTGGAGAGTGCGTCAGCTGGTGCGACAGGTGATCGTCGGCCAGGTCCAGTTGCCGTTGGCCATGACCGTGATGCCGAAGTTGTTGCCGTTGCCGTTCGGCCGGGCCGTCACGGTCCCGCTGGTGCCGCTGACGGACGCGTTCCAGCTGTTCTGGATGCTCTGACCGCCGTTGAGGCCGAGACTGACGATCCAGTTGCTGGTGCCGCTGACCGCGACGTTCAGGTTGAACCGGTCACCCCACTGCTGGCCGGCGGAGAGCGTCGCGGTGCAGTTGCCGCCGCCCGGGTTGCCGGTGGTGGGTCCGGAGGTCGGCCCGGAGGTCGGCCCGGAGGTCGGGTTGCCGCCGCCACCCTCCTGCACTGTCACGTCGGAGCTGCCGGCGCTCTGGTAGCCCTCGGTGGCCATGATCTGGTAGGCGTGGTTGGTGCCGAGGTTCAGGCCGGCGCGGGCCCAGGCGTCGAAGTGGTTGGCGGTGGTGATGGTGCCACTCGAGCGCTTGTTCTGACGGACGCTCCAGTACTGGTAGAACGTCTGGTTGCCGTCGATCGACGGGGCGTTGGTCCGCAGGCTGCGCAGGATGTCGTAGGTGCCGCCGTCGGTGGTGACCGTGCCCAACCGGGTGGCGCCGTTGCTCGGGTTGTAGCTGCCGAAGTTCTCCACCACGTAGTACTCGATGAGCGGGTTGCGCGTCCATCCGTACAGGGCGAGGTACGTGTTGTTGTTCCCCGGGTTGTAGTTGGCCGAGTAGCTGACCGTCCGCCGCGAGCCGGTGGCCCAGCCCTTGCCGCCGACCCAGTTGTTGGTGCTCCGGTCCCAACTGCTGGAGTACCGGCCGTTTTCGCGCAGCGTCATGCTGGCGTTGCCGCCGTCCTTCCAGAACGAGAAGTAGTAGCCGTTGTGCGTGCCGGTCAGGCTCGAGGTGAGCGTCCGGTCGGCCTCGGCGTACGCGCTGGTGGCCGTGACCGTCCCGGTGATGGCCAGGACGACCGCACAGGCGGCGCCGAGGAGCAGCCGCAAGCGGCCGCGCCTCGGCGCTGCGGTGGGGGTGTGCTCGGTGTCGATCATTGAGGTGTTTCCTCCTCGTCACGGCTGGCACGAGGCCAGCGGTGCGGTACGACCGTTGGGCTGTCGGGTGTTCGTGACGGCCACGGCGTCGTACCGCGTGGTGGTGGTTGACCGGATGTCCCGCACGACGACCGGAGGCGGCAGTCGCGGTGCGAGCGGTGGCGGCAATTGAATGCCGTCGATGTGGACGGTATTGAGCCGGTCGTCCACTTGTCAACATTTTCCGGAAGGGTGACGGCAGCGGTGAACCCGTCGCCATGCTCGCGACGAAAAGCATCTGTCGAGGTCAGAAGTCGATCAGAGGGGGTGGCCGGGCCGGCGCCGACCGGCCGGCCCGGCGGCAACATCTGATGAATGTTGCTCGGAACTTCCGGAGACTTTCCGGACCTGCCGCCGGATGAACCGGAGGTGGAAGGTGCGCCACGCCGACGCGCCGGTGGCCGAAAACTTGATTCGTTCCAAAAAAGTGAGCTAGTGTGCAGCCCGTGGTGCCCGACCTCGAAGCGCAGCTGAGAGGGGTCTCGTTGCGAGTGACGCGACCCCGGCTGGCCGTGCTCGCGGTGCTGCGGGATCACCCCCACGTCGACACCGACACGGTGATCGCGCTGGTCCGGGCGGAGCATCCCACCATCTCCCACCAAGCGGTGTACGACGTGCTGCGCGCGCTCACCGACGCGGGCCTGGTGCGGCGCATCCAGCCCGCCCGCGCGACCGCCCGCTACGAGTCACGGGTGGGGGACAACCACCACCATGTCGTGTGCCGCTCCTGCGGCGCCATCGCCGACGTCGAGTGTGCCGTCGGCCACGCACCCTGTCTCACCGCCTCGAACGACCACGGCTTCGTGGTCGACGAGGCGGAGGTTGTCTACTGGGGCATCTGCCCCGATTGCGCAGCCGACCGCACCTCCCAGCGATCCGCCAGTTCGGAAGGAAGTACATGAGCGACACCCAGGACAACGGCCCCATCAGCGCGCAGGGCGTGGACCAGAAGGCCGCGGCCGGCTGCCCGGTCGCGCACGACTCGGTCACCGCGCAGGGCAGTGAGAGCGAGAACCCGGCGATCGACTCGCCGACCCCGAAGACCGGTGGTCGTCCGCGCACCAACCGGGACTGGTGGCCCAACCAGCTCGACCTCTCGGTCCTGCACGCCCACTCGTCCAAGGGCAACCCGCTCGGACCGGACTTCAGCTACGCCAAGGAGTTCGCCAAGCTCGACGTCGAGGCCCTCAAGCGGGACATCACCGAGGTCCTCACCACCTCGCAGGACTGGTGGCCGGCCGACTTCGGCCACTATGGCGGTCTGATGATCCGGATGAGCTGGCACGCCGCGGGCACCTACCGCATCGAGGACGGCCGCGGTGGCGCCGGCGACGGCGGCCAGCGGTTCGCCCCGCTCAACAGTTGGCCGGACAACGCCAACCTGGACAAGGCCCGTCGCCTGCTGTGGCCGGTCAAGCAGAAGTACGGCCAGCAGATCTCCTGGGCCGACCTGCTGGTGCTCGCCGGCAACGTGGCCCTGGAGTCGATGGGGTTCAAGACCTTCGGCTTCGGCTTCGGTCGTGAGGACGTGTGGGAGCCCGAGGAGATCTTCTGGGGCCCGGAGGACACCTGGCTGGGCGACGAGCGGTACTCCTCCGAGAAGGAGATGGCGGCCGGCGTCGGCTCGACCGAGATGGGCCTCATCTACGTCAACCCGGAAGGCCCCCGCGGCAACGCGGACCCGGCCGCGGCGGCGCACTTCATCCGCGAGACCTTCGGCCGGATGGCGATGAACGACGAGGAGACCGTCGCCCTCATCGCCGGTGGTCACACCTTCGGCAAGACCCACGGCGCCGGTGTCGCCGACAACCACGTGGGTCCGGAGCCCGAGGGTGCCCCGATCGAGGCGCAGGGCCTGGGCTGGCTGAGCACCCACGGCACCGGCAAGGGCGCCGACGCGATCACCAGTGGCCTCGAGGTGACGTGGACCGACGTGCCGACGCAGTGGAGCAACCGCTTCTTCGAGATCCTGTTCGGGTACGAGTGGGAGCTGACCACCAGCCCCGGTGGCGCGAAGCAGTGGGTCGCCAAGGACGCCGAGGAGATCATCCCGGACCCGTTCGACCCGTCGAAGAAGTACAAGCCGACGATGCTCACGACCGACCTGTCGCTGCGCGTCGACCCGGCGTACGAGAAGATCTCGCGCCGCTTCCTGGAGAACCCGGACCAGTTCGCGCTGGCCTTCGCCAAGGCCTGGTACAAGCTGCTGCACCGCGACATGGGTCCGATCGAGCGCTTCCTCGGACCGTGGGTCGCCGAGCCGCAGCTGTGGCAGGACCCGGTACCGGCCGTCGACCACGAGCTGGTGGGCGACGCCGACATCGCCGCCCTCAAGGCGAAGGTCCTCGACTCGGGCCTCACGGTCGAGCAGCTGGTCTCCACCGCCTGGGCCTCCGCCGCGAGCTTCCGCCACACCGACAAGCGCGGCGGCGCCAACGGCGCGCGCATCCGCCTGGAGCCGCAGCGCAGCTGGGAGGTCAACCAGCCGGAGCAGCTGGCGACCGTCCTGAGCACGCTGGAGGGCATCCAGCAGGAGTTCAACGCCGCCGGCGGGGCGAAGGTCTCGCTCGCCGACCTGATCGTGCTGGCCGGCTCGGCCGCCGTCGAGAAGGCGGCGCGCGACGGGGGCGTCGAGGTGACCGTGCCGTTCCGGCCGGGCCGCACCGACGCCACCCAGGAGCAGACCGACGTCGACTCCTTCCGGGTCCTCGAGCCGCGCGCGGACGGCTTCCGCAACTACCTGCGCGCCGGCGAGAAGACCCAGCCGGAGGTGCTGCTCATCGACCGGGCCTACATGCTGAACCTGAGCGCACCGGAGATGACCGTCCTCGTCGGCGGCCTGCGCGCGCTCGGGAACAACGTCGGCGGCGCGTCGCACGGCGTCCTCACCGACCGGCCCGGCGTGCTCACCGGGGACTTCTTCGCCAACCTGCTCTCCCCGGGCACCCGGTGGAAGGCGTCGGAGTCCGACGAGCACGTGTACGAGATCCGGGACCTGACCACCGACGAGGTGAAGTGGACCGCCACGGCGGTCGACCTCATCTTCGGCTCCAACTCCCAGCTGCGCGCCCTCGCCGAGGTCTACGCCAGCCAGGACGCGCGCGAGAAGTTCGTGCGTGACTTCGTCGCCGCCTGGACGAAGGTCATGGAGCTGGACCGGTTCGACATCGCCTGATCCTGCGTCACCTGACGAGCCCCGGCCGCGATCGGCCGGGGCTCGTTCGCGTCTCGTGCCGCAGACCCCACGGGAGCGATCGGTCGGCGGCACGCGGCCGCAGAGGGCGGTAACCGTCGTACGAGTTTGCGATGCTGTGCCCGTCTATGAGCCCGACAGCACCTCATGCAAAGGAGCACCGCGATGGCGAAGGTCATCTCCACGCTGTTCATCTCGGCCGACGGCGTCGCCGAGATCGACCCCGACTGGCACTTCCCGTACTTCGACGAGAACATGGGCCGCGCCGTCACCGAGGACTACGACACGTCCGACGTGCTGCTCATCGGTCGGGTCACCTACGACAGCTTCGCCGGAGCCTGGCCCGACCGGGAGGCCGCGGGTGGCGAGGACGCCGGGTTCGCCAAGCAGCTCGGTGACGTCCGCAAGGTCGTCGTCTCCCGCCAGCCGCTGGACTTCTCCTGGCGCAACTCCGAGCTGATCGCCGGCGATCTCCCCGAGGCCGTCGCCGCGCTCAAGGCCGACTCCGGGATCAAGGGCATCCTCATCCCCGGGTCGATCTCGGTCGTGCAGCAGCTCCTCGCCGCCGGCCTGGTCGACGAGCTGCGTCTGCTGGTGCACCCCGTGGCGGCGCGCAAGGGCCGCCGGCTCTTCGACGACGGCGATTCGCCGTACCACCTGCGGGTCGTCTCGACCGAGACCTTCCCGACGGGCGTGCTCCGCGTGATCTACGCGCCGACGGCGGCGCCCGGCGCGGTCGGGTACGACGAGGTCGTGGACCAGGTGCCCGCCGGAAACTGAGTCGGGCCGGCCCCGCCGCCGGCGAGCGGCGGGGCCGGTTCGACCTGGTCGGAATGGCTCGCTGTCGCTCAGGCGACCGTGCAGGTCGCGCCGTTGAGGGTGAACGAACTCGGCTGTGCGGTGTTGCCGGTGTGCGTGGCCTGGAAGCCGACCGTCACCGATCCGTTCGGCGGGATGCTGGCGTTGTAGGAGGCGTTGCGGGCCGTCACCTGACCGGACGTGGGGGAGTAGGTCGCGTTCCAGCCCGAGGTGATGCTCTGGCCGCCGGGCAGGGTGAAGACGAGCGACCAGCCGTTGACGGCACTCGTGCCGGTGTTGGTGATGGTGATGTTCTCGGTGAGGCCGCTGTTCCAGGCGTTGATGGCGACGCCCACCCGGCACGCTCCGGAACTCGGCGGTGGAGTGGTCGGGTTGGGCGGCGGGGTCGTCGGGTTGGGCGGGGGCGTGGTCGGGTTCGGCGGGGGCGTCGTCGGGTTCGGCGGCGGCGTGGTCGGGTTCGGCGGCGGCGTGGTCGGGTTCGGCGGGGTGGTCAGGCCGAAGAAGGCGACCGCGACAGCGGCCATGCCGCCGGCCGGCAGGCTGTGGCCCGCGCCCTGGATGCTGTACGCCTCGACCTGGACGGTTCCGTTGGCGTCGGCGTACCGGCGGCGGTTCCAGTTGGCCTGCGGCGTGTCGGTGGAGGTCGGTGTCTGGCTGAGCCCGAACACGTTGGTCCACTGCTCGATCGTCTCCTGGAGCAGCGAGTACGGCACGAGGGTGTCGCTGGTGCCGTGCCACAACTGCACCCGGGGACGGGGACCGGAATAGCCGGGGTAGGCCCCGCGTACGGCGTCACCCCACTGCTGTGGGGTCCGGTTCATGTTTCCGCCAGTGCACTGGCTGCTTCCGGGCGGATAGTCCGCCGCGTTGGCGAAGCAGTTGTAGGGGACTCCCATGAACGCCGCGCCGGCCTTGAACACGTCGGGGTACAGGGCCAGCATGTGGTTGGTCATCATGCCGCCGGACGAGCTGCCGGTGGCGTACACCCGGTCGGGGTCGCCACCGTACTGCTGCTGCGCATAGCGGATCATCGAGATGATCGACACGGGATCGCTGCCGCCGTTGCGGCGCTTGGCGGCGTCCGACCAGGTGTCGAAGCAGTTGCCGAAGCCGGCCTGCTGGGTCGCGCTCGGGTAGATCACGATGAACCCGTACCGGTCTGCCTGGGCGGCGAACTCGCTGCCGGAGTAGAAGCCGGGGCCGGACCCACCACAGCCGTGCATGGCCACCACGATCGCCGGCTTGGCCGGGCGGGTGTCCGGCACGTAGACGTGCATGCGCATCCGGCCCGGGTTGTCGCCGAAGGTGGTCACCTCGGTGAGCGAGGCGGCGTACGCGGGTTGGAGCGCGGGGGCCACCAGGCCGGCGGCCACCAGTGACGTGACCAGGCCGAGCAGCAGTTTCCTTCGAATCTTCACGGGGATGACTCCTTCGATCGCCTGTGCGGGGTGGGTGTGGTCGCGCGCGCTGTGCGGTCACGGGTGCGCCCGACTCCCCGTGGTGATCGCGCCTCGCCCACTACGTGTGCTCGCCCTGTGCCCGGCTGTGTACGGCGTCGCGTAGCAGATAGTGTTCCTCGCGGTCGCCAAAGTGTCAATCGATGCATCTCGATCAAAGCGCGATGGTGTCGACACCGCTGCCCGGACGGTCCGTCTAGAGTCGGTGCACCCGTCCCTGAGTCGAGCCGGGAGCGCCTGTGGCAGACCCCTTCACCATCGAGGAGATCTATCCCGACCACGGGGACGACCCCCCGCGACTGCCTCGGCGGCAGTCCGGCAGCTCCCCGCAGGACCTCGCGGTGACCCTGCTGGCCGACTACACGTTGCGGACCCGTGCGCGGGTTCCGTCCGCGGCCCTCGTCGCGCTGCTGGCCGAATCCGGTGTGAGTACGGCCGGGGCGCGCGCGGCGATCAGCCGGCTGGCCCGTCGCGCCGTGCTGGAGGGCAGCCGCGAGGGACGGCGGAGCTCTTACCGGCTGAGCCGTGCCGCCGCCGCGAACCTGTCCAGCGGCGGCAGTTGGATCCTGGCCGCCACCACGGAGGTGACCGCGTGGGACGGTTGCTGGACCATCGTCGCCTTCTCGTTGCCGCAGGATCGCGGCGCGCAGCGGCGGGCCCTGCGCGGTCAGCTCCGCTGGCTCGGGTACGCGCCCCTCTACGACGGACTGTGGATCTCGCCGTACGAGCTGAGTGCGCAGGGCAGGGCCCAGCTCGCCCGGTTCGCCCCGGGCGCCGTGACGGTGTTCCGCGGGCGACAGGCTGACCTCGACGCCATCGCCCAGCGCGCACCGATCGACGCCTGGGACGTCGAGGCGATCAGCCGGCACTACGAGGAGTTCCTACGACGATGGAGGCCCCTGGTGCCGCAGGTGCGTTCCGGTGGCGTCGACGGCGCGGCGGCGGTGCGGACGCGTACCGAGGTCATGGACACCTTCCGCCGCTTTCCCACCCTCGACCCCCGACTGCCCCTGGACCTCCTGCCGGCCGGATGGTTGAGACGGCCGGCGCGGGAGCTCTTCGAGACCGTCTACGACGGCCTCGCCGCACCCGCCGAGCGGCACGTCCGGGCGGTCGTCGCCCGGTTCGCCGAGGACGCGCAGTCCGGCATCCGGGCGCACACCGCCGCCGACATCCTGGCCGGTGTACGCGGCGCGGAGGCGGCCGAGGCGGCCCAGGGTTGCGCCTCCTGACCGGCGCCGGCCGGTACGCGCCTCGCCACCGGGATGTGTACCTTGTGGAGGACGCGCGGCGACGGGGAGGTCGGATGACGTCACACGGCGGGAATTCTTCTGCTACCGACCGGATCGACACGTCAGTCGCGCACCCGGCGCGCAGATACAACTACCTGCTGGGCGGCAAGGACAACTTCGCCGCGGACCGGGCGTCCGGTGACGCCCTCGCGGCGGCGATGCCCACCATCCGGCTCGCCGCGGTCGAGAACCGGATGTTCCTGCAACGCGCGGTGCGTTTCCTGGCGCGGCGTGGTGTCCGGCAGTTCCTGGACATCGGGACCGGCATCCCGACCGCCGACAACACCCACGAGGTCGCGCAGGCCGTCGACCCGTCGGCCCGTGTCGTCTACGTCGACAACGACCCGATCGTGCTCGCCCACGCCCGCGCGCTGCTGTCCAGCACCACCGAGGGTCGGACGGCGTACCTCGACGCCGACCTGCGGGAGCCGGCCGAGATCCTCGCGCATCCGGAACTGCGGGCGACGCTGGACCTCACCCAGCCCGTCGCGCTGATGCTGGTGGCCATCCTGCACTTCATCCGCGACGACGAGGACCCCAAGGGCATCCTCGACCGACTCGTCGCCGCGCTGCCGTCCGGCAGCTACGTGGTCGCCTCGCACGTGACCTGGGAACATCTGCCGCCCGCTGTCACCGCCGAGCTGGATGCCAACAACCGGGACGGCCGCTTCCAGGCCCGGAGCACCGAGCAGTTCGCGGCCCTCCTCAAGGGCCTGGACATCGTCGAGCCGGGCATCGTCTCCGTGGCGCACTGGCACGCCGACGACGCGCCACAGCCGCGCCCGTCCGTGCGGGACGTGTCGTTCAACGGCGCGGTCGCCCGGGTCCTCTGACGACGACGGCCGTCGCCGACGTCGGCGGGGCGGTCGCTCAGCGGGTCTTCTTCGTCGGCCGTTTGCGCGGCGGGGTCAGCAGGTCGGCTATCGCCGCGATCGCCGACGGCACGATGCGGTAGTACGCCCAGACGCCGCGCTTCTCACGCTCGATCAGACCGGCCTCGGTGAGGATCCGCAGGTGATGGCTCACGGTCGGCTGAGAGAGGTTGAGTGGCGCGGTGAGGTCGGTGACCGAGGCCTCGCCCTCCGGGGCGGCCTGGATCAGACTGAGCAGTCGCAGTCGGGCCGGATCGGCGAACGCCTTCAGCACTCCAGCGAGGCGTTCGGCGTCGGCGCGCTTGATCGGCTCGCCGGCAAGAGGCGAGATGGCAGGCATGGCGGTATTGGCAGTTCCCACGACAGTCATCGTTCCACCTACCTGAGGATTCGAGTGGCCGAACCGGACAAATCGCCGGACCGATGATGTGCTCCTCATGACACCAGCGCGTCGTGCCGGCCACACCGACGCGCTCCCCGGCACGGTCACCGTAGAGCGCGTCGGCGGGCCGTGGCCGTTCAGGCAGCCGCGAACTGCTCGCGGTGGTCGTGCGCGAACTCGGCGAGGGTCCGTGGCGGCCGGCCGGTCACCCGGGCGACGTGGTCGTTGGTGAAGTCGCCCCAGCCGGCGCCGTAGGCGACCCGGTACTCGGCGAGGACCTCCGCCGACCACTCGTCCAGGCCGGCCGCGAGGAGGCCGTCGCGCGTCTGCTCCGGGCTCTGCGGGACGTACCGCACCGGACGGCCGAGCGCCCGGCCGATGTCCTGGGCCGCCTGGTCCAGGGTGATGCTCTCCGGACCGGTGGGCGTGTAGACCATGCCCTCGTGTGGCTCCGGCGCGGCGAGGATCGCGGCCCCGACGGCGGCGATGTCCCGCGTGTCGACGACACCGACCCGCGCCGCGCCGAAGAGTCCGTGAAGTTGCTCGCCGGCCAGCGACCCGAGCAGATTCTGCATGAAGAAACTCGGTCGCAGGATCGTCCAGGGGATGCCGGACGCCTGCACCTCGGCATCGGACAGCGCGTGCAGGCGGCCGTTGCGGGTGGGCGCGTCGTGCGCGGCGCCGATCGCCGAGAGTCGGACGATGTGCCGTACGCCGGCCTGCCGCGCGGCCCAGACCGCGTTCATGCTCTTGCTCGGCGCGAGAGGACCCATCGGGGTGAGGAGCCACAGAGTGTGGACGCCCTCGAACGCCGGCGTCAGCGTCGAGGGGCGGTCCAGGTCGCCGACGACGTACTCGACGCCGTCGAGGGCGGGCGCCCGTGACGGATCCCGCACGAGCGCCCGCACCTGCTCGTTGCCGGCGAGTTCCCGCAGCACCTCCCGCGAGACGGTGCCGGTCGCTCCGGTGATCAGAATGGTCATGGTCGTCCTCCGGTTTCACGCGGACCTGGTCGGGCCGCTGGTCACCGGCGAAACGATATAGTCCAAAACTTGTACCGTCCAATGATTGGACCAAAATATGAAGCGCAGCACACGTAAGGAGCAGGACCCCGATCTCGGCGTCCTGGCCGTGCAGCTCTCCGGGCGCGTCCAGCGGGAGATCTTCACGCGCGCGGCCGCAGAGGGCTTCGACGATGTGCGACCCCGTCACGGCGCCGTGCTCGCCTACCTCGACCCGGAGGGAACGCGCCCCGGCGAGCTGGCGCGCCTGGCCGGGCGGAACAAGCAGACGATGGGCGCGATCCTCGACGAGCTGGAGCGGCTGGGCTACGTCCGACGTACGCCGGACCCGGCCGACCGTCGAGCGAAACTGATCATTCCGACCGAGCGGGGACTGCGGCTCATGGAGGCGTCCGACGGTTTCGTGGCCGTCATCGAGCGGACGCTCTCCGACGCGCTCGGCCGCGACCTGTACCAGCAGTTCAGGGCTGCGCTGCTCCGTAGCGTGGCAAGCCTTCCGCCGGGCGGCCAGGACACCGAGGGCTGAGCGCCACCGGGGGACCGAGGGCGGCGCCGACATAGCGCGACCAGGTCGTCCCGGTCGTGGAACAGCAGATCGACCACCAGCCAGACCCCCGCCGTGGCGTGCCACGCCCGGGTGCGGCACCTTCTCGCCGGGGTGTGAGCTGCTGGCACGCCGGGTAGGGGACCTGCCATGGACGACCCCGACATGCTGGCCGAGCTGGGCCGGATCAGACTCGACGAGACCAGCCTCGACGAGATGCTGGGCCGGGTCGCCGAGCTGGCCCGCCGAGCCGTCACTCCGGCCCGGGAGGTGTCGGTGACCCTGCTGCGCGGCGGCGTCGGCTGGACGGCGGCGTTCACCTCGGACCTGGCCCGTGACCTCGATGACTGGCAGTACGAGCTGGACCGTGGCCCATGCCTGGACGCGTCCGCCAGTGGCGACACCCTCTCCGTGCCCGACCTGGCCTCCGAGCAGCGGTGGCCGGCGTGGGCGACCAAAGCGCACGCCGCAGGCGTGGGGAGTTCCCTGTCCATCGGGCTGCCGATCCAGGGGGCGGTCGTGGGTGCGCTCAACGTCTACGGCGGCCCGGCGAACGCCTTCGATCCGGCGGCGGTCACCGTCGCGGAGCGCTTCGCGTCGTACGCGGCGGTGGCGCTCGCCAACGCGCACCTGTACGACAACGCGACCACGCTGGCCGAGCAGATGCGACAGGCGATGCGTGGCCGGGCGGTGATCGAGCAGGCCAAGGGGATCATCATGGGGGAGCGGCGGTGCACGGCCGAGGAGGCATTCGCGCTGCTGTCGAAGGTCTCCCAGGACAGCAACCGGAAGGTCCGCGAGGTCGCGGAGTCCCTCGTCGCGAAGGCGGTTCAGGGCGACGCGGGCGGGCGGGGCCGTGGGGGCGCGGGCGGTCGATGACCCGAGGGGCTGCCCGTGCCAGGGGCGGCCCCTCGACAGTCATCCCGCCGGGTCAGCTGCCCGAGGGTTTGCGCAGCGCGTCGCGGACCCGGTCGATGATCGCCAACGCCGGTCCGGCCGCGAGGTTGCCCGTGGCTGACTGGGCGCTCGGGTGCGGTCGGGTCGGTGCCGTGGCCTGCGCGCCGCGTACGGCGGTGGCGAGGCTGCGCAGGCGGTCGGCCGGCACGTGCTGGCGCAGCAGCGGGAACTCGTAGCGCTCCTCGTAGCGGGCGTGGGTCAGCACGGCGTCGCGCAGCAGGATGATGCCGGTGTCGAAGCCGTCGGCGTCCACTCCGCCGTCGATCAACGTCTTGAGCGTCTCCTTGGCCTGACGCTCCTCGTCGAGCCGGTCGTCGACCATCGCGTCGCCGCCACCACCGGGCAGCGTCCGGGCGAGCGGGTGGACGACCTCCTCCTCGGCGGTCTCGTGGACGGCGAGGAGCTTGACCAGATCGTCGAAGGCGTCTCGCCGGGTGTCGCCGGTGCCGCCGATGACCAGCAGGAAGAGCTGCTCGACTTGGGCGTGCTGAGCGAGCAGCAGGTCGACGACGTCCTCCACGGGTCCGGGGGTGGCCGGAGTGCCGGTGTCAGGCATGGCTGCCTCCCTTGGTGCGCAACGCCTCGACCGGATGCGGTCCCTCGGTCTCGATGCGGTACTCGTCGCCGAAGCGCTCGCAGTGCATGTCGATGACCTGCTCGCTCGGCGGCTGCTGACCGTCGTGCAGTTGCTGCTGCATCCACTCGAAGCGCTCGTGGGCCTCGCGGACGTAGCCCTCACCGAGCTTGGTGAGATCGATCTGGCTGGCCAGCAGGTGCCGCAGGTAGTCCTTGTTGGGCTCGAACGTCAGCGGCTCGGGCAGGCCGGCGCTGCCGACGATCTCCTCCGGCTCCCGGCCGTCGTGCCGGCGCAGCAGGTCGGCGGCCTGTTGGAGGTGGGCCAACTCCATCTGCAGGTGCAGCTCCCAGATCGCCTTGATGCGGGGGTCGCTCTCCTGTTGGAGGAAGGAGTAGTAGAGCCAGCACTCGTTGTACTCGTGCGTGAGTAGCCGCTCCCACCAGTTCTCGCCCGGGTCCAGCAGCGACTCGTAGTGGGTGACGTGCTCCTGCTCGATCAGGCTGATCTCCTGGTAGAGCTGGCGTGCGATCGGTTCCATGTACTGCGGCCCGACGTTCATGTAGTAGAACATCACCTGCTGCTCGGCCGAGAGGATCGTCAATGCGTGCAACTTCGAGCGCGGGTCGACGGAGTTGCGGTCGTACGGGGTGCGGACCTCGTCGAAGGGATGCCGGTGCTCCTGGACCGCCGGCCGGCCCGGCATGACCTCGGTCAGACCGTCGACGATCTTCTCCGCCTTGCGTCGCTCGACCATCTCGTAGAGGTTGGCGTAGCGGTACAGGTGGTCGAAGTCCTCCAGCACACCGAATTCGTACGCCTGCTTCAGGTAGGGTCGGGTTCGTGCCGGGCCACCCAGGCGGTGAGGTCGACGGCTACCTGCTCATAGCCGAGCGTCGTCTCCAGCACGCTCGCCGCGCCCGGGAGCAGCCAGTTCACCACCCGTTGCTGCTGGCTCTCCACATACCGGACGTAGGCGAGCTGCCGGCGGACCTCCTGGTCCGGGCAGTTCCGGGCAAACTGGTGCGAGAAGTTGATCGCCTCGACCTCGATGCCGTTCATCGTGATGATCCGGCACCGGGTATAGGGGTCGACCGCCTCGGGGTCGATCGGGTCGACATTCAGCTCGCGCCAGTTGCGGAGCTGGCTGTCCAGTGGCAGACCCTTGTGATCAAGCGGGTTGAACATGCCTGTCCTTTCGGGGAAAAAAGCCCTATCCGGCCGAACGCATCGAGAACAAACGTCCTCAGTTCGCTTCGGCTCGGCGATGACCGCGCTCACGCAGCCCTCGTCCGAGGCATGCCGGGCGAGGGACGTCGGCGGTGAGTGGGGAGGTGACCGAAGCCGTCTGGGCGTCGAGCCCCAGGTGTCGTAGCACCTTGCAGGCCGCGAGGACGCGCAGCACGAACGGAGACGGATCGTGCAGTGTCAGGCGGCCTCCGGCCGAGATGGCCAGCTCGCGGGCCCGTAGCAGTGCGCTCACCCCGTGGGCGCCGAGGAAGCGGACCTCCGACAGGTCCAGCGTGATCAGCGGCGCGGGCGTGGCACTGAGAGACTCCACCAGCTCGGTGAGCAGGTGGGCGTTGCTCATATCGATCTCACCAGCCACCACGATCGACCTGGTCGAACCCTCGTCGCGCACAACCAGGGACAGCAGGGGTCTGGCGGGTTGGATCCACTGCGGGGAGTGGGGGTCGTACGGCTCCGGCTGAAGAACCGGACGCTGGCCTGTCACATGACACCTCCACCCAGAAACGGGGTGATCCGCCGCGAGTGACGAGTGTCGTCGCGCGGTTGACCACTGGAGGGCGCATGTCTTGACCCGAAGGCGACCCTACCCCGTCACCGACAGACCCGCACATGCGCGGCTACGGGTGGGCGCACGTGTCCCGCGCGGCGCCGCCGTGCGCGCCACGCGGGACGATTCTGCGTGTCAGCCGGCGGTGCAGGAGCGGATCTGCGGCCGGGCGCTGCTGTTGCCGTTGAACATCGTGGTGAAACCGAAGGTGTTGCCGCTGCCGTTGGACCGCACGGTCATCACCGTGCCACTGCTGTCCCAGGTGGCGTTGCCGTTCCAGACGGTGGAGACCCGCTGCGGCGAGGTGAGGGCCACGACCACCGTCCAGGTGCTGCTTCCGCTGACCGTCACCGAGGTGTTGTACCGGTCGCCCCAGACGTTGGGGGTCGTCGCGGTGGCGGTGCAGGAGCCTCCGCTGGGCGGCGGAGTCGTCGCACTGGGTGGCGGGGTCGTACCGCTGGGCGGTGGGGTCGCACCGTCGGGCGCGACCGCCCGTCCCGTGGACGGCGAGATCATGCCGGGGCAGAGGTTGCGGCTGGTCAGGTTGGCCATGATCTGGCCGATGGCGTCCCGGGTGTTCTGGATGCCGTCGTGCATGAGGATGACCTGGCCGGCCTGGAGGCGACTGGCGTTCGACACGATCTGGCTGACGCTGGCGCCGTTCCAGTCCTGGGAGTCGACGTCCCAGATCACCTGCCGCATCCCGAGCGAGGAGGCGACGGACTGGAGAGTGGAGTTGGTCTCCCCGTACGGAGGTCGGAACAACTGGGGACGGGTGCCGGTCGCCGACTGGATGGCCGAGCTCGTCTGGGAGAGGTCGGACTGCATCTGGGACTGACTCATCGACGTCATGTGGGCGTGGTTCCAGCTGTGGTTACCGACCCACATGCCGGCGGACACCTGTGCCTGCGCGGCAGAACTGTTGTTCTGCACGTTCTGCCCGATGTTGAACATGGTGGCCCGTACGCCGTTGGCGCGCAGCACGTTCAGCAGGGCGCTAGTGCTGCCGGTCGGGCCGTCGTCGAAGGTGAGGCCGACGTAGCCGTTGCAGGTGGCGGCGTTCGACGGAGTGGCGGTGGCCACGACGACGATCCCGCACGCTGCGGCGGCGGTTACGAGGATGGACAGCGCCGCCCGTAGTGGCCTGAACCGTACGAGCGTGCCAGCGGAGACAGTGCTCATCTGTACCCCTTCTACCGGCCCGGGCCCGTCCCGGTGTGTAAGGACAGCACGGTCCGGACGTGTGGGTGGTGGGTGGGGAGATCGACAGCAACCTGACGGACGCCGAGTCGCATCGATCACGGTGGATCGGAGTATTACAGCGGGAATTCGAGGCCGTCAATAAGTTCCGGAAGTCCTCCGATAGTCCGGACGGGTGTGCGTGGGCCCGGTGTCCCCGCGCGGAGCAGTGGCGATCCACTCGCGGTGGAGGCTGCCCTGGGGGCGGTTTGCCCACCAGGCGCTGACCTGCGGGGGACGTGATCCGGAAATTCATCGGAACTATCGGCGTCAATTCAACGGGCTGGCGAGCAGAGTCGCCGTCGACAGCCGGTTCAATCGCCTGGCCGGTGCCTCGGCCAGTGATGACGAACAGTCGGCGGGATGATTGGCCCGTCTGACCTTTCGCAAAGTTTCCGATAAACGTTGACACTGCGTCCGTGTCGTACCAATACTTTCGCCACCGACGGACCTCGATGAACGTCGATCCGGGTCGCCCGCGGCGAACCCGGTGTACCGGTCGCCGATGGCGGGGTGGCCGGTCGACGCCATCGCGTCGCACGACGTCGGTGCGCGCAGTGCTCCGCCGCCGCCGGGAGGCCCGCCCGGCCAGGTGGAGGCTGTGCTGCCGGGCCGCCCGGAGCGGCGGACCGGGCGGTCCGGCTTCGGCGCCGACAGGCGCCGGTGGCGCGGCGGTTGCTGGGCCGCCGCGCCACACCGCCGCAGCCCGCCTGCCCCAAGCCACACCGCCGCAGCCCGCCTGCCCCAAGCCGCACCGCCGCAGCCCGCCTGCCTGCCCCACGCCACGCCACGCCGCAGCCTTCCTGCCGCACGCCGTGCCGCAGCCTGCCCGCTCCTCCGCGCCGTGGTCGGTCGTGCCCCGCCGCAGCCCGCCGCGGTCGGGCACGCCGCGCCGATCCGAGGCCTTGACGCGGTTTGTCCTCGATGGAGCGGGATCGTTTGACATGTGCCAGGAATCCATCTTTGATGGTCGATGTTGTCTTCTCGTCGGTCTGGTCGGGCGCTGGGTCGCCCGGCGTGGGGTCGGGCCGGTCGATGCCCCGACCTTGGAGGACGGATGAGAATCTTCGCGCGGGTCAGACCACGACGGCTGCTGCCGCCGTTGACCGTGGCAGTGCTGGTGGCCGTGACACTCGGGGTGCCGGCTTCCGCGGCCGGCCCGTCGACAGTCGTCAGCGCGGCGTCCGGCCGGTGTCTGGACGTGGTGGGCGGCGGCCGGACCGTCGGCACCGGTGTCAACATCTACGACTGCGGCGGGCAGGCCAACCAGGCGTGGACGTTCACCACAGCCGGTGAGCTGCGGGTCTACGACGCGACGATGTGCCTGGACGTGGTCGGTCAGGACACCACCGCCCCGGCCGCCGTACAGATCTACGGCTGTACCGGCGGGGCCAACCAGCGGTGGCGAATCAACACCGACGGAACCATCGTCGGCGTCCAGTCGGGGCTGTGCCTGGACGTGACCGGCGGCGGCACGGCCAACAGCACGACCGTCGGTCTCTGGACCTGCAACGGGCAGGCCAACCAGCGCTGGACGTCGTCGTTCGGCAGCACCGACAGCCAGGCACCCACGACGCCCGGCAACGCTCGGGTGAGCGGCCTGACCTGCAACTCGGTGACGTTCGCCTGGAACGCCTCGACGGACAACGTGGCGGTGGCCTTCTACGACATCTACCACGACGGCCAGCTCATGACCTCGGTGAGCGGCAGCACCCTGTCCGCCAACCTCACCGTGGTGCCCGGCGCGACCTGGGGGCTGTACGTGAACGCGCGGGACGCCGCCGGCAACGTGTCGCAGGCCAGTTCCACCGTGACGATCACACCGCCGCAGTGTCAGGCCGACACCGTGCCGCCGAGCACGCCCACGCAGCTCACCGGCACCGCCTCGGGTACGACGGTCACGCTGCGCTGGACGGCGTCGACCGACAACGTCGGGGTTCGGGCGTACGACGTGTACCGCGGCGGTGTGAAGGTCGGCACGGTCGCCGGCACTCCTCCGGTCACCACCTTCACCGACAGCGGACTGGCGGCCAACACCACGTACCAGTACCAGGTGGCGGCCCGTGACGGTCAGGACAACGCGTCGGCGCGCAGCTCCACCGTCTCGGTGAGCACCGGGACCTCCTGCGCCAACCCGGTGTGCACCGTGCGGCAGGTGGCCACCGACACCGACGTCCCGTGGGGGCTGGCGACGTTGCCGGACGGCAGCGTCCTCTACAGCCGCCGCGACGCGCACGACATCATCCAGCTCAACCCCGCCACGGGGGCGAAGACCACCGTCGGCACGGTGCCGAACGTGCAGAGCACCGATGGTGAGGGTGGCCTGCTGGGTCTGGCGATCTCGTCGGGTTTCGCCAGTGACCGGTGGTTGTACATCATGCACACGTCGCCGAGTGACAACCGGATCGTGCGTATCAAGCTGGAGAACGGTCGGTTGACCACCTCCAGCGAGCAGATCCTGATCAGCGGGATCCGGCGCAACAAGTATCACAACGGTGGCCGGCTGCGGTTCGGCCCGGACGGCAAGCTGTACGCCAGTACGGGTGATGCGCAGAACGGCTCCTACGCCCAGGACCGCGCCAGCCTCGAAGGCAAGATCCTGCGGCTCAACGCGGATGGCAGCGTGCCGTCGGACAACCCGTTCGGCAACTACGTGTGGAGTTACGGTCACCGCAACCCGCAGGGGCTCGCGTTCGACTCCCAGGGCCGCCTGTGGGAGCAGGAGTTCGGCAACTCCATCATGGACGAGACGAATCTGATCACCAAGGGTGGGAACTACGGGTGGCCGGCCTGCGAGGGCACCAGCGGCACCTGCGGCACGGCCGGTTACATCGCGCCGGCCCGCACCTATCCGACCGCCGAGGGCTCCTGCTCCGGCATCGCGATCGTGCGCGACGCCCTGTATGTCGCCTGCGCTCGTGGTACGCGCCTGTACCGCGGCGTGATCAGTGGTAGCAGTCTGACGAACGTGCAGACGTACTTCAGTGGCACCTACGGCCGGCTGCGCACTGTCGAGCCGTCGCCCGACGGCGGCCTGTGGCTCACGACCACGACCACCGGTGACAAGGACAGCATCCCGAACAACAGCAACGAAAAAATCCTGCACGTCACCCTCGGCGGTTAGCCAGGGCGTACGCCGACGGCCACCGCAGGACGCGGGGGCCGTCGGCGAACCCCGGCGGCCCCCGGCGCCTCTGAGGTTCGGCGAGCGTTCACGCTCCGCTCGTGGCGAGGTCATCGGGGTCGACCGTTCCCCACCTAGCCTCACCAGGGCATCTGCACCTGAAGAGCTGAGGTTTTGCACCATGTCCCTGCGTCACGTTCTGGCGGGCCTCGCCGTTCTGCCCGCGCTCGCCGCTCCGGTAGCCGCGCACGCGTCGACCGTCGACAGCGCCAGCGCGCTGCACCCCCAGAAGACCCACTTCGACCTCCAAGCGCACCGCGGTGGCATCGGCATGACCACCGAGGAGTCGCTGGAGGGCTTCGCCAAGGCCATGCGCCTCGGCGTCACCACGCTGGAGCTGGACACCCAGATCACCAAGGACCGAAAGGTCGTCGTCAACCACGACCGCCAGGTCAGCGCGCAGAAGTGCGCGGACACCGCGCCGGTCACCGTCGGCGACCCGATGTACCCGTACGTCGGCAAGTACCTCAAGGACCTCACCCTCGCCCAGGTCAAGACCATGGACTGCGGCTACCAGCAGCTCCCTGGCTTTCCCGAGCAGGAGCAGGTCAAGGGCTTCCGCATGGTCGAGTTGAAGGACGTCCTCGGCCTCGTCAAGAGCTACAAGGCCAAGCAGATCACCCTCAACATCGAGACGAAGGTCGAGGCGGGAGCGCCCGAGCAGACCGCGCCCCGGGAGCTGTTCGTTCGGCGGGTCTTCGAGGAGATCCGCGCCTCCGGCATCGAGAAGCAGGTCAGCATCCAGTCCTTCGACTGGGGCGCGCTGAGCCAGATGCACCGGCTCGCGCCGACGTGGCCGCTGGTGGCGTTGACGAACTACGACTTCCTCCAGGTCGGCAAGCCCGGAGCATCTCCCTGGCTGGGTGGGATCGACGTCGACGACTACGACGGTGACTTCGTCAAGGCGGCCGCCGCCATCCCCGGCGTCACCGCCCTGTCGCCCAACTACGGGTTCCCGCAGAACGGGACCATCGGCGACCCGAACTTCCGCTTCTACCCCGACGCGACCATGATCTCCGAGGCGCACGCCCGGGGCCTGAAGGTCATCCCCTGGACCTGCGACGATCCGGCCACCGTGTCGGCGCTGATGGACATGGGTGTCGACGGGATCATCACCAACTACCCCAACCGGGTACGGGCGATCATGGCCGAGCGCGGCATGCGCCTGCCGAAGAGCTACCAGCCCCGCCACTGATCCGCACCCTCGACCGGGACCGACCCGGTGGGCTGCCCAGGCGCGCCCACCGGGATCGGGGCATCGGAGGCCACCGTCCGCCGCCTCGACAGGCAGAGCGAGACCCGGCGGTGGCGCAAGGCCGAAGGCTCCGGCAACGGGGAGAGGTACCAGGGGATAGAACGCCCGCGCTGGGGAGCTGGAGGCGCACCGGCCGGAGCTCCACCACGCCAGCAGGCACGTACGGGAGTCGTTGGGGAGGGCATGAGCCCGGACCCAGACGGGTCAGGCCGGGTGCTCGATGAGCCTCCTCGGCGGCCGCTGCGCCGGCACACCCGTCGGACGGTGGGCCGAGTCCACCTCCGCCGTCCACGGGGGTTGGGGGGCCGGGGTCCTCCACCGGGTCACCCGCGTGCCCGGCCCGGCCGACGGGTCCGCGCCCTGGCCGGTGGAACCGGTGTCGACGCCGGTGCTCGGGCCGTCAGCCGGCGCGATGCCCAACTCCCGCATCCGCTCGACGTACGTGCGGTAGCGCCGCTGCGCCTCCCCGTGCCGCCCGGCCGTGCGCAGCACCTGCACCAACTCCAGGTGGGCGTCCTCGTCGTACGGGTCGCGGTGCACCAGGCGCATCAGGTAGACCAGCTTCTGGTCGGTGTCCGAGGTGTGCTGAGCCAGGGCCCGCAGCACGCTGGTGTGGGCGACCTGCGCCTCCTCCCGCAGTGGCTGGGCCCAGTCCTCGTACGGGTCGTCGGCGAGGAAGTCCCCGCCGTACAGCTCGTCGGCGCGGATCAGCGCGCGGGCCGTGTCGGGGTGCCCGGCCCGCAGGGTGGCCTGCGCCTCCTCGGCCGCGGTGAGGAACGTCTCGACGTCCACGTCGATCACGTCGAGGTCGATCGCCACCGAACCCCGGTCGGCCAGCACCGCCCCCCGGCCGCTGGTGCGGTGTCCGTGGCCGAGCACCCGGCGCAACGTGGACAGCAGCACCGACAGCCGGTTCGCGGTGCGCGTCGGCGACTCGTCCGGCCAGAGCAACTCCATCAGTCGGGCCCGGGGCACGGCGCGGCCCCGGTGCGCGACGAGGATCTTCAACAGGTCCCGGGCCTTCTTGGACTGCCACTCGCCGTACGGGACGACGGCGCCGGCCCGGAACACCCGGAAGTCGCCCAGGGTGTGGATGACCACCGCCGGTACGCGCAGTGTGATCGCGGTGAGCCCGTCGGCGACGCCCGGGTCGAGGCGTACACCGCACCTGCGCAGCTTCTGCTCGGCGCCCTCGGCGCCGCGACGGGCCTGGCGTCCCTGCAACCGGGCGGCGATCAGCCGGACGGTGGCCTGGTCGGCCGGGTCGCCCAATTCCCGGCAGAGCGCGGCGGCGTCGTCGAGCAGCCCGGCGGACGCGCGCGGGTCGTCGGCGGCGAGCACGGTGAGCTGGAGCGCCTCGACGAGGGTGGCGCGTCGTCGCCCGACTGTCGCGCCGGTGCGGGCCTCGGCGGCGTCGAAGTGGGCGGCGGCGGTGTCACCGCGCAGCAGCGCCACCCAGCCGCGCGCCAGCAGCGCGTACGGCCGTTCGGACTCGCGCGCCGTGGTGACCGCCCGGTCCGCGAGATCCTGCGCGACGGCCAGGTCGTCGGCGGCTCGGATGCGCGCCAGTTCGGCGAGCACCCAGGCCGGTGAGGCGGGGCGCGACTGACCGTTGCCCAGTGCGGCCAGGGCACCCTCCAACGCCTGCCGGGCCTGGCGCGGCTCCCGCCGGCGGCGGTGCACCATTCCGAGGGCGGCCAGCGAGAACGCCTCGTCGGCGGCGATCCCCGCCAGCTCCCGCAGCCGTTGCCCGGCGGCACCGTCGGCCAACGCCTCCTCCAATCGGCCGAGCTGGCACTTCGCCACGGCGGCCACGGTCAGCGCGTACGGCTCGTAGCTGGTTTCGCCGGCCACCTCGGTCAGTCGTACGGCCGCCTCGGCGTGCCGCAACGCGTCGGCGGCGTCGCCTGCCCGCAGCAGGTGGCTGGCCAGATCGAGGTGGACCATCAGCCGGAACAGGTCCGCGTCGGCGCGGCGCAGCCCTTCGGTCGACTCCGCCCGTGCGAGGGTCGTCGCCGCGTCGCCGGTGGCGGCGGCGAGCAGGACGACCACCCGGGAGTACGCCTGGTGGGCCGTCGGGACGCCGCAGGCGTGAGCGGCACGCGCCGCCTCCTCGACGTCCGCGCTGGCCCGCTCGATGTCGTCGTCGAGCAGGTGGTGCACCGCCGCGTGGCAGTACGTCTGCACGGCGTGCGGCCCGGTCGCGCCGATGGGCGCGGTCGCCAGGAGGGCTGTCGCCAGGTGTGGTTCCCCGGCGAGGTGGTGCCGCAACGCCGCGCGCCAGATCTTGGCGATCGGGGCGTCGGCCTCGGCGGGTGTCGCGGCGAGCAGGTCGGGTTGGGTGGCGAGCCACAGGTGCGCCGCTGTGCGGTCACCGGCGGCGGCGAGGTGACGCAGCGCCCGTCCCGGATCACCGATCGTAGGTTGTCGCTCCGCTGTCGACGCGTCACCCCCGCCTTCTCTGCGAGCCGGCGTCGACGCGCGCCAGGCATGGTTGACAAGGTCTCCGGACATTCACCGCTCCTGTGTTCTCTCGTGGAGGCTCAGGCGAGCGAAGAGACAGCCGGGCCCTACGAGTCGTCGCCCGGCGTGGCTTCCCCCCGGCACGATCATTGCCTTCATCGAGCGGCATCGCCATAACCAAAAGAGTCGGTGTACTTACTGACTGCAATGCGCTATCGGCATAAAGCCGCGCTCAGGTTTCCCTCAGACCGCCGCAACGGCACCCGAACGGCCCGCACAAGCAACCAGCACGGATGGTGGCCAGACTTCCCGTCATTGCGTGTCACCCGCCGATCGGAGCTGAGATCCGATGACCGAACAGACAATTCTTCCTGCCCTTTCCACCTTCTGGGAACGGCAGCTCACCGCCCTCCCGGAGCCGCCGGACCTGCCCTTCACCCCGACGACCGACCCGGCCGCCCACGCCCACACCGACCTGGGTGACGACGTCGAGCCGCAGGTCAGCGCGTTGGCGGGGCTGTTCGCGCTGCTGCGCCGCTGGACCGGCGGCCGAGATCTGCTCGCCGAGACGCCCGCCGCGCCCACCGGCGCCGCGCGCTGGCTGCCGATCCGTGTCCGGTTGCCCGAGGATCCCACCTGGATCGAGCTGCGGGACCTGGTCCGAACGGCGCTGCGCGAGGCCCGCGAGCACGACGGGGAATTGCCCGAAACGGTTCCCGACTATCGGCCGGTGGTGTCGATTGGACCCGATCGGATGCCGTCCGGTAATCGGGGCGTCCTGCGGCTGCTGGTCGACCACAGCGGCGAACGGTCGACGGCAACGGTGGGTGCGCATCCGCACGCGCCGTTGGTCGCGGCGGCGCTCGCCGTCCTGCTCGACCGGGCGCGGGAACGACCCACGGCGCGCCTGTCCGACCTGCCGTTGCTCGACCCGGCCACCGAACGGCGGGTGGTGCGCGACTGGAACGCCACCGACACCCACTATCCACGCGACTCGTCGGTGACCGACCTGTTCGCCGAGTGGACCCGTCGCACCCCGGACGCGCCGGCGCTGCGCGACGGCGACCAGACGCTCGACTACGCCGAGGTGGACCGGCGCGCCAACCACCTCGCCGGGCGTCTGCTCCGGCTCGGGATCGGCGCGGAGACGCTCGTCGGGATCTGCCTCGCCGACACCACCGCCTGGGTGATCGCCGCCCTGGCGACGCTCAGGGTCGGGGCCGCCTACCTGCCGCTGGACCCCGGTTACCCGCCCGAGCGGCTGGCGCTCATGTGCCAGGACGCCGAGCCCGGCGTCGTCCTGCACGCCGCCGCGCTGGCCGATCGGCTGCCGGACGACGGCACGCCCCGCATCGCCGTGGACCGGCTGCCCGTCGAGGACGGCCCGGCGGCGCCTCCGGCGGTGCCGGTCCACCCCGACCAGCTCGCGTACGTCATGTACACGTCGGGCTCCACCGGCCGTCCCAAGGGCACCGGCGTCAGCCATCGCAACATCGTCCGGCTGGTCCGCGACACCAGTTTCATCGACGTACGCCCCGACGACGTGATGGGGCAGGCCGCGACGATGTCGTTC
This sequence comes from Micromonospora sp. NPDC005174, assembly GCF_040608495.1. Classification (NCBI taxonomy): domain Bacteria; kingdom Bacillati; phylum Actinomycetota; class Actinomycetes; order Micromonosporales; family Micromonosporaceae; genus Micromonospora; species Micromonospora sp. NPDC005174. The sequence continues at coordinate 135,614 of NZ_JBEXIJ010000012.1, read as the reverse complement.
GACGCGGCCACCCTGGAGGTGTGGGGCGCGCTGCTCAACGGCGCCTGCCTCGTGGACCTGGACATCAACGACGTGATCGTGCCGGACCGGCTCCGCGCCCGGCTGCGCGACACCGGCGTCACCATGATGTTCCTCGCCACCTCCGTCGCGCGGCAGGTGGCGACCGAGGCGCCGGACGCCCTGGCCGCGCTGCGCTACCTGACCTTCGGCGGCGAACAGGCCGACCGGGTCGCCGTGGACCGGATCCGCGCGGCCTGCCCGGACACGACGCTCGTCAACGGGTACGGCCCGACCGAGGCCACCACCTACAGCACGACGTACGACTGCGCCCGACTCACCGCCGCGGACCCGATCGTGCCGATCGGCGGCCCGGTCGCCAACACCCGGGTGTACGTGCTGGACACACTCCTGCAACCGGTGCCACCCGGCGTGCTCGGTGAGCTGTTCGTCGGCGGGGACGGGGTGGCCCGCGGCTACCTCGGCCGCCCCGACGCGACAGCCGAGACGTTCGTGCCCGACCCGTTCGGACCCCGCACCGGGGGCCGGCTCTACCGCACCGGAGACGTGGTCCGGCAGCGCCCCGACGGGTTGGTCGAGTTCGTCGGCCGATCCGACCACCAGGTCAAGATCCGTGGCTACCGCGTCGAGCCGGGCGAGGTGACCGAGGCGCTGCGCGGTGGCGGGCTGCTGCGCGACGCGATCGTGCGCGCCGACCGCGACGCCGCCGGGGACGCCCGACTCGTCGCGTACGTCGTGCCCGACGAGGGCGTACGCGTCGAGGAGGTCCGGGAACGGGCCCGCGAGCAGCTGCCCGACCATCTCGTGCCGGCCGTGTTCGTGGTGCTGCCCCGGCTGCCGCTCAACCGCAACGGCAAGGTGGATGTGCCGGCCCTGCCGGCCCCCGAAGCCGCCGAGACGGGCGACGACGACGGCCCGCGTACGGCCACCGAACGGGTGGTGGCCGAGATCTGGCAGGACGTCCTCGGTGTACCGGTGCGTCGCCGCGCCGACGACTTCTTCGACCTCGGTGGGCGGTCCCTCAAGGCGACCCGGGTCCGCTCCCGGCTCACCGCCGCGCTCGGCGCGGAGGTGCCCTTGCGACTGATCTTCGACCACCCGAGCGTGGCCGGGCTGGCCGCCGCGCTGGACGAGATCGGTGGCGCGCCGGTCGAGCCCGTCGAGCCGGCCGAACCGGTCGCGCTGGACGGGCCACCCGCAGCCGACCTCGCGGGCCTGCTCGACCAGCTCGAACAGGGCATCGCCCGATGAGCGGCGTCCGCATCCCCGAGCAGGTGCGCCAGCGCGTGGACGCCCTGCCACCCGAGCGGAGGCGGGCGTTCCTCGCCGCGATCCGCGCCGACGGCGACCGGTACGGCATCCACCCGCTCACCGCCGCCCAGGAGTGGATGCTGCTGCTGGCCCAGCTCCGCCCGGACAGCCCCGCCTACCACGTGCCGTACCGGGTGGACCTGCGCGGCGAGCTGGACGTGGCCGCGTTGCGTGGCGCGCTCGACGAGATCGTGGCGCGGCACGAGGCGCTGCGAACGGTGTTCGTGCCGCTGGACGGTCAGTCGTACCAGATGGTCCTGCCGCCGACCGGCCTGCCGTTGACCGTCGAGGACGTCGCGCCGGACCGGCTCGACGAGTACGCCGCCGCCGAGGCGGTACGCCCGTTCGATCTCGCCCGGGGGCCACTGGTGCGGGCCACCCTGTGCCGCACCGGCCCGACCGACTTCTCGCTGCTGCTCAGCCTGCACCACGTCGTCTGCGACGGCTGGAGCATGGGCCTGCTCTTCGAGGAGCTGTCGACGGCGTACGCGGCCCTGCACGAGGGACGTCCGGTGGCGTTGCCGGCGGTGCCCCGGGACGTGCCGGCCGCGCTGGCCCAGGACCGGCTGCTCGGCCCGGCCGAGCTGGCCCGGCGACTGGACTGGTGGCGCGACGCGCTGACCGGCGCGCCGCCCGGCCTCGACCTGCCCACCGACCGGCCCCGCCCGGCGGAGCTGGAGGACGCCGGACACGAGATCGAGTTCTCCTGGCCGCCGGAGCTGGCCGAGCGGGTCGCCGAGGCGCAACGGCGTACCGGCGCCACCCCGTACATGATCTTCGCGGCGGCCTGGGCGGCGTTGCTGCACCGTCGCAGCCAACAGCCGGACCTGCTCATCGCCACCCCGGTGGCGAACCGGCAGACCCTCGACAGCGAGACCGCCGTCGGCTTCTTCGTCAACACGCTGGTGCTGCGCAGTCGGGTCGACGGCGGACTGACCTTCGCCGCCCTGCTGGACCGGCTGCGGGACTCGGCGCTGACCGCGCTGACCGACCCGGTGCCGTTCGACGCCCTCGTGCAGGATCTGCGCCCGGTCCGCGACCCCGGACGGCACCCCCTCGCCCAGGTCATGTTCGCCGTCGAGGACGGCTGGGAACAGCGGCTGACGCTGCCCGGAGTGACCGTGCTGACCAGCGGCGAGACGCACACCGGCACGTCCATGTTCGACCTCACGCTGACAGTCATCGCCCACGAGGGACGCATCGACGGGCGGATCGAGTACCGGATGAGGCTCTTCGACGAGTCCACCGCCCGCGCGCTCGCCGACCAGCTCGACACCCTGCTCATGGCCGCGCTCGCCAACCCGGACACCCCGGTGGACCGACTGCCGCTGCTGGACCAGGACGCCGGCCGGGACCTGGTGGACCGCTGGGCCGCCACCGCGTCCGCGCCACCCGACCAGCCGACCCTGGATGAGTTGGTCGCCCGCCAGGCCGCGGTGGCCCCGGACGCCGTCGCCCTGGCGTACCGCGATCAGGCCGTGACCTACCGGGACCTGGACGCGCGGGCCGACGCACTGGCCCGAGTCCTGGCCGCCCGGGGCGTGCGGGCCGAGACGACAGTCGGCGTCTGCCTGCCGGCCGGCCCGGACTGGGTGATCACCTTCCTCGCCGTACTCCGGGCGGGTGGTGTCTATCTGCCCCTGGACCCGCAGCTACCGGCGGCCCGGTTGGCGCACCTGCTCGCGGACTCCGCCGCCGCGCTGGTGGTCACCACGGCCGACGCGCAGCTCGCGCTCCCCGCCACCGCCGTGCCGCTGCTGCATCTCGACGACGCCGCGCCGCACGACGAGGCCCCGCCCTCGGTGGCCGTTCATCCGGACTCCGCCGCCTACCTGATCTACACGTCCGGTTCGACCGGGCTGCCCAAGGGCGTCGTCGGCACCCACCGCGGGCTGGCCAACCTCGCCGAGGCGCAGGCCCGGCTGGTCGGCGTCCAGGCCGGTGACCGGGTCCTGCAGTTCCACTCGATCAGCTTCGACGTGGCGCTGTCCGATGTGGTCACCGCGCTCACCGCGGGGGCCACCCTGCGGCTGCTCGGCCCGGACGAGCGCACGCCCGGCCCCGACCTGGCCACCGCGCTCACCCGGCACCGCGTCACGGTCGCCGACCTGCCGCCGGTGGTCCTCGACGCGCTGGACCCCGCAGCCGTGCCCGACCTGCGGATCCTCACCGTCGGTGGGGAACCGTGCGCGCCGGACGTCGCCGCCGCCTGGTCGCGCGGCCGGCTCCTGATCAACGGGTACGGCCCGACCGAGGCCACCGTCACCGCCACCGCCGCCCACTGCGCACCCGTGGAGAGCGAGTTGCCGATCGGCCGGCCGCTGACCGGGGTACGCGCCTACGTCCTCGACACCGAGTTGCGGCCGGTGCCCCCCGGGGTCCCCGGCGAGCTGCACCTCGGCGGCGTCGGAGTGGCCCGCGGCTACCACGGGGACCCGGCGCTCACCGCCGGGCGCTTCGTCCCGGACCCGTACGCGCCGACGCCGGGAGCGCGGATGTACGCCACGGGTGACCTGGTCCGCTGGCGTGCCGACGGGCAACTGGTCTTCCTCGGCCGGGCGGACAACCAGGTCAAGATCAACGGTTACCGGATCGAGCTGGGCGAGGTGGAGGCCCACCTGCGGCAGTGCCCGGGTGTGCGCCGGGCCGCCGCCGTGGTGCGAACCGACTCGCCCGGCGGTCGGCGGCTGGTCGGCTACCTCGTCGGCGACAGCTTGGCGGTGGACGAGCTGCGCCAGAGCCTGCTGCGGCGTCTGCCCCGCTATCTCGTGCCGAGCGCCTTCGTGGTGGTGCCCGACCTGCCGGTCACGTCCAGCGGCAAACTCGACCCGTCCCGCCTGCCCGCCCCCACCGTGGCCCGCGCCGACCTCGGCGCCGCGTACGTGGCACCCGACGGTGCCACCGAACGGGCCATCGCCGACACCTGGCGACAGGTTCTCGGGCTCGACGACATCGGGGCGGACGACAACTTCTTCGACCTCGGCGGCACGTCACTGCTGCTGGCGAGGGTGCAGACCCGACTCGCCGACCGACTGGGTCGACCGGTGCCAGCGGTGGAGCTGTTCCGCTACCCGACCGTCGCGCTGCTGGCCCGCTTTCTCGACGGCGCGGCCGCGCCGACGGCGGCGACGGGTGGCGGTCGCCGACGAGACGAACGCAAGCAGGCACTTGCCGACCGGGCCCGCCGGGCCCGCCCGGTGCCGGCGGGGGAGGGACGAGCGTGACCGACCAGGAGACCGGACTCGAGATCGCCATCGTCGGGATGGCCGGTCGCTTTCCCGGCGCGGCCGACGTCGACGAACTGTGGCGGCGGGTCCTCGCCGGACAGGAGACCATCACCCGGTTCACCGACGCCGAACTGGCCGCCGCCGGGCTGAGCGTGCAGGAGCGGAGGCACCCCGACCACGTGCCGGCGCACGGGGCGCTACCGGAGGTCGACCGCTTCGACGCCGGCTTCTTCGGCTACTCGCCCCGCGACGCGCGGCTGCTCGACCCGCAGCAGCGGCTCTTCCTCCACATGGCGTGGACCGCCCTGGAACGCGCCGGTCACCTCGCCGGGGACCCCGGCCGACTGGTCGGCGTGTACGCCGCCGCGGCGGCCAGCGGCTACCTGCTGCACCACCTGTTCCGCAACCCGCGACTCGACTCGGTCTCCGAATACGAGCTGCTGCTCGCCAACGACAAGGACTCGCTGCCCACCCGGGTCGCGTACCACCTGGACCTGCGTGGGCCCGCCGTCGCGGTGCAGACGGCGTGCTCGTCGTCGCTGGTCGCCGTACACCTCGCCGCACAGGCGTTGCTCTCCCGCGAGTGTGACGTCGCGCTCGCCGGCGCGGCGCACGTCCTGTTGCCCGCCGGTACCGGCTACCGCCACGAGGCCGGCGGCATCATGTCCCGCGACGGGCACTGCCGGCCGTTCGACGTCCGCGCCACCGGCACCGTGGGAGGCGACGGCGCCGCCGCGGTCGTCCTGCGCCGGCTGGCGGACGCCCGCGACGACGGAGACACGGTGTACGCGGTCATCCGCGGTTCCGCCATCAACAACGACGGCCGGGTGAAGGTCGGCTTCACCGCGCCCGGCGTGGACGGTCAGGTGGCCGCGATCCGCGCCGCCCAGGAGGTGGCCGAGGTCGACCCCACCACCATCGGGTACGTCGAGGCGCACGGCACCGGCACCGAGCTGGGCGACCAGATCGAGCTGCGCGCCCTGACCGAGGCGTTCCACAGCGCCGACGGGGGCCGGGGCGCCGACGGGGGCCGGTGTGCGCTCGGCTCGGTCAAGTCGATAGTCGGTCACCTCGACGTCGCCGCCGGCGTGACCGGGCTGATCAAGGCCACGCTGGCGCTGCACCACCGGGTGGTGCCGCCCAGCCCGTACTGCACCGAGCCGCACCCCGAGCTGGCCGGCGGACCGTTCCGGGTACCCACCACGCCGCAGCCCTGGCCGGATCTGGGCGCGCCGCCGCGCGCGGCGGTCAGCTCCTTCGGCATCGGGGGCACCAACGCCCACGTCGTGCTCCAGGCGGTCGAACCGGAGGATCGTGCCCCGGACGACGAGCGGTCCGCGCACGTGCTGGTGCTCTCCGCCCGCGACGCCGACGCGCTCGACCGCGCCCGCGCCCAGCTCGCCACCCACCTGGACGCGAACCCGGACGTGCCGCTGGCCGACGTCGCGTACACCCTGGCCCGCACGCGACGGGCGTTCGGCCACCGCCTGGTCGCCGTCGCACCCGACGCCCGGACCGCCGCCGCCCGGCTCGCCGACCGCGACTCGTCGCTGGTCCGCACGGGCGTCGCCACCGGTACGCCGGCCGGGGTGGCGCTGCTCTTCCCCGGCCAGGGCGCACAGTACGCGGGGATGGGTCGCACCTTGTACTGCACCGAACCGGTCTACCGGGCTGCCTTCGACAGGTGCGCCGACCTGCTGCGCCCCCACCTCGACGTGGACCTGCGGACGCTGCTCTGCCCGCCCGGCGAGGCGGTCCCCGCCGCACCCGAGCTGGACGAGACCCGGCTCACCCAGCCGGCCCTGTTCGCCGTCGAGTACGCCCTGGCCGAGCTGCTGCGCCACCGTGGCGTACGTCCGGCCGCGCTGGCGGGGCACAGCCTCGGCGAGTACGTCGCCGCCTGCCTGGCCGGCGTCCTCACGCTGCCGGACGCGCTCGCCACCGTGGCCGTACGCGGCCGGCTCATGCAGGCGCAGGCCCCCGGCTCGATGCTCTCGGTGGCCCTCGGCGTCGACGAGGTTACGGCGCTGCTGCCCGACGGCGTGGAGGTGGCCGCACTCAACGCGCCGCGCCTCACCACGGTCTCCGGGGCGACGGCCGCCGTCGTCGCGTTCGCCGCCGACCTGCGCGGGCGCGGGGTGGCCTGTCGGGAGGTCCGCACCTCGCACGCGTTCCACTCGGCCATGATGGAGCCCGCCCTGGCCGGCTTCGCCGCGCACCTGCGTGAGATCCCACTGCGCCCGCCCAGCATCCCGGTCGTGTCCAATGTGACCGGACGCTGGCTGACCGACGACGAGGCCACCGATCCCGACTACTGGCTGCGGCAGCTCCGTCGCCCGGTGAACTTCACCGCGGCCGCCGACCTGCTGCTCGGCGAGCGGTACGCGCTGCTGGAGGTCGGTCCGGGACGCACCCTGGCCACCCTCGTCCGCCAGCACGAGGCGGCCCGTAAGGCGCCCGTGGTGACCAGCCTGCCCGTCGACCGCACCCCGTCGGGAGAGGACGACGCGGTCGCGCTGGCCGTCGGCCGGCTCTGGCTCGCCGGGGCGCCCGTCGACTGGCCCGCCGGGCGACGGCGGGTGCCCCTGCCCACGTACCCGTTCGCCGGCGAGCGGCACTGGGTCGACGCGTACCGGCCGGATCGGGTCGTCGTGGACGCGACCGCGCCGGACACCGCCGCGCCGCCACCCACCGCACCGGACGTCGTCACCGCGCCGACCGACGAGCCGTACGAGGTGGTGCGGCGGATCTGGGTGGACCTGCTCGGGGTGGACGAGATCGGCCCCGACGACGACTTCTTCGAGCTGGGCGGCCACTCGCTGCTCGGCACCCGGGTGGTGGCGCGACTGCGCGACACGTTCGGCGTCGACCTGCCACCCGGCGCGATCTTCGAGTCACCCACCCCCGCCGCCCTGGCGCGGACCGTCGCGGCGCTGGTCCGACCCGCCGCGCCCGCACCGGACGACGACCTCACCGACCTGCTCGCGGAGATCCGGGCGATGTCCCCGGAGAGTCTCGCCCGCGAGCTGCACCTGGCCCGACACGAGGAAGGACAGACAGATGGCTGACGAGCACCGCGTGGTGGTCAACGACGAGGAGCAGTACGCCCTGTGGCCCCGGCACAAGGAGGTGCCGGACGGCTGGCGGAACGCCGGCTGCGCCGGCAGCCGCGAGGAGTGCCTGGACTTCGTGACGCGCACCTGGACCGACATGCGCCCCCGCAGCGTCCGCGACCACCTCGCGGCCGGCTGAACGGCCGGTCACCGTCCTGCCGGGAGAGGTCGGTGGTCCGGCAGGACGGTGTGGCCCACCGCACCCTCCCGCGCGACCTCGGGAAGCCGGTCGACGCGCGCAGCGGCTAGCTGTCAATGTAATGTTGACACGATGACGACGCCGTTGGTCGGCTTGGCCGAGGTGCGTGCCGCTCGCCAGCACCTGGACGAGCGGGAGGCCGAGCTGATCGACCGGGCGCGCCACGACGGGGCGACCTGGGCGCAGATCGCGACGGCGCTGGGCCTCGGCACCCGGCAGGCCGCCGAGCAGCGCCGGCAACGCCTGGCCGTGGCGCGACGTGCACGGCGGCAGGACCTGGACCGGGGTTACGACCCGCAGATCACGGCGCTACGAGCCGCGGTGGCCGAGTTGGGGCGTTGGATCGCGACGGACCGGCGGTGGGACTCCCGATTCCGTCGGGCGACACTCGTGCGGAGCACTGTCGACGCGGCTCTGGACGCCGACCCGGGTTCGCTCTACGCGCTGGCCCTGCACCTGCGTACCGACCTCGACGATGCGGGCGACCGGCTGCCGCCGCCGGTGCGGGCGGCGGCGGCGACGATGGAGACCGCGTTGTCAACGCAGCATTGACATCCGCTGACGGCATTGCCTGACTGCGGCTCAACCAACAGGATGTGAGTCGACTCGGCTCAACCTGGAGGGTCCATGCGGCGCAACGCCTGTCTGTTCGTGGCGATCTCGCTGCTGTCCGGTTTCGGGAGCGGCGCCATGGCGTTGGTCGCCGGCCTCTGGGTCCTCGACCTCACCGGCTCGACCGGCGTCGCGGCGCTCACCGGGCTCTGCGTGTACGCCCCGGTGCTGGCGGGCCCGTGGCTCGGCGCCCTACTCGACCGGGCGCCTCGGCGGCCACTGGTGCTCGCCGTCAACCTCGCCCTGGCCGCCGCGCTGCTGACACTTTTCGCCGTCCGTGGGCCGGGGCAGACCTGGCTCGTCTTCGCCGTCTCGTGCGCCTACGGTGTCAGCTACGCGCTCATCGACGCGGGGGAGACCGCGCTGCTGCCGTCGGCGCTGTCGGCGGCGGAACTCGGCGCCGTCAACGGGTGGCGTTCCAGCGCCCAGGAGGGCATGAAACTCGTCGCGCCGCTGGCCGGCGCGGGCCTCTACGCCTGGCACGGCGGCCACGCGGTCGCCGTGCTGAGCGCGGCGATGCCGATTCTCGTCGCCGTCCTCTACCTGGCGGTCCGCCTGAACAGGACGCCAACCGAGCGCCCGGCGAGGCCGGACCACGGGCTCCGTACCGGAGTGGCGGTCCTGGCCGGACAGCGGACCATCCGCGTGCCGGTCCTGCTGGCCGGAGTGTCGATCGCCATGTCCGGGTTCGTGACCGCCGCCGTCTACGCGATCGTGGTCACGGACCTGCGCCTGCCGACGACCTTCCTGGGAGTGCTGGCCAGCGCCCAGGGTGCCGGCTCCATCCTGGGTGGACTCGTCGTCGGCCGGCTGCTCACCCGACGGGGGCCCGTCGCCGTGGGCGTCGCCGGAACGCTGCTGTTCGCCGCGGGTTGCCTCGCACGGTGTCTGCCCTGGTGGCAGGGCACGATTGCGGGTGCGGTCGTCGCCGGCGTCGGGCTGCCGTGGACCCTGGTCGCGGCGGTCACCGCCGTGCAGACACACACCCCGGCGGCGCTGCTCGGCCGGGTCGCCGCGACGGCCAACACCGCCCTGTTCGGCCCGCTCGTCGTGGCGATCCCTCTCGGCTCCGCCGCCGTGCGCCTGGGCGGTCGCCCACCCCTGCTCGCCGCCGCCGCCCTCTGCGCGATCGCCGCGACCGCCTTCGCTCGTGATCCTTGGCGGCTCAGCAACACGACACACCGGCCACACCGCTGCTCAGCCGCCAACGATCACAGCAGACAGCGGTCCGTGAGCGGTTGAGGCTCGGTCCGACCGATGCGTCACTCCTCGGCGAGGTGGTCGGGGGACTCCAGCGCGGCCTTCACGGCCTGTAGGAAGGCGACCGCCTCCCGCCCGTTGACGATCCGGTGGTCGTAGACGGCGCTGAGGTTGACGAACCGCCGGCTCACCACCTGACCGTCCGCGTCCAGCGCCAGCTCGTCCTGGGTGCCGCCGATCGCCACCACGCAGGTCTGCCCGGGAAAGACGATCGGCCCGGCCAGCACCACGTCGGGGTCGGTGTGCAGGGACACGACGATGGTCCCGCCGGCCAGCTCGGCGGCCCGGAAGCCCTCGCCGCCGGCCCGGGTGCGGAAATCCATCAGCGTCTCGGCGATCTCCGCGCAGGTCAGCTCCTCCACGTCGCGGACCACCGGGATGAACAGGCCCGTGCCGACGTCGATGGTGACGCCGACGTGCGCCGCCTCGGCCAGACGTACGCTGCTGCCGTCGCCGGGTGCGGCGAAGAGCAACGGGTGGTCCTCGCGCGACCCGCCGATGACCTTGACCAGCAGCTCCGGCAGACCGACAAGGGTGCGGGTGGCGCGGGTGAGCTGCCGGGCCACCGCGAGGGCGGCGTCGGCCCGGACCTTGACGACGGCGAGCGCCGCCGGCACCTCCCGGTGCGACTCGGTGACCACGGCGGCCACCGCGCGCTGGGCGCGGGAGAGCGCGTGCACCGGGCGCGGGTCGTCGGGCTCCGGGCCGTCGCCGGCGGCCAGCGCGGCGGCCGCGGCCACCACCACCGGCTCGGTCGCGGCCATGGGCGCCGCCGACCGGTCGGCCAGCAGGCGTTCCACATCGGTACGTCGCACGACCGACTTGCCGAGCCCCCGCAACTCGTCGTCGCCGAGGCCGTGCGCCGCCGCCAGTTCCCGGGCCGAGTCGGTGAGGACAGGCCCCCCGGGCCGCACGTCGGGCGTCGAGGCGGCCAGCGTGACCGCCTCGGCGAGGAACCGCTGCCGGGCCTGCTCGTTCTCGAAGACGCGACCGATGACGTCACCGGGAGCGCACTCCTGGTTGACCTCGACGAGCCGGTGCAGCACGCCGTCGCCGTCGCTGAGCAGTTCCTCGGCCGCCTTGGAGGTCTCCACCTCGGCGATCGGTTCCCCGGCGCGTACCTGCTCGCCGTCCTCGGCCAGCCAGTCGAGCAGGACGTACGTCGTGTCGTTGTTGTTGAGCTTGGGGACGACCAGGTCAGTCACCACGGACGACCTCCTTCACGGCCTGGTGGATGTCGGTGTCCTGCACCAGCACGGTGCGTTCGAGATGCGCGGCGGTCGGGATGACGCTGTCCGCGGAGTGCACGAGGCGTACGGGCGCGCGCAGCGATCCCCAGAGCCGCCGGTGCACGGCCTGCGCCAGCTCCGCGCCCCAGGTGCCACCGGCGGTGCTCTCCTCGGCCACCACCACCCGTCCGGCCCGCGCGATCGGCGGCAGCAGGGTGTCCACGTCCAGCGGCCAGAGCCGCGACGGCACCAGCACCTGGCAGACGATGTCGTCGCGCAGCAGCAGCTCCCGGGCCACCGACACGGCCCGGGCGGCCAGCCCACCGGGTACGACGAGCACGCAGTCGGCCTGTTCCTCCTCGTCCACCCGGACCCGGGCGACGTCGGCGTCGGGGCCGATCAGGTCGTAGCGGAACAGTTCGTCCACCACACCGTCGGCGTACATCCGGGTGGTGTAGAGGACCTTGTCCTCGAAGAGCAGTCCCGGTCGGCCGGTGGCGAGCATGCCGGCGAGGACCGTCCGGTTGTCGTGGAACGGCGACACCTCGTGCACGCTCAGGCCGGGGATGCCGATGAAGTGCTTCAGCGGGCTCTGGCTGTGCGTCGGGCCGTACCCCCGGTTGCCGCCGCTGGGGCAGCGCACCACGAGCCGCATCGGCACCCGGCGGCCGTACATGGCGGTGGACTTGCTGGCGAAGTTGAGGATCTGGTCGAACGCCAGCGCCACGAAGTCACTGAACATGATCTCGACGATCGCGCTCTGCCCGGCCAGCGCCAGCCCGCCGGCCACGCCGACGATCCCGCCCTCGCTCAGCGGGGTGGACAGCACCCGCTCGGGCCAGCGCTCGGACAGCCCCCGGGTCACCTTGAACGCCCCGCCGTACGGGTCGACGAGGTCCTCCCCGAGCACGGTCAGCGCGGGATCGTCGGTCAGCAGCGCGTGCAGCGCCTGGTTGAGGTTCTCCACCACCCGCTCAGCCACGGTTCTCCTCCGTCCAACGGCTCGCCGGTCGGCCGGCGACGTCGGCGACCACCTGCGCCACGTACGCCCGTTGCCGCTTGTCGTGCGCCTCGAACTGCTCCGGGTACGCCTGCGCGTAGCGGACGTACCAGTCGTGCGCCCGCGCGTGCGCGATCTCCTCGGGGCGGCGACTGTCGTCGCCCTTGCTGTGCGGCCCGACCCGGTGGGTGAGCAGTTCCACCACGTGGGGCGTGGACCGCTCGCGGACCCGGCCCAGCGCCGGCGTCAGCGCGGCCCGGACGACCTCGGTGTCGGTGGAGGTGATCCGCAGGTGGTCCACCCCGAAGGCGCGGGCCCGGCCGCCGATGCTGCCGGCGAGCTGCGCGGTGGTCGGCGTGGACTGGGCGATGCCGTTGTTCTCCACCACCAGCACCAGCGGCAGACCCCACAGCGCGGCCATGTTCAGCGCCTCGTAGACGGCGCCCTCGCCCCACGTGCCGTCGCCCAGGTAGACCAGCGCCAACCGGCCCGGCTCGGTGCGTTTGAGGTGCAGCGCCACCCCGGCGGCCACCGGCACGCTCTCGCCCTGCACCCCGGTCGACAGGTAGCGGTCCCGCAGGATGTGCTGGCTGCCGCCGACGCCGTGGCACACCGCCCCCTCGCGGCCCATCACCTCGGCGAGCAGGCCGTGCGGGTCGTCGAACCGGGCCAGGTAGTGGCCGTGACCCCGGTGGTTGCTGAACACGAAGTCGCCGTCGTCGAGCAGCGGGCGCAAGGCCACCGGCACGTACTCCTGCCCCAGGCAGGTGTGCGTGGTGCCGTGCAGTTCGCCCCGACCGAACATGTCCAGCAACGCCAGCTCGAAGTGCCGGATCAGCAGCAGCAGGTCCAGGTCGGCGTCGGTGAGCCGGGTCGGCGCGATCGGTGCCGCCTCGGTGCGGGTGGCGGTCACCGTGTCGCCCCGTCCCGTTCGGCGGCGACCAGGTCGACCAGCTCGCCGACGGCGGTCACCGCCAGGTACGCCCGCAGGTCCAGCCGTACGCCGAGGTCGTCCTCCAGCGCGGAGAGCAGGCGCAGCGCCTCCAGGCTGGTCCAGTTGGACAGCGACGCGAACCGGACGTCGGGCGCGATCTCCTCGGCCGGTACGTCCGCGACCTGCTCGATGAGGCCCGCGACGGTGGTGAACAGGTCAGGCACGGATGTCTCCCTCCAGGGCGATCCACGCCGGCAGGAGCCGGGGCGGGGGATGCAGCGGCAGCACGTGCCGGGTGGTGCCGTCCTCGACGGACGCCACGGTGAAACCGGCGGACGGCCACACGGCGCCGCCGGGCTTGTTGCGGGCGGTGGGCCGGAACAGCGCCTCCAGGCGGGACGCTCCGGCGGAGTGGGCCAGCTCGGCCACCCGGTGCAGCGCGGCCTGCTCGACGCCCCGGGAGAAGACCCGGCAGCTCAGCACGAAGTTCTCGATCACCCAGGCGTCCGGGTCGGTCCGGTCCAGCCACAGGCCGCCCACCAGCCCTTCGGCGCCGAACCGGTCGGCCACCTCGACGGTGAGCACCAGGTGGTCGGGGGAGTCCGCGCGCGCTCGCGTCTGCGCCTCGGTGTGCGCCCGTTCGGCCATCGTGAACTGGTTGGTCCGCAGCCCGAGCTGCGCGACCCGGGGCAGGCTGTGCGCGTCGACGTCCCGGACGCTGACGCGCAACTTCAGCTCGTGCAGGTAGTCGGCAGCGGTGTCGAACGTGGCGGCGAAGCGTTCCCGCCCGGCGCGGGCCCGGTACAGCTCGGTGCGTTCCCGGTCGGTGACGCCGGTGGCCAGCACGGTGAAGTGCCCCTCGGTGAGCAGCCTGGTGGAGAAGCCCGCCGGGTCGCCGGCCAGCTCCACCACCCGTACGCTCGGCAGCTCGCGGCGTACCAGCTCGCACTCGAACGGGCTGTCGTCGGCGAACACGACGGCGTCCAGACCCAGGTTGAGGCCGGTGGAGAGCTGGCGCAGGTTCTCGTCCTTGCGTCCCCAGTTCACCGCCTGCGCGACGAAGTCGTCGGCGCGTAGCAGCAGGTCCGGGTGCTGCGCGAACGCCTCGCTCACCAGGTCGGGGTCGTTCTTGCTGCACACCGCGAGCAGGACGCCCTGCCGGCGCAGCGCCAGGGCGCGACGTTGCACGTCCCGGTGGCAGTTGCCCGGGTAGTCGGTGCCGAGCCGGATGCCGGTGAGCCCGTCGTCGCCGAGCACGCCCGCCCAGAGGGTGTTGTCCAGGTCCAGCGCGAGCACCTTCGCCGTCCGGCCGAGGACCGCGCGGCAGAACGAGGCCGCCTCGTGGGCGTACCGGCGCTCCACCGACGGCGTCCACGCCATGCTGGCGAACCGGTACAGGCGCTCGTCGCGCACCGGGCCGTCGTGGTCGACCAGCAGCGTCTCCAAGTCCAGGGTGTACGTCGTGTTGCGCTCGCCCAGCTCCAGGAGCCGGGCGTTCAGCTCCCGCCAGACGCGGCCCAGCTCGGCCCGACCCCGGAAGCTGACCAGGCCGCGGTGCTCCAGCGGGGACAGCGGCACGGTGTGCAGCAGCACCGCGCCGTCGCCGCGCGCGGCGTATCCGCGTAGCGCGGCGGTGAGCACGCCGGTCCGCTCGCGCAGTACGTCGGCGAGGCCGGCGAGGTCGCCGGGGTCCCACTCGGCGGGCAGGAACCAGCCGTCGTGCAGCAGGCACAGCGTGACGTCCGGCCGGAACTCGGCCACCGTCGAGGCCGGGTCGCTGAGGTCGAGCACGAGCTGGTCGAAGCCGGAGACGTGGATCTCGGCGGCGATGCCGATCCGCAGGAGCGCCACCCGCAGCAGCGGTTCCAGCGTGCCCGGCGTGAACGTGCCGGTGACCGCGACCCGCAGCGGGCGGAGTGGGAAGTCGGGGCTGGCCAGCTTGTCGGCGGGTACGTCGGCGAGCAGTCGGCCGGCGGACGCGACGGTGGTGACCGCCGCGTCGTCCAGGTGGACCAGGCCGGGCGCCAGCTCCGGGTCGGCGGCCGCGTCTCCTCGGCGCAGCCGGCGAATCCGGTGCAGGACCTCCTCGACTCTCATGGTCGGTGTTCCTTCCCGTGGTTGGGGTGCGGCCGGTCAGACCCGCAGCAGGGTGCAGACCCAGTGCATGCCGCTGCCGGTGCTGGTCAGGGCGACCAGGTCCCCGGCGGTCAGCTCGCCGGTGTCGAGGTGGTGCTCCAGAGCGATGAGCTGGTCCGCGCAACCGACGTGGCCGTGTGCGAGGGCCAGCTCGACGTTCGTCCGTTCCAGCTCCACGCCGAGGTCCTTGGCCAGCTCGGCGAACTGTCGGGCGTTGTCGTGGAAGTGCACGAACCGGCGGACGTCGGCCAGCGTGACGCCGGCCCGCCCGCAGGCCGTCTCCACCACCTGCCGGTTGCGCTCCCGGATGGTCGCGACGAACCGGAACATCCGCCGGACGTCCCCGGCGAAGAACTCGTTGAGCCGGTCCGCCGGGTCACCGACGCGGGGTGTGCCGCTGTCCGGCGTGAACGGCTGGGCCGCGCCACCGGCGGGCATCCGCATGAAGCCCGCGTACCGGCCGTCGGTGATCGTCTCGGTGGTCAGCCAGCGGCACCGGTCGTGGTCGCGTACCAGCACCGCCGCCGCAGCGCCGTCGGAGAAGACGCTGGTGTTGACCTCCATGCGGTTCCAGTACGGCTCGCACACCCGGTTCGCGCCGATCACCAGCGCGGTCCGGTACCCGGGGTGGGTGGCGAACCGCCCGGCCACCGTGTCGAAGGCGGCGACCCCGCCGCCGCACGCCTGGTTGAGGAGCACCGCCTCGGCCCGATGGGCACCGAGGCGGGCCTGGGTGTGTGCGGCCGGGTCCCAGTAGAGGTATTCGGCCACATCGGGGATGGCCAGCACCACGAGGTCCACGTCGGCGGCGCGCAACCCGGCCCGGTCCAGCGCCGTGCCGCCGGCCACCACCGCCAGGTCGGTCACCCCGACGCCGGGGCCGGCCCGGTGGAACGTCCGGTACTCCCAGGACCGCAGACGGTCCAGATCCTTCGTGTACGCGGCCGCGGCCGCCGCCACGTCGACGGGCTCGCCGAGGACGTGGGCCAGGGCGGCCACCCCGACGTCGACCGGCGGCGCGCTCACCGCCGTACCCCCGCCGTGTGCTCCGTCGGCGCGGCGGCGGTGCGCGGCGGCTCGTCGCCCGCGTCGGTGCGGGTGGCATGCAACCGGACCCGGACATCAGCGGGCAGGACACCGTCCACCTCGGACAGGAACCGTCGGGCCGTGCCGTTGCGGCCCGTGTCGGTCCAGGCGACGACCACCTCACCCGCGCCAGCCTCCCCGGCCCGCCGGGTCACCTCCCGCAGTACGGCCGCCTCGACGCCCTTGCCCAGCACGGGGCACGAGAGCGAGAAGACGTCGACGGTCCAGCGGTCGGCGGTACGGTCCAGCGCCACGAGACCCGACGTGCCGTAGTCGCCCAGCCGGTCGCGGACCCGGATCGCCAGCAGGTCGGCGGCCCGCTCGGCCAACGCGGCGGCCGGTGGGGCCGACGTCAGCGCGAAGTCGTGCGCCCGGGCGACCACTTCGGCGACCTCGGCGACGTCGTCCGCGACCACCGGGAGGTAGTCGACCTGGACGTCCAGGCCGGCCACGAAGTCGTCCAGGGACAGTTCGGCATGCGGCGCGTCGGCCGACCGGGCCGGGCCGCCGCTCCACCGCTGCTCCGGCAGCCGGTCGGTCAGCCCGGCCGCCCGCAGCTCGTCCGACCAGGCCCCCGGGTCGGCCCCGAGCGGTACGCGTCGCGCCGGCCCCCCGAAGGCGGGCCCCTCGGCCGCCGGCCCGTCGCCGGCCGGGCCGAGCTGGGCCGCGCCGACGCCGGCCAGGACGACCTGGGCCGGGACGACGCCCAGTTCGGCGGCGATCTCCGCGAGCTGCTCGTCGATCGGGCGCGCGTCGGTGACCCAGCCGTCCAGCACGCTCAACAGGTCGACGGCGTCGCCGTTCGACCAGCACCCGTCGCCGGTGGCGCGCAGCGCCACGCGTACACCGGCGGCGCGCAGCTCGCGCAGCGCCGGCAGCAGGTGCGCCGCGCCGGTCAACCCGTCACCGTCGACGACAAGCGCCCGGCAGGCCGCGCCGAACCAGAGGGCCACCAGCGTGGCGGCGGTCGCGCCGAGCCGCGCGAAGACCTCCTCGGTGTACGGCACCTTCGCGAGGCGGAACAGCACCGGGTGGTACGCCCGCTCGTCGCCGACGGCGCGTACCGCCTCGTCGGCGTCGACGAGCAGCACCCACGGGTCACCGGCCAGCCGGTCGCGCAGGCGTTGCCGTACGACGGTGGCGCTAGCGGCCACCCCGTCGGCCCGCATCGCGTCGGCCGGCCCGCCCGGGCGGGCGGCGGGAACGGCCGGCAGGACGTACACCAGCAGGGCGCCGTGTCGCCGTGCGGCGGTGACGGCCGCCTCGGCCCCGGCCAGCAGCTCCGCCGTCCACGCGTCGCCGGCCGCGCCGGGGTCGCCGGCCTCCTCCAGGCGCTGCGCCACGACCAGCACGTCCGGTCGGACGTCGGCGAGGAACCCGTCGGTTGCCAGGCACTGCTGCACGACCTGCTGGAACGGGCCGACGGTGAGCGTGGCGGGCAGACCGCGCTCGTGCAGGTCCAGACCCAGGTACGGCACCAGCGGGTCCACCGTGTAGCTGGCCAACAGCGCGACGCGCAGCGCCGGGGCCGGCCGCTGGCGGGTGAGCGCCTGCCAGCGGGTGCGTCGGCTGAACAGGACGGCGCTCATGGGGTCTCCGTGCCCTTGGCCCGCAGCACGGTCCGCAGCTCGCCGACGCTGCGCACGTCGCGGATCTCGTCGAAGGCGAAGGAGAGCCCGTAGACCTCCTCCAGGGTCACCACCAGTTGCAGGTGGCGCAGGCTGGTCCAGGTGCCGATGGTCTCCGGTCCGGACTCGTCGGTGACCTCGGCCGGGTCGACGTCCAGCACCCCGGCCACCACCTCGGTGAGCGTCACTTCGCCACCACCGCGCGGTCGTCGGTCAGCTCCTCGGTGCCCGAGGGCGACGGCAGCGGGGCCGGCGGGTCGGTCGGCTCGTCGTAGTCGGGAAGGTCGACCTCCATCCGGCGGATGCTCGGCGAGGCGAATCCGGCGGCCGCCACGCCGATGCCGAACAGGCCGACGATCACGAAGATGAGGCCCATCCCGGCGCCCGGTCCACTGCCGACCAGCCACCCGAAGTACGGCACGCCCGGGCCGCCCTCGCGCATCATCGGCTCGAACCAGCGGTCCGCGGCGATGCCGGCCAGGGCGGTGCCGCCCGGGTACGCCAGGTCCTCGATGAACTGGCGGGCGGCGAAGACCCGGCCCTGGTGTGACGGCTCGACCTTCTCCTGCCACACCGACTGGGCGTACCCGTCGATGAAGGGGATGGACAGGTGCAGGAAGAGCAGGGCGACCGACCAGACGATGATGCTGTCCCCGACGCCGTAGATGATCCGGCCGAGGACGCTGAAGACCAGGATGGCGATGAGCATCCGGCGGATCTTGTGGCGGGTGTTGGGCAGCAGTCCGAGCAGGAGCGCGCCGGCCACACCGCCCACCGCGCCGATGGTCTGCACCAGGCCGACCGCGTTGGTGCTGCTGTCGGTGCGGGCCAGGATCTGCGGCACCAGCAGGGCGAAGCCGACCGCGGCGAGCACGTTGATGGCGAACATGATCGCTTCCAGCCCGGTGAACGCCCGGCTGGCCAGGATGTAGCGGAAGCCGTAGAACGTGTCGTACCAGAAGCCGCCCTCGTCCGGCTGGGTCGAGCGGGGCCTGGGTGGGAGCTGCACCAGCAGCACCGCCCCGATCGCCACCACGTACGACAGCGCGTCGACGAACAGGATGACCTTGATGTCCATGAAGCCCAGCAGGGCGGCGGCGAAGCCGGGGGCGAAGATCACCGGGATGGTCCGGACCGCGAACATCATCGCGTTGGCCCTCGGGTACTGGCCCTTCTCCATCATCACGGTGATGGTCGCCTGGTACGCCGGGAGCTGGAACGCGAGGAACGCACCGGTGACCAGGTTGACCAGGTACAGGTGCCAGACCTCGACCGAGCCGCTGAGGAACAGCAGCAGGACGACGGCGGTGGTGAGGGCCGAACCGACGTCGCTGAGCACGATCGTCAGTCGCCGTCCCCACCTGTCGACGAGCGCGCCGGCGATCGGGCTGAAGATCACTGTCGCGCCGAACGCGAACGCCATCAGCATGGTCAGGTCGAAGGCCCGGCCGGTGGCGTCCCACACCCAGATGCTCAGGGCGAAGTTGGTCATCCGGGTGCCGAGCGCCGACAGCAGCTGGCCGAACCAGATCGTGGTGAACCCGGCGAACCGGGACGGGCGTCGGAACGCCATGGGGTCTCCTCCTACTGCCGTGGCGGGTGCCCGGGGCTACCGGCGAGGCGCAGCAGGCCTCGGCGGATGCCGTCGAGCAGGTTCTCAGCGGTCTCCGGCCGGAAGGCCGGAGTGGCATAGCTCAGATCGACGCGGAGCGCGGCGCCGGTGAGCGACCCCGTCACGTCGAAGGCGAAGGGCCAGTGCCCGTCGGGGTCCTCGGTCGGGCCGAACGGCGCCGCGCAGACGTCGAGGAGCTGGTTGGCCGGGGCGACGTCGTCGAAGCCGTACCCGCCCATGTAGTTGACCGCGACCGTCGGCGACGGCGTCGCGGTGAGTCGGGCGCGGACCTCGTCGTCGGGGCAGAGGTGGCGCAGCAGCGCGTACCCGATGCCGTTGTCCGGGACGCGGCCGAGCTGGCGGATCACCGAGCGGACCGAGCGGGTCGCGTCGGTGGTGGCGGGCAGTTCCAGGCGCAGCGGATAGAGCACCTGGAACCAGCCCGTCGTGCGGCTGACGTCGACGTCGTCGAAGAGCGCTTCCCGCCCGTGGCCGGTCGTGGCGACGGTGACCGCCCCGCCGGTACGCCCCGCGAGGGTGTCCACGACGGCCCACACCAGCAGGTCGCGCACGCTGGCGCGCAGCTTGCGGGCGACGGTGTGCAGGCCCCGGGTCGCGGCCTCGTCCAGGGTCACGGTGGCCAGGCCCAGGTCACCGAGGCGGAACGGCGCGGCGGTCGGCTCGTCGGCCAGCCGGGGCAGCACGCCCTCGTCGGCCTGCGCCAGCCAGAACGGCACCTGCCCGCGCAGTTCCGGCGAGCCCGCGTACGCGGCCAGTCGCCGTGCCCAGTCGCGGTACGAGGTGGTCTTGGCCGGCAGCGTCGGCTCGACACCACGTTCGAGCTGGTCACAGAGCATCTCCAGGTCGGCCAGCAGCACGCCCCGGGAGACCGCGTCGACGACGAGGTGGTGGTTGACGAGCAGCAGGCGGTCGGGCAGCTCCGGGCCGAGCCGGAAGTGCGCCACCCGGGCCAGCGGGCCTGCCGTGAGGTCCAGACCGGTCTGTGCCTCGGCGCAGTGGGCCTCGACGGCCGCCTCCCGCTCGTCGGTGGGGAGCCCGGTCAGGTCGTGGCTGACGAACGGCACGGCATCGGCCGGGTCGGCGTGGTGCTGGCGCCAGCTCCCGTCCGCCTGCCTGCCCAGGCGCAGCCGCAGCGCGTCGTGCTGGGCCACCAGTCGACGTACCGCCTCGCGTACCAGGTCGGTCGGGAGCGGCCGGGCCAGCTCGAGGTAGTAGGGGTGGTTGAACAGGGCGGGCCGGCCCATGGTGGGGGCGATGACGTCGGTGAACCAGCGCTGCGCGCCGGTCAGCGGGGCGTCGCCGTGCACCTCGCCCTGCTCGGCCCGCGGTGTCGCCGTCGCCTCCCCGAGGCTGGCGGCCAGCTCGGCGACCGTGGGGTGGCGTACGAGCTGGCGCGGGGTGATGTGGATGTCGGCTGCCGCACAACGGGCGACGAGTTGCATCGCGAGCAGCGAGTCACCGCCGGAGGCGAAGAAGTCGTCGGTGACGCCGAGCTGGTTGGTGCGCAGCAGCTCCGACCAGATCGCCACGAGCTGACGTTCCCGGTCCGTGCGCGGGGCGGCGGCCTTCCGGTCGGCCGAACGCCGGTACCCGTCGCTGACCGCGCCGCGCAGCACCGTCGCGTCGCCCAGCTCGGTGGCCACCTCGGCGAGCAGACCGGCGGGAATCCGGTCGACGGGCGCGTCGCCGTCCACGGTGGTGCCGGCGTCGAGCGACCAGAGACCCCGCAGCATCTCCACCGGCCCGACCCGATCGTCGACGGGCAGCGCCAGGGCGTCGGGCGGCGCGGGCTCGGAGGCTGGGTGCAGGAGCAGCGTGGCCGCGTCGGTGGGAGGCGTCGGGGCGTACCCGATGATCTCGGCGGTGACCAGCGCGGACAGCTCCGCGCTCTGCGGCGTCGTGGTGAGCAGCACCTCGCGCCCGGCGCGGGCCTGGGCCGCGAGCAGCCGCGCCAGCTCCGCCTGGCGGTGCGCCGGCCCGGCCGGTACGACCAGCCGGCGCAGGGCCGGGTGTCGTACCGCCCGCCGCACCAGCAGTGTCGCGGTGACCGCCGCCAGCTCCGGTGACCAGGCGTCGTCGGGCGGCTCCGGCACCCGGTAGCGCCGCGCCCACGCCTCGACCGTCACGACGTCGACGTCCGGTCGGGCCTCGGCCAGCCGGGCGGTCAGCTCGGCGAAGACGGCGTTCCACGGTGACGTGCGGTACGGCGGCGACGGCGGACAGACCGCGATCGTCAGCGCCGCCGCGCTGTGCGACCGGTGCACGTCGAGCGCCGCCAGCAGCTCGGTGCAGAAGTCGCGTAGCCCGACGATGCCCGCGCCGAGCGGACCGGGTGTCAACCGGTCCTCCCAGCGCAGGACCAGCGCGTTGCGGTCGCGCCGGCCCGTCGCCAGTCCGGCGGCCGGGTCGCGCAGCAGCCGCAGCAGCGCGCCGGGCGCGAGCTGGTCGAGGGTGTGCGGCAGGCCGAGCAGTCCGGTCCAGAAGCGGACGGTGTCCGCGAGCCGCGGAACCTCGACGGTGCCGCCGACCACCAGTCGGGGCGCGGGCGGCGCGGGCCGACGGGACGGGCGCGTACGCCGACCCGCACCGATCGGGGCGTCCGGTCGACGCACCCCGTCGTCGAGCACCGTCGCCAGCCCGCTCAGCAGCCGGACCATCCGCTCCGGGACGAACAGGTCGGCCCGGTACGCCAGGTCGGCGTGCAGGTCGTCGCCCTGCCAGGTGACGCTGAGGAAGAGGTCGAAGTCGACGCCGACGCTCGGCACGTCGACGGGCGTGGCGGCCAGCCCGGGGAACTCCGGCAGCTCGTCGGCGCCGTCGAGGACGTTGAGCACGCACTGGAACAGCGGGTGGTACGCGGCCTGCCGGGGCAGACGCAGCGCCTCCACGATGGTCGCGAACGGCAGCCCCTGGTGCCGGTACGCCTCCCGTGCCGTGCGATGGGCCCGGGTCACGAGCTGCCGGAAGGTGGGCCGTCCGGCCACGTCCACGCGCAGCGGCAGCAGGTCGGCGAAGCACCCGATCAGCGGGGCGAGTTCGGCGCGTTCCCGGCCGGCGGTGGGTGTGCCGAGCACCAGGTCCGGCTGACCGCTCTCGGCGTGCAGCAGGGCGGCGAAGCCGGCCAGCAGGACGGCGAACGGGGTGACCCCCTCCGCCCGGGCCAGCTCCCGCACGGCCGCGCCGAGCCCCGCGCCGAGCCGCTGCGCCTGGTAGCCGGCGACGTCCGAGCGCTCCTTTGGGCGGGGGTGGTCGGTGGGCAGGTCCAGCAGCAACGGCGCGTCGGCCAGCCGCTCCCGCCAGTACGCCAGGTGCGGCTCGACGGCGGTGGACGCCAGCCAGTCGCGCTGGTGCCGGGCGTAGTCGGTGAACTGCACCGGCAGCGCCGGCAGCGGCCGGTCGACGCCGGTGGCGTGGTGGGCGTACCGGTCGGCGAGTTCGTCGAGCAGGATGCTCCACGACGTGTTGTCGCAGACGATGTGGTGCATGCCGAGCAGCAGGTGCCAGCGCTGCTCGGGTAGCCGCACCAAGCGGGCCCGCACCAGCGGCCCGGTCGCCAGGTCGTACCGGTGCGCGGCCAGCTCGGCGGCCGCCCGGCGCAGGGCCCGCGCGTGCTTGGTCGCCGGCAACCCGGTCAGGTCCAGCGTCTCCAACCACGGGTCGACGTGTGGGTGTACGACGGGTTCGGGTTCGCCGTCGCGTCCCCGGAAGGTGGTCCGCAACACCTCGTGCCGGGCCAGCACGTCGTCGAACGCCCGGCGCAGCGAGGTCGTGTCGAGGTCGCCGCGCAGCTCGACGGCGGCCGTGGTGTTGTGTCGGACCACGTCGTCGCCGAGCTGGTCGAGCGCCCAGAGTCGCACCTGTGCCGAGGACGCCACCGCCGGCGTACCCGCCGGGGCGGGGATGAGCGGGGCGAGCGCGGTGGCGTCCTCGTCGGCGTCCAGCACGGCGGCGAGCCCGGCCACGGTCGGGTTGGTGAACAGGGTGTAGAGCGACACCTCCCGGCCGAACTCGGCCTGCACCTGCGACAGCAGGCCGGTGGCGAGCAGCGAGTGTCCACCGAGACCGAAGAAGTCGCTCGTCACCCCGACCTGTTCGACGCCGAGCGCGGCGGCCCAGAGACCGGCGAGCCGCTCCTCGGTGGCGGTGCGGGGTGCGACGACCTCGCTGTCGGCTGCGGCGCGTACGGGGGTCGGCCGGCTCCGTTCGGCGACCGCGGCGGGGGTGCTCAGCTCCTCGACGACGTACGCGGCCCGCTCCGACCCGATCGACGTGCACAGCTCACTCGGGCCGGCGCTCGTCACCGGCGCGGGTGGGTCCAGCGCCCAGACGTGGGTGAGCAGCCGGCGCAGCTCGTCCCACCCGGCGGGGACGGCCAGCGCCAGCACGCCCGGGTGCGCCTCGCGCAGCGCCGCGACGGCCTGCGGGTCGGTGTCGAGCACCACAGTGGTGGCCGGGTCGGCGGCGGCGAGCGCTTCCGTCGAGTACGCCCGCACCTCGTGACCGGGCAGCGCGTCGGCGAGCCGGTCGAGCGGCAACCGCTCGCCGTCGACGAACACGAGCCGGTGCGGCTGGCCGGCGAGCCGGCGCAGCTCGCGCAGGACGATCGTGCCGAGCGCCGCGAAGTACTCGCCCGTGTACGGCACGTGGCCCAGCTCGTCCGCGCGCTCGTCGCCCACCTCGCTGACCGGGTAGGCGCCGGCATGGTCGGCGGCCCAGACCGCGTGGACCCCCGGGGTACGAGCCGCCAACGCGGCCAGCCGGTCGTCGAGCCGGCCATCCCGGTCCTGCCGGCCGTCCTGGCCGTCACGTCGGGCGGCGGCGCGCGGCGACGCGGGGCAGACCACCAGCAGCAGCGGGGCGTCGGTCCGTCGCCGGTACGCCGCCACCGCCGCGTCGAGGTCGTCCATCGCCGCGTCGAGGGCCGCGTCCCCGGCCGTGTGGTCCTGGCGGCGCAGCCAGTCCTCGAACCGCAGCAGGCAGACCGTGGCGTCGGCCGTCGGCCCGGCCAGCAGGTGGGCCACCAACTGGCCGTACCCGACCAGCTCCACCGCCGCCGGTACGCGCAGAAAGCGCAGCCAGAAGTCCACCGGATCGCGCAGCGGGTCCACGGTGAACGTGGCCGCCAGGGCGACGCGGTGCCGGCGCAGCCCGGGCACCTGCGACAACGGCCGGTCCGGATCGTCCACCATGGCGCGCAGCAGCTCCGGCAGCCGCCCCACGGTCGCGGCGATCGTCTCGTCGAGATACAGGTCGGCGTTGAAGTCGACCGCGCCCTCGATCCGGTCACCGTCGACGGTCAGGCTGACGAACAGGTCGAAGTCGGTGAGGCCGCTCTCCGCCGGCACCGCACGGAACGTCACCCCAGCCGCCTGCCGCTGCCGTACGCCGCCGTCGGTCATGGTCGCCAGCACCTGGAAGAGCGGGTTCACGCTGGGGTCCCGGACCGGACGGACCTCCTCCACCACCCGCGCGTACGGGGCCTCCTGGTGGGCGTACGCCTCGCTGACCGTGCGGTGCACCCGACGGACGAGGTCACGGACGCTCGGGTCGCCGGCGGTGTCCACCCGCAGCACCAGCATGGTGGCGAAGCAGCCGATCAGCGGCTCCAGATCGGTGCTCGCCCGGCCGGCGGCCGGCATGCCGAGCAGCAGGTCCTCCTGGCCGGTGGCCTGACGCAGCAGGGCGGTCAGCCCGGCGAGGACCACCGCGTTGACGGTGGCGCCGGCGCGCCGGGCCAGTCCGGCGAGGGCGTCGGTCACCTCGGCGTCGACGGTGAACGGCAGGCTCCGGCCACGGTGCGTCTGCACCGGCGGCCGGGGGCGGTCCGGTGGCAGCGTGGACCGGGCCGGGGCCGAGGCGAGCCGTTCCCGCCAGTGCGCCAGGTGACCGGCCAGCTCCCGTTCGGCCTCCGGCTGGCGGCGGGCCGCGACGTGTGCGACGAACCGGGTGGGCAGCGCGGGCAGCCCGGCGGGCACGTCGGCGGCGAACTCGCCGTACCAGCGCACCAGCTCCTCCACGAACACACCCGCCGACCAGGCGTCGAAGACGATGTGGTGCGCGGTCACCAGCAGCAGGTGTTCGTCGGCGGCGAGGGCGACCAGCCGTACCGCGAGCAGTGGCCCGCTGGTCAGGTCGAAGCGGACCGCCGCGTGCGCCGCGATCTCCCGCTCGGCGGCGGCCTGCCGCTCCGACTCCGACAGCGCCGTCAGGTCCAGCAGTGGCAGCGGCACGTCCAGGGCGTCCGACACCCGCTGGGTGACGACGCCGTCGACGGTGGTGAACACGATCCGCAGCGCGTCGTGCCGGGCCACCACCGCGTGGACCGCCCGGTGCAGCGCCGCGACGTCGAGGGGACCGGTGATCCGCTCGGCGAAGGGCACGTTGTAGACCGGCGTACCGGGCTCCAACCGGTCGAGGAACCAGAGCTGCTCCTGCGTGAAGGAGAGCGGGTAGTGGTCGGCGCGGCTCTGGCTGGCGCGGCTCTCGCTGGCTCGGCTCTGGCTGGCTCGGCTCTGGCGCAGCCGCAGGGCCAGCAGCTCCCGCTGCTCGGGGGTGAGGTCGGCGAGGTCCGGGTGCAGGTCCTGGGTCATCGGGTGGCCCCTTCGACGTACGCGCGGTCGGCGGCCGGTCCACCGCCGAGCAGGCGGGACAGCGGGGGAGGCGTGTCGTGCAGGTAGAGGTGACCTCCGGGGACGACGGTCAGCGAGAAGGCGGCCGTGGTGCAGGCCGCCCATCCGGCCACCTCGTCCGGGCTGACCAGGGGATCGTCGGCGGCCGCCACCGCGTCCACCGGCAGCGGCAGCGGCGGCACGGTCGTCGGGCGGTAGGACGCGACCACGCTCAGGTCGGCCCGCACGGTCGGCAGGATCAGTTCCAGCAGACCGGGGTCGGCGAGCACCTCGTCGGGAATGCCGCCGAGGTCGTGCAGCCAACGGGTCAGCGCCGCGTCGTCGAGGCGGTGCGCCGTACCGAGCGGCGCGGCGTCGCGCGGCGGACGGGCCGCCGAGACCACCAGCCGCTGCGGTACCGGACCGCCCCGGGCGACCAGGCGGGCCGCCACCTCGTACCCGATCAGGCCGCCCATGCTGTGCCCGAAGATCGCGAACGGGGCCGGCACCCGCGCGACGATCGCGTCGACGAGTGGCGGCACGAGGTCGTCCATCGTGCTCAGAGGCGGGTCGGCCAGCCGACGCTCACGGCCGGGCAACTGCGCGGCCCACACCTCCACGTCGTCGCCCAGCAGGGCGGCCCACGGCCGGTACGCGCCGCCGCCGGCACCGGCGTACGGGAGGCACACGAGCCGCAGCCGGGCGGCTGGACGAGGCGCGACGCAGGTCAGCCAGGCGGTGCGGGCGTCCGAGCGGGCGGCGGTCGTCGGCGGGGATACGGGTGGTGTCGCCATGCCCGCACACGTTAGGAACGGGCCGTGAGAGCGGTCTTAGCGTCGGCTGAGCGATCCTCGTGGTGTCCGCTGCGCGCGGGCGGCTCGACTCACCCCGTCGCAGTGGCGGCGATGGCGTAGTGCGGCCGGTGCGGGCCGCCGTCGGGGCGCTCCAGGCGCTCGACCTCGGTGAAGCCGGCCCTCGTCAGCCGCTCCGAGATCTCGTCGACCGGCCAGCGGTAGGCGGTCGTGACCTTGTGGTCGAAGGCGTCGATCTCGTCGCCGGAGAAGAGACCCAGCACCAACGCTCCGGACGGGGTCAGGGCACGTCGGAATGTCGTCAGTACACCGTCGAGGCGCTCCGGGGGCAGGTGGATCAGCGAGTACCAGGCCAGGATGCCGGCGACGGAGTGGTCGGCCACGTCGAGGTCGTCCAACGACCCGAGGCGGTAGTCGCCGCCCGGATGCGTCGCCCGCGCGTGGGCGATGAACTCGGGCACCACGTCGATGCCCGTGGCGTCGACGCCCAGCGACCGCAGATGGTCGGTGAGGTGGCCGGGGCCGCAACCCAGGTCGAGCACCGGCCCGGGGCGACCCGTCAGGTGCCGCCCGACGAAGGCGACGTCGTCGGGGTGCACCTGCTCACGGGTGCCGAACAGTTCGATGTACCGATCCGCGACCGCGCCGTACGCCTGCCGTACCTGATCCGTGCTCACCGCGCGACTATAGGAGACCACGGGGATCAGGGTTGCTCGGTGGGAAACCTGAGCCGAAGACCGGGGCCGTCACCGGGGCTTCACCCGGAGCCGGGCGCGCGCTGCCGACCAGATGATGTTGGGCATGAGACGCACCGCATTCTTCGTGATCGCCGGGCCGGCCTGCATCGTGGGTTACGGGCTCGTACGCCTGTGGGGCAGGTCCGACGGGACGTACGGCCCCGGGTTCGACTGGCAGGCCGCGCACCTGGTCGGCCTCGCGGGCATGGTGTTGTTCGTGCCGGTGGTGCTGGCGCTGGCCGGCCTGCTGCGCCCCGGCCGGTGGCGTACGCCGGTCGTGGCCGTCACGCTGATCGGCCTGGCCGCAACGATGGTGCAGTTCGGCGCGGACATCGTCGAGGGTCTGCTGGCCGCCGACCGGGCGGAGATGTCGGCGCTCGGCGCGGACTTCAAGGACGTGCCCGGCGTCGAGGTGGTGTTCTACAACGTCGTACCGCAGCTGTTCTTCCTCGGTCTGCTCGTCCTCGCGGGCATGCTCGCGGCTCACCGGCTGCTGCCCTGGTGGAGCGTCGCCCTGCTGCTCGTCGGGATCGTCCTGCCGGCCGTCACGCTCGACCTGCTGCCGCTCGGCGGTCTGTGCATGCTCGTGGCGCTCGCTCCGGCGCTGCCCGCCCTGAGCCGACACGCCACGCGGACCCACGCGGAAACCGTAATCTGATCTCACCTGCCGCAGTCGACCTGACCTGCCGAGATAACGCTCTCTCGGATAGTGCTGAAGTCCTTGACGAGGTGGTAATCGACCCGTAACGATGCATGCACACCACCACCGGCGTGATCGGCGCACGTCGTCCCCCGAAAGGACCTACCCGTGCGCAGATCCCTGAGAGCGTGGCTCGGCGCTGTGTTGAGCGCGATCCTCGTGCTGGGCGGCGTCGTCGCCACACCACCCGCGGCCAGCGCCGCCCCGTTCACCGTCCTGGTCTTCAGCAAGACCGCCGGATTCCGGCACGGGTCCATCACCCCGGGCATCACGGCGATCCAGCAGCTCGGCGCGGCCAACGGCTTCACCGTCGAGGCCACCGAGGACGCCGGCCAGTTCACCGACGCCAACCTCGCCCGGTTCGCGGCGGTGATCTGGCTGTCCACCACCGGCGACGTGCTCAACGCCGCCCAGCAGACGGCGTTCGAGCGCTACATCACCGCCGGCGGCGGGTACGTGGGCGTGCATTCCGCCTCCGACACCGAGTACGACTGGCCCTGGTACGGCGGACTCGTCGGCGCGTACTTCGCCTCGCACCCGGCCGAGCAGACCGCCACCGTCACGGTCGCCGACCAGGTGCACCCGTCCACCAAGGGCCTGCCGCAGCGGTGGAGCCGCTTCGACGAGCTGTACAACTACCGCACCAACCCCCGGGGCAACGTGCACGTGCTGGCCACCCTCGACGAGAACACGTACAGCGGCGGCAGCATGGGGTACGACCACCCGATCTCCTGGTGCCAGAACTACTCCGGCGGCCGGGCCTGGTACACCGGCCTCGGCCACACCGACGCCTCGTACACCGACACCGCCTTCCGTCAGCACCTGCTCGGTGGCATCCAGACCGCCGCCGGGGCGGTCACCGCCGACTGCGGCCCGACGGTCACCACCAACTTCCAGCAGGTGGCATTGGCAAAGGGTGCCGCCGAGACCGGCGAGCCGATGAGCCTCACCGTCCTGCCCGACAGGGGTGTGCTGCACACCTCCCGCGACGGCGTCATCCGGCACACCGACGCCGCCGGCAACACCAAGATCGCCGGCACCCTGGCCGTCTACACCGGCGACGAGGAGGGGCTCCAGGGCATCAAGGTCGACCCCAACTTCGCCACCAACCGCTGGGTGTACGCGTACTACGCGCCTCCGTTGAGCACACCGGGCGGTGGCGCGCCGGCCGAGGGCACCCCGGCCCAGTTCGCCGTCTGGGACGGGGTCAACAGGTTGTCCCGCTTCACCGTGAACGCCGACAACACCATCAACCTGGCCAGCGAGACGCTGATCCTCAACGTGCCGACCAGCCGGGGCATGTGCTGCCACGTCGGCGGCGACATGGACTTCGACGCGGCCGGCAACCTCTACCTGTCCACCGGTGACGACACCAACCCGTTCGACTCGGCCGGCTTCACGCCGATCGACGAGCGGGCCGGACGCAACCCGGCCTTCGACGCGCAGCGCACCGCGGGCAACAGCAACGACCTGCGGGGCAAGGTGCTGCGCATCAAGCCGAGCGCGGCCGGCGGCTACACGATCCCGGCGGGCAACATGTTCGCCCCCGGCACGGCGCGCACGCGTCCGGAGATCTATGCGATGGGGTTCCGCAACCCGTTCCGGATGAGCGTGGACAAGGCCACCGGCGTCGTCTACCTCGGTGACTACGGCCCCGACGCGGGCACCGCCGACCCGAACCGTGGGCCGGCGGGCAACGTCGAGTTCGCGCGCGTCGACCGGCCGGGCTTCTACGGCTGGCCGTACTGCACGGCCCGCAACGACGCGTACAACGACTACACGTTCCCGTCCGGGCCGTCCGGGGCGAAGTTCAACTGCGCCGGCGGACCCGTCAACAACTCGCCGAACAACACCGGCATCACCCAACTCCCGCCGGCGATCCCGGCCTGGCTGCCGTACGGCGGTTCCGGCTCGCCGCCCGAGTTCACCGGTGGCGGCCTGTCGCCGATGGCCGGCCCGGTCTACCGGTACGACCCGAACAACACCTCGCCCGTGGCGTTCCCGCAGTACTACGACGGCACCTTCTTCGCGGGCGAGTTCGGCCGCCGCTGGATCAAGAACGTCAAGCTCGACTCCACCGGCCAGCCGTTGAAGATCAACCCGTTCCCGTGGACCGGCACCCAGGTCATGGACATGGAGTTCGGCCCCGACGGCGCGCTCTACGTGCTCGACTACGGCACCGGCTGGTTCAACGGCGACGCCAACTCGGCGCTCTACCGCATCGAGTACGCCCGTGGGGGCAGGGCACCCGTCCCGAAGGTCACCGCCACCCCCACCAGCGGCACCGCGCCGCTGACCGTTGCCTTCTCCTCGGCCGGCACCCCCGACCCGGACGGTGACCCGTTCACCTACGCGTGGGACTTCGACAACAACGGCACCACCGACTCGACCGCCGCGAACCCGAGCTTCACGTACACCACCAACGGCACCCGCAGCCCGACGCTGACCGTGCGGGACACCACCGGCAAGACCGCCACCGCGAGCGTGGTCGTCACGGTCGGCAACAGCGCCCCGGTGGTCACCGTGAACACCCCGTTGAATGGGCAGACCTTCACCTTCGGGGACGCGATCCCGTTCTCGGTCACGGTCACCGACGCCCAGGACGGCACGGTCAACTGTGCCCGGGTCAAGGTGAACTACGTGCTCGGCCACGACTCCCACGGCCACCAGCTCGGCAGCGCGCAGGGCTGCACCGGGGTCATCCAGACCTCGGCCGACGGCGAGCACGACACGGCGGCCAACATCTTCGGCATCATCGACGCCGAGTACACCGACCTGGGCGGGGGCGGCCAGCCGGCGCTGACCACGCACACCCAGGCGGTGCTGCAACCGCGGGTCCGCCAGGCCGAGCACTTCGGTGACTCGTCAGGCGTCCAGATCGTCGCCGGGGCGGCCGGGCACGGCGGGGCAGCGGTCGGCTACATCGACAACAACGACTGGATCTCGTTCCGGCCCTACAACCTGGCCGGCATCCAGTCGTTCAGCGCCCGCGTCGGCGCGCCGGCCGGCGGCGGCGGGACGCTGGAACTGCGCGTCGACTCACCCACCGGACAGTTGGTCGGCTCGGCGACCGTCACCTCCACCGGCGGGTACGCCACCTTCGCCACGGTCACCGGCGGGGTCACCGCCCCGACCGGCACCCGGACGTTGTACCTGGTCTTCAAGGGCGCCGGGCCGTGGTTCGACATCGACGAGTTCACCCTCTCCACCAGCCCGGGCGGGCCCGGCCCGGACCCGGACCCGGATCCCGGGACGGGCACCAACCTGGCCAAGGGCAAGCCGGCGCGGGCATCCAGCTACGAGGGCGCGTTCGTCGCCGCCAACGCGTTCGACGGCGTGGCCGGCACCCGCTGGGGCAGCAGCTTCGGCGATCCACAGTGGATCGACGTGGACCTGGGCGCCACGTACGCCCTCAGTCGGGTCAAGCTGACCTGGGAGGCGGCGTACGGCAGCGCGTACCAGATCCAGACCTCGACGGACGGCGTCACCTTCACCACGATCCGGACGGTGACCGGCGGCGACGGCGGGGTGGACGACCTGACCGGGCTCACCGGCTCCGGCCGGTACGTCCGGCTCCTCGGCACCGCCCGCGGCACGGCCTGGGGCTACTCGCTCTACGAGTTCGAGGTGTACGGAGGTACCGGCACCCCGACCGGCGGCAACCTGCTGCTGAACAAGCCGACGACGACGTCCAGCACCGAGGGTGCCGACGTCTCCGGCGAGCAAGCCGTCGACGGCAACCTCACCACCCGCTGGTCGAGCACGTTCTCCGACCCGCAGTGGATCCGCGTCGACCTGGGCAGCCCGACCGCGATCGGGCGGGTCAAGCTCGCCTGGGAGGCGGCGTACAGCAGCGCGTACCAGATCCAGACCTCCAACGACGGCACCACCTGGACCACCGTGAAGACGGTGACCGGCGCCGACGGTGGCGTGGACGAGCACAGCGGCCTCGGCGCGAACGGCCGCTACCTGCGCATCTACGGCACGGCCCGGGGGACCGGCTACGGCCATTCCCTCTGGGAGGTGGAGGCGTACACGAGCTGAACCACCACCACCACGTGGCCGGCACGAGCCTTCGTGCCGGCCACGTCCGTCAGCGGCTGGGCGTCGGCGTCGGCTGCTGCTTGACGAACGCCCACGGGGGCTCACCGAAGACGTTGGTGCACGCCGCGAGGAGCCCTTGCTGGGCGTCGGCCAGACGGCGGTAGGCAGGCCCCTTGTCGACGGAGGGATCGTTCTGCACCCAGAGGTCGCCGGCTTCCTTGGCGGCCGCTGCGAGCTGCTTACCGGCTTCCTTGATGCCAGGGTCGGTCGCCGACACCGCTCGCGTGGCAGTGCCCATGTCATCGGGAGGGGAGGGCTCCTTCCTGGCCATGGCGCCGATCAGGCGGGCACACGCAGAGGTGGCGTACCCGTCCGAGGGTGCGGTGGGGCTGGTGGCGGGCGCGGGCGTCGCAGCAGGCGAGCAGCCTGCCAGCAGGAGAGAGGCGACGACGAGGGTACGGATCACCGCAGCAGACTAACGATCTTGCCGCAGCACCACGAGCGGGTTAGTCGTCGGCGACGGCCACCGGTTCGGTGCCGATGCAGCGGACCTTCAACTCGTGCCGGCCGGCCGAACCCTCGAACGTGACCTCGACGTCGTCGTCCGGGCCCCGGTCCACCTCGTGCACCCGGTAACCCTGCGCGGGCGCCCACGACACCAGGCGTACCCCGTCGGCGCCGCACTCGGCCACGGCCGTGCCGCCGCCGGTGGCGAAACTCCGGCGGACCCCGGCGCTGGCGCTCGGTGCGGCGCTCGCCGTGGACGGCCCCGCCGGCGCGGCACCCACGGTGCCACTCGGCCCCGGCTCGGGCGAGGCGAGCGCTCGCTCGATGTCCGCCTCGCTGCGCACCCCGCCCGGCGTGCCGGTGATGCTCTCGCCCACCAGCCGGATCGCGCCCAACCCGATCAGAGTCGCCACGGCGACGGTGGCCACCCACCCGGCGGCGACGAGGATCGAACGACGGCTCATGCCACCGACTATCCCCGATCCATGGTTGTCCCAGGCACATCCGGAGGCTAAGGCATGGTTAACGTGCGCCGCGCCGGCAGCGACAGCGGCTAGCCTGCCTGCTGTGGCCCGCCTGCTGCTCATCGAGGACGACCTGACGATCCGTACCCCGCTGATCCGTGCCCTGCGGGAGCGCGGCCACGCGGTCGCCGCGGCCTCGACCGCGATGGCCGGCCTGCGTGACGCGCTGGACGACCGACCCGACCTGGTGGTGCTCGACCTGGGCCTGCCCGACCTGGACGGACGCGAGCTGCTGCGGATGCTGCGCGCGGTCAGCTCGGTGCCGGTCATCGTGGCCACCGCGCGCGACGACGAGACCGAGATCGTCCGGGTCCTCGACGCGGGCGCCGACGACTACGTGGTCAAGCCGTTCACCGCCGCGCAGCTCGACGCCCGTGCCCGCGCGGTGCTGCGGCGAGGTCCCGCCGGCCCCGACGCGCAGGAGGTGTCCCTCGTCGTGGGCGGTCTGCGCGTCGATCCCCGGTCCCGACAGGTCACCCTGGACGGCACGCTGGTGGAGCTGACGCCGCGCGAATTCGACCTGCTGCACCACCTGGCCGGACGGCCCGGCCAGGTGGTGACCAAACGCGAGCTGCTCACCGAGGTCTGGCAGATCCCGTACGGCGGGGCCGACAAGACCGTCGACGTGCACCTGTCCTGGCTGCGCCGCAAGCTGGGGGAGACCGCACAGCAGCCCCGCTACCTGCACACCGTGCGCGGCGTCGGCGTACGTCTCGACGCGCCCGCGGCCCAGCCGTGAGGGCCCGCCTGGCGCTGCTGGTCGCCGCGGTCAGCGTGCTCACGCTCGTCGCGTTCCTGGTGCCGCTGGCCCTGCTCGTACGCACCGTCGCCCAGGACCGGGCCACCGTACGGGCCACCGCCGACGCGCAGAGCCTCGTGCCGGTGGTCGGCACCGCCGACGCGCCGACCATCCGGCTCACCGTCGAGCAGCTCGCCGCGGAGTCCGGCCGACCGGTGAGCGTCTTCCTCCCCGACGGCACCGTGCTCGGCGCGCAGGCACCCCGTACTCCCGCGGTGGCCCTGGCCGCGCGGGGGCAGAGCCTCACCGGGGAGTCCGCGGCCGGCCGGGAGGTGGTCATCGCCGTGCAGGGCCGACCGGACGGCACCGGCGTCATCCGGATCGTGGTGCCCCGGCAGGAGCTGACCGCCGGCGTGACCCGGGCCTGGCTGGTGCTGGCACTGCTCGGCGTGGTGTTGGTGCTGATCGGGTTGGCGGTCGCCGACCGGCTGGCGCGCACGCTGGTCCGGCCGATCAGCGACCTGTCGGCCGTGTCGCACCGCCTGGCGAACGCCGAGTTGGACGCCCGGGTCGTACCCGCCGGTCCGCCCGAGCTGCGCGAGGTCGCCGGCGCGCTCAACCACCTGGCCGCCCGGATACAGGTCCTCCTGCTCCAGGAGCGGGAACAGGTAGCCGACCTGTCCCACCGGCTGCGGACACCGCTGACGGCGCTGCGGCTGGAGGCGGAGTCACTGCGCGACCCGGACGACGCGGCCCGGATCGCGGCTGCCGCCGACGGGCTCGAACGCGCGGTCACCGGGCTGATCCAGCAGGCCCGCTGGCGTCGCGCGCCGGCGCCGGGAACCGTCGCGTCCGACGCCGCGGCGATCGTCGCCGACCGGGTCGCGTTCTGGTCGGTGCTCGCCGAGGACACCGGCCGGGCCGTCCACCTCGACCTGGCCCCCGGCCCACTGACCGTCGGGGTGGCCGCCGACGATCTGACGGCCGCCGTGGACGCCCTGCTCGGCAACGTCTTCGCGCACACTCCCGACGGCACGCCGTTCACCGTGCGGCTCGCGCGGGACGACGGGGAGGTGCTGCTCGCCGTCGCGGACGAGGGCCCGGGGATGCCCGCTGGCGCTGTCCGGCGAGGTGCCAGCGCGGTCGGCTCGACCGGACTCGGCCTGGACATCGCCCGCCGTGCCGCCCAGGCCGGCGGCGGGCGGTTGGAGCTGCGGTCCGGTCCGCGTGGTGGGGCGCAGGTGCTGCTGCGACTCGGGCCGCCACCACAGCGTCAGGCATAGCCGCTGCGCTGCCGGGTAGCTGCCACCTATGGCGCGGTATACGAAACCCGAGCTCAGAGAGCAGATCAAGGAAGAAATCAAGGCCTCCGACAAGGGCGGCAAACCGGGGCAGTGGTCGGCGCGTAAGTCACAACTGGTGACACAGGAGTACAAGCGGCGCGGCGGCGGATTTCTGGGCGAAAAGGACGATCGACAGAAGGCGTTGCAGCGTTGGGGCAACGAGAAGTGGCAGACGAAGGAGGGCGACGCCCGGGCCCGCAAGGACGGCACGACGAGCCGCTACCTGCCCAAGAAGGCCTGGGACGAGATGTCCGAGAGCCAGAAGCGCGCGACCGACACCAAGAAGCGGGAGGCGTCCCGGACCGGCCGGCAGTACGTCTCCAACACCGGCCCGGCGAAGAAGGCGCGGCGCGACGCCACCACGGCCGGCCGGATGTCGGAGATGTCGGTCGCCGAAGCCAGCAAGCTCGTCCGTGGGCTCGACACGCGACAGCTCAGGACGGCGCTGCGCAACGAGCACGCCGGCAAGGACCGCAAGACCCTCGTCCAGCGGCTCGAGGCGGAACTCAACCGGCGCGGCTAGCCGTGCGCAGGTCGAAAGAACTGTCTGCGGTCCCGAAGCCCGTCGAGGTGACCCGGTCGTCATCCCGGCGGCGCAGGATGCGCACCTCGGTGGCGGCCTCGGTGCCGGTCAACGGCAGCACCGCCACCGGAGGAGGTGCCACGGCGGTGATGCTCGCCGGTGCGATGGTCACTCCGAGGCCGGCCGCGACCAGGTGCACGACCGTGGTCCAACTACCGGCTTCCTGGACGATGCGCGGCGTGTAGCCGGAGTCCAGGCACGGCCGAAGATTGCGCTGGTAGGCCCGCTCGCCGGCCACCCGTGGGATGAAGACGAACGCGTCGTCCCGCAGCACCGCGGCGTCGATCGCGCGGTCTCCCGCGTGCGGGTGGTCGGCCGGCAGGACGGCGACGAAGGACTCGGTGGCGTACGTGACGCCGACCAGGTCCTCGTGGTCGTCCGCGTCCCGAACCACGCCGAGATCGACCTCGCCGTTCAACAGCCGGTCGACGATGAGCGCCGTGTACGCCTCGTGCAGGCGTAGGTGGACGGCCGGATGACGCTCACGGAAACGACGGATCGGCCCGGCCAGTCCGAGCTGGATCGCCGAACTGACGAAGCCGATGTCGAAGCGTCCCTGTTCCCCGCGCCCGATGCGGCTCGCCTCGTGCACGTCGTCGGCGACCGAGGCCAGCACCCGCCGGCATCGGACGAGGTACGCCTCGCCGGCCGGCGTCAGCGCCACCGACCGGGAGGTGCGGACGAACAGCGGCGTACCGATCATCGCCTCGAGTTGGCGGATCTGCTGCGACAGCGGCGGCTGGGCCATCCGTAGCCGTACCGCGGCCCGGCCGAAGTGCAGCTCCTCGGCGACCGCGACGAAGTACCGCAGGTGGCGCAGCTCGGGATCCATACGTCGAGGATACGAATCAGTCCGAACAAGATATTGGACGTTCGAATAGCGGCGACCGGAGAATCGGGTCATGAACCCGAGCACGCTGACCGTCACGTCGATGACCACCGCCGAGGAGGCCGAGGCCTTCCGGACGCTGAACGAACAGTGGATCTCCCACACCTTCACCATCGAGGAGTCGGACCGCAAGACGCTCGGCGACCCGTTCGCCGCCATCGTCGAGCCGGGCGGCGACGTGCTCGTCCTCCGCGACGGCGGGGAGGTCATCGGCTGTGTCGCCCTGGTGCGCAGCTCGGAGGACGTCTTCGAGTTGTCGAAGATGGCGGTTGCCCCGGCGGCGCGCGGAAGGGGCCTCGGCCGCCAGCTCATCGAGGCGGCGATCGAGCGGGCCCGCCAGCTCGGCGCGACCACCCTGTTCCTCGGCAGCAGTACCAAGCTCCCGAACGCCGTGCACCTCTACGAGACGGCCGGCTTCCAGCACGTCGATGGCGAACAGATCCCGCTGCCGCCGTACGCCCGCGCCGACGTCTTCATGCGCATGGCGCTCTGACCGCAGGCTTAACCCGGCCTTAGCGTTCGCACAGCGCGCTGCTATCCCGGTTCAGCCGATCCTCGTAGTCGACAACCGAGGAAAGGTGGACACCACGATGAAGCGGACCAATCTGCTCCTGGCGTCGGTCGGCGGGGCGGCGGTGCTGGCGGTGGCCGGGGCCGCGTTCGGCGTCACCGCCGCGAAGGACTCGCGCACCGACACGACGCTCGCCGCCGCGACCGTCGCGCCGACGGCCGACAGCACTACCGCCGCGCCGGCGACCAGCGATCCGTCGTCGACCGGCGCACCATCGGGTACGCCGACGAGCGGTGCCCCGTCGACCGGCGACACCCCGTCCCCGGGCGGCGCGCCGGCCGGCGCTGCCGTCGACGAGAAGCGAGCCGGAGAGATCGCGCTCACCAAGGCTGGCGGTGGCCAGATCGTCGAGGTCGAAGCCGAGCAGGAGCACGGCCGCCCGGTCTGGAGCGTGGAGATCGTCGCCGGCGACACCGAGCACGAGGTGGACGTCGACCGTGCGAACGGCTCGGTGGTCAAGGCCGAGCAGGAGCCGGTCGACGCCGACGACGACGCCGACGACAAGGACGACGACGACTGACCGTCGACTCCCGCCGCCCGCCCCGGGGATCGACCCGAGGCGGGCGGCGCCGTCGTGGAGCAGGTGCCCCGGCATGGTGGTCTAGATCGGCACGCGTTGTTCCTGGACCGTCGGCTGCTCCTGGGCCGTCGGCTGCTCCTGGACCGTCGGCTGCTCCTGGGCCGTCGGTTGGTCCTGGGCGAACTGCGTGCGGTACAGCTCGTGGTAGCGGCCACCGGCCGCGAGCAGGTCGCCGTGTCGTCCGCGTTCGACGATCCGTCCGTCCTCCACGACGAGGATCTGGTCGGCTGCCCGGATGGTGGAGAGCCGGTGCGCGATGACCACGCTCGTACGACCGGTGAGTGCCTCGGCCAGGGCGTCCTGCACCGCCGCCTCCGAGGTGGAGTCGAGGTGCGCGGTGGCCTCGTCGAGGATGACCACGCGCGGCCGAGCCAGCAGCAGTCGCGCGATGGTGAGCCGTTGCCGTTCCCCACCGGACAGGCGGTATCCCCGCTCTCCGACGACGGTGTCGAGCCCGTCGGGAAGCGAGCGGATCAGGTCGGCGAGTCGGGCCCGCCGCAGCACGTCCCACATCTCGTCCTCGGTGGCGCCCGGCCGGGCGAACGCCAGGTTGGCGCGAATGCTCTCGTGGAAGAGGTGCCCGTCCTGGGTCACCACACCCAACGCCGTCCGGATCGACTCGGCGGACAGGTCGCGTACGTCGACGTCGCCGAGTCTCACGGCGCCGTCGTCGACGTCGTACAGGCGCGGCACCAGCTGTGCGATCGTCGACTTACCCGCTCCGGAGGAACCCACGAGCGCGACCATCTGTCCCGCCTCGGCGCGGAACGACACCTCGTGCAGCACCTCCTCGCCGCCACGCGTATCGAGCTTGACCACGTCCTCGAGGGACGCGAGGGACACCCGGTCCGCCGACGGATAGCCGAAGCGCACCCCGTTGAACTCGACCGCGACCGGCCCGTCGGGAAGGGGCCGTGCGTCGGGTTTGTCGAGGATCAGCGGTGTGAGGTCGAGGACCTCGAAGACCCGCTCGAAGCTCACCAGTGCGCTCATCACCTCGACCCGGGCGCTGGCCAGCGATGTCAACGGCGCGTAGAGGCGTGACAGGAGCAGCGCGAGGGCGACCACTGTTCCGGCGTCGAGGCTGCCCCGCAGGGCGTACAGGCCACCCAGCCCGTAGACCAGGGCCAGCGCCAGCGAGCCGACCACGGTGAGGGCGGTGATGAAGACCCACTGGAGCATGGCGGTGCGGACCC
Organism: Micromonospora sp. NPDC005174; assembly: GCF_040608495.1. Taxonomy (NCBI): domain Bacteria; kingdom Bacillati; phylum Actinomycetota; class Actinomycetes; order Micromonosporales; family Micromonosporaceae; genus Micromonospora; species Micromonospora sp. NPDC005174. Next base: position 96,395 of record NZ_JBEXIJ010000012.1, on the reverse strand, counting down.
CGATGTCCCGTACCCGCCGTGCCCGCGCGGCGAACTCGGCGGACTCCTCGGCCGGCCGCCCGTACAACTTCACCAGGGTGGCGCCCGGTGCGGAGAACCGTTCCGTCATACGTGTGCTCATGGCCGCGTTGTGCTCGGCCGCCTCACGCTGCAACCGGGCGAGCCGCGAACCGATGCGCCGGGCCGGTAGGACGAAGATCGGCAGCAGGACGAGCGCCAGCAGCGTGATCTGCCACGAGAAGCTGAGCATCACGGCCAACGTCAGCACCAACGTGACGGCGTTACCGACCACGCTCGACAGGGTGTCGCTGAACGCCCGCTGCGCCCCGATCACGTCGTTGTTCAGCCGGCTGACCAGCGCACCTGTGCGGGTCCGCGTGAAGAACGCCACCGGCATCTGTTGGACGTGGTCGAAGACAGCCGTCCGCAGTTGGACGATCAGCCCCTCACCGATGCTGGCGGAGAGGAATCGCGTCACCAGTCCGAGGCCGGCCTCGGCGAGGGCGATCACCGCGATCAGTACGGCCAACCGGACCACGACACCGCCGTCGGCGCCGTCCACGATCGCGTCGACCACCCGGCCGGCGAGAATCGGCGACGCGACCGTGAGAACGGCCGTCACGACGCTCAACACGAGAAACCTGATGATCAGCGCGCGGTGCGGCCGTGCGAACCGCGCGATCCGCTTCAAGGTGGCGCGGGACAGCGGACGCTCGTCCCGTGCGTTCATCGCGTGGCGCAGTGACGTCCACGCGGTAACTTCCATGCTCATGCGTACCTCCGATACCGGAGGCTAGGACCTCACCCGAGCTTTAGGTCAAGTCGTGGGTGTGGTTGGGCGGGGCCGAACTGCTCCGCACGACAGTGTGAGTAGGGTGCTCGTCATGATCGGGGACGCCGCATGCCGTTGACGAATCCGTGGCTGGCCGGGCCCACACCGGCTGGGCGACTCGATCGTGAACGGCTCGAAGAGCGCATCCTCAACCTGCTGTCGTCGCAGAACATGTGCGTGCTCGCGACCACGGGGCCGGACGGCCCGCTGGCCACCCCGGTGCGGTACTACCCGCTCGGCTTCACGGTGCTGTTCACGGCCGCGCCACGTTCGCCGAAGATGCGCAACATCGCTGCCGATCGACGCGTGTCCGTCGGGATCTTCGCGCCGCTGGTCGGGCTGGCCAGCAGCCGTGGGGCTCAGTTGTTCGGTACTGCCCGGGTGCTCGACCCGGCGCATCCGGACCGAGCGCACTACTGGGAGGCGTTCCGATGGGAGAACGAGCATGCCGAGCGGGGGCGGTCGCTGTCCGAGCCGCCCCAAGACACCCTTGTGGTCGTCGAGCCGGAGCGGATCGTCTATACCGAGCACTGGCTGCGACGTGAAGGGTTCGCACCCCGCCAAGTCTGGCGCCCGCTCGTCACATGATCGGCCGGACACTTCCTTGGGCGTGTCGTGTCGATCTTGTTGGTCGTTTCACGATGTGCCGGTGGTGAGTTGACCGATGAGGCGTGGGCGGTGATCGCGCCGCTGCTGCCGGAGCCGGGTGGTGCGCGGGACGGTGGCGGGATCACCGCCAGGTCATCAACGGGACGATCGTGCGGGCGCACCAGCATGCCGCTGGCGCTTGCGAAAGAGGGGCTCCACGACAGGTCCGGCGACACCCTCACGCGCAAGATGGCGAGGCCATCGGCCGGTCCCGCGGCGGGTTGAGCACGAAGATTCACCTCGCGGTCGACGGAGGCGGCCGGCCGCTGTCGATCCAGCTCACCCCGGGTCAGGCGGCGAAAACCCGCAGCTTTGGCGCTGCTGGACTCGATCCGGGTCAACGAGCCCGGACCGGGGCGGCCCCGCAAACGTCCCGAGGTGCTGATCGCGGACAAGGGCTACGCGCACGACTCCACCCGTCGAGCCCCGCGACCGCGCGGGATCCGCCACGTCATCCCGGAGCGATCCGACCAGGTCGCCCGCCGCAACGCCAAGGGCAGCCCCGGCGGCAGGCCGCCGGCCTTCGTCAAGCAGGTCCACCGCATACGCAACGTCGTGGAACGCTTCTTCAACCGATTCAAGCAGTGGCGTGACCTGGCCACCCGCTACGCCAAACGGGCATGCATCCCTCTACCGATCAAGCCTGGTCCTCATCGCCGCCATCATCTGGCTCCGATGACGGCACTGCGGCCGCGACTTCACGCTCTTACCTAGGGACAGGCCGGTGTCGGTGTAGCCGTGCCGGCTGTAGAAGCGCACTGCATCGGCGTTGCGGTGGTGGATGCCAGCCGACAGGCACGTGATCCCCCGGTCGCTTGCCCACTGTTCGGCCGCCGTGAGCAACGCTGATCCCACCCCGAGCCCTCTGGCAGCGGGCAGTACAACCGTGTGGACCTGGGCCGACGGTTCAGGACGCAGGATCTGATGGTCCGGCGGATCGGAATGCCGCAGCATTTCGACCATTCCGACTACCTGGCCGTCATGCCCCTCAGTGACGAGGACGCCATCCCGCCCGGCCTCGTCGGCCGCCATGGCCTAGTTACGTCGGTGGTAGTGGTTCCGGCGGGGGATCTGGTCGGGATCGAGCCAGGCCGGTGGGGTGAATTCGGGGTGGCCGTCGTTTCCGAGGTGGACGGTCCATTCGCTGTGGTGGACGTGTCGGTGGTGATGGGCGCAGAGCAGCACGGCATTGGCAAGGCTGGTGGGGCCACCGTCGGTCCAGTGGCGGATGTGGTGGGCGTCGCACCAGCGGGGTGGCCGGTCGCAGCCGGGGAAGGCGCAGCCGCGGTCGCGCAGGACCAGCGCACGTCGTAGGGGGCCGGTGATGAGTCGTCGTTGCCGACCGACGTCGAGGGTCTGGCTGGTGCCGCCGAGGACGGCGGGAAGGATGGCCGCGTCGCAGGCCAGCCGGCGAACCGTCTGCGGGGTCACGGTGAAGCCGGCGTCGAGGGTGCCGGCGCTCAGTCCCCGTGCGAGGGCGTCGTAGCTGGTGGTGATGACGATCTGGGCGGGGTCACCACCGTGCTCGGGCAGATCGCCGGTGCGCAGGGTGAGTCGGCAGAGGTCGGCGAGGGCGTCATGGCGGCGTTGGCCTGGAGAGCGTTGGTCGTCGGGGCCGCTGGGTGCGCTGAGTGGGTCGATGGCGGCACGCAGCACGCCGGCGGTTTCGGCGTCGAGGATGCCGGTGAGACGTAGTCGGCCGTCGGTCTGCGCAGACAGGGTGAGATGCCGGTCGCGGTCGGCTCGGCGGGCGTCGGCGTCGAGCGCGGCCTTCGCGGCGGCCTCGGCGACGTCGGGGGCGACGTGGTCGAGGATGCGGGTGCTCACCTTGCGCAGCAGGGTGGGGTCGAACTGCCCCGCCCATTCGACGAGGACGCCGACGGCCTTGTCGGCGGCTGCGGTGCCGGCGGAGTCGTGCACCGTGGTGACGGTGTCGGTGATGACGCGGGCCTGCTCGGCGGTGATGTTCCCGTCGGCCAACGCCTGCCGGACTCCGCCGTTGTGGCCGTTGTCGAGGGCGGCGGCGAGATCGACGAGCCGACGAGCGGTGGGAACGGTGAGGCGCAGGCGCTCGCGCAACCAGACCGTCGTGCAGGACGCGCCCTGGGCGCGGGCCGTGCCCCGGCCGTCGAGCTCGCGGACGAGGGTCAGCTCGATCGCGGCGAGGCGTTGCGTGAGGCGGTGCGCGGCGTCGAGCGCGGCGATCAGATCGTGCTCCGCAAGGGTCCAGGCCGCCGCGTCGACGCAGGCCGCGACCGCGTCGTCCGCCTGCGCCAGCTCCTCGACCATGACCTGACACTAGGACAGGTGTACGACACTTTCGGTCATCATGATCGATAGGCGATCCAGACGGACACGGGTTGCCACATCGCGGTGGGGGGCGGTGGAGCCCAGCTCACCTCACTCGTCGTCGGCGTCCTCGTCCTCGTCCAGGGGACGCTCGTGACCTGTTCGGCCGAGATGGCCCGTCGAGTCGCGCCACCACTCTGCGCCCGCGTTGTCCCTGAAGGTCAACACCGGACGGCGGCGTGCACCCTCGATCTCGGAGGGCACCTGAGTCTCGAAACGCTCGCCCGGCAGCAGGACGTCTCGCTGCGTGACGACGCGCAGCGCCATGTCCTGTCCCAGATCGAAGTGCACCGAGAGTCGGTAGATCGGAAGCGCCGACATGTTCGTCACCACAAAGGTCAGCTCGGGCTCCGATATGGGCTCCGGCTCATCCTCGTCGAGGTCGAGCGGCTCGACGTCGTCGCGGATCCACACGCCGATCGACGCTGCCTGCTGCCTCGCCCACTGCATCTCGGTACGACGATCACGCTCGGACTCGATCTTGTAGAGCCGGTATGCGACGAACCCCGCTATCGCCGCGAGCAGCGCGCCAGCCGCTGACCCCACCGCGTCCACGACACCCCACACAGGCCGTAGCGTACCGACGACGTCAACGAACGCCGACCGATGTGCCGGTCATCGTCAACGTCGGACGACGCCGACGGTGACCGCGCCGCCACCCGCATGCCCGATCGGGCAGCCGGCAGCGGCGCGATCACCGTTGTCACGTCGTGCGGTCAGCTGATGCGGAACTGCTGACCGTAGACGGCGAATGCCAACGGCGTGTTCAGGTTGAAGTTGCCGTTGTTGAGGAACACCCGCTGGGCCGTGTCGACGCGGGAGGTGTCCGAGTGGGCCTCTTCCTTCTTCATCTCGATGACCCGCTCGTCGAGGAACGCGTTGAGCCAGGTCCGCTCGTCGCCACCCTGCGCCGGGGGCTTCGCCCGGGCGAGGGCGCGGCTGCGGATCTGGCGCATGCCCTCGTACCCGTGCATGACCGCCGCGTCGTAGTAGGCGAACTGGCCGAGTGCCCGTACCCCGTCGTTCTTGCCGTCGCGGACCGACGGGTTGAAGTAGACCCGGTCCCGCTCGGCCTCCTGCGCGGCCCGGAACACGGAGTCGTTGGCGGCGGTGCGCCAGTCGCGGGTGAAGTTCGGGTCGAGGCCCGAGTGCGACGCGGTGCCGTTGACGGCGCGCAGCGCCGGCAGGTAGCCGGCCAGCACGTTGCCGGGCTTGGTGTTCGTGTACGCCTGGACCAGTTCGAGCATGTCGCCGGTGCCGGAGCAGAAGCCGATGATGCCGGCGGTGTAGCCCCGGCCGTCGCCGATGTCCTCGATGTAGGAGAACTGGGCGCGCCAGTCGAGTGAGGAGTTCTCCGCCGCCGACACGAGCTGCATGGCGACGTCCTTCTTCGCCGGGTCGTCGAGGTTGGTGCCGGTCGAGCCGCTGGCGGTCGGCGTGGGGGTGGGGTTGCCGCCGCCGCCCGGAAGGGTCCACTGCTGGTTGGTGGTGCCGCCGCAGGTCCAGATCTGCAGCCGGGCGCCGTTCGCGGTGCTGCGGTCGGTCACGTCGAGGCACTTGCCCGAGGCGGTGTTGACCAGGGCGCCGCCGCTGGCGGCGGTCCACTTCTGGGCGCCGGTGCTGTTGCAGTCGTACAGCTGGATCTTTGCGCCGTTGGCGGTCGAGGCGGCGGTGACGTCGAGGCACTTGCCGAGTGCGCGGATCGAGTTGTCGGTGTTGCCGACCGTCCACGTCTGGGCTGCGCTGCCGTTGCAGTCGTAGAGCTGCACGGCCGTGCCGTTGGCCGAGCTGGCACCGGCCACGTCGACGCACTTGCCGGCCAGGCCGGTGATCGGGCCGGCGGTCGCGGCGCTGGCCGACGGCAGGCCGTAGCCGACCGCCGCGACGCCGATCAGCAGGGTGCCCACGGCGTAGGCGGCTGTTCTCTTACGCACCATGGTGTTCCTCGGGGGAAAGGGGCGGCATGCCGCCGACCGGTCGGGTGCCCGGCGTGGGGGAGGGCGCCAAGGCACCGCGAGAATCAGGAAACTGTATTAACAGATAGCAGCAGGTCGATCAACTGTCAATCGGAACTCCACTGGGCAGGGCGGTGGTGGCTCTGCGTAGCGCCCAGACGCATGCCAACACCGCAGGGTGGTCGCCCGCACCCCTGCGGTAGGCGATTCTCGTGCGTCGGCGGAGGGTCAGCGGGAGGAGGCGAACCTGCGGCGAGGGCTGCGTGACGGCGAGCTGTGGGACGAGCGCGACCCCCTCGCCCGCGGCGACCAGGGCGAGCATGGCGGTGAAGTCGTCGACGTGGTGCCGCACCGCCGGGGCGAAACCCGCCATCTGGCAGACGTGCAGGGCGACCGAGTGACAGAGCGTCCCGGGGCTGCCGACAATCCACTGTGCGTCGCGCGCACCGCCGACCGCGTCGAGATCCGCGCCGCCGAGATCCGCGTCGTCGCCCGACAGGACCCCAGCGGGTACGGCCAGGTAAACGGTCTCCTCCAGCAGCGCGATGGAGTCCAGCGCCGGGTCGGGTGGGACCGGCGCGATGTCGTAGTCGTGCAGCAGCGCGACGTCGAGCTGCCGGCTCCGCAGGGCGGCCGGCATGTCGACCGGGTCCAACTCGGTGATCATCAGGTCCAGTGCCGGATGGTCGCGGGCCAGGGTGACCAGCGCCGCCGGTAGCAGGGTGCGTACGGCGCTGGGAAAGGCGCCGATGCGCACGCTCCCGCGCAGGCCCGTCCGGGCGGCCGCCAGGGTCGCGTCGGCGGCTTCCAGCGCTGCCAGGATGACCTCGGTGTGCCGCACGAGCGCGGTCGCCGTCGCCGTGAGGCTGACCCGGCGCCCACTGCGCTCCAGCAGGCGGATGCCCGCCTCCCGTTGCAGGGCGGCCAGTTGCTGCGAGACGGCGGACGGCGTGTAGGCGTGCGCCTGGGCGACCGAGGCGATGGTCCCGAGACGGGCCAGATCTCGCAGTAGGACGAGACGACGGACGTCAAGCATCAGGCCAGCTTACGTATTGGTTGAGCAATCGGAACTGGACCTTCCTGGTCGGTCGCCGGAGAGTGAGGGCATGACCCTGACCGGCCTTTACGTTCCACTGATCACCCCGTTCGACGACTCCGGCGCCGTTGCCACCGACGCGTTGACGTCCCTGGCCGTCGACGTCCTGGACGCCGGCGCGGCCGGTGTGGTCGCGCTGGGCACGACGGGCGAGCCGGCCGCGCTCACCGACGAGGAGCGGAGCGCGGTGCTCGACGTCCTGGGGGCGGTGTGCCGGGAGCGTCGCGCGCGTCTGCTCGTGGGCGCCAACAGCGCCGAGGCCTTACGCGCGCTGGCCGACCGGCCCGAGGTGACGGCGGCCCTGACCCTGGTGCCCCCGTTCCTGCGGCCGGGCGCTCCGGGAGTGCTCGCCTACTTCGCCCACCTCGTCCGGGCCAGCCCCGTGCCGCTGGTCGTCTACCACGTGCCGTACCGGACCGGGCAGCAGCTCGACGCCGACGACCTGCGGCGGCTCGCGGAGTTGCCCGGCGTCGTCGGCGTCAAGTACGCCACGGGAGGGATCGACGCGGACACCGTCGACCTCCTCGCCGACGTCCCGCCCGGGTTCGCCGTACTCGGTGGTGAGGATCCGCTCCTGTCCCCGCTGCTCGCCCTCGGCGCGCACGGCGCCATAGCCGCCTCGGCCCAGGTCGCGGCCGGGGACTACGTCCGGTTGGTCGCGCACTGGCAGGCGGGCGACGTCACGCCCGCGAGGTCGCTGGGCCACCGACTCGCGGGCCTGTCGGCGGCGCTGTTCGCCGAGCCCAACCCGAGCGTCGTCAAGTCGGTGCTGCACGCGCGGGGACGCATCCCGACCCCGTCGGTACGCCTGCCGCTGCTGCCCGCCAGTCAGGACGCGACGCGGCGGGCGCTCGGGCGCCTGGAGGGGTTGAGCAGCGAGCCGAGGTGAGCGGCGGCCCCGGGCCGCGATCCGGCGACGCGGCACGTCGGAGACGAAGATCATTTGTTCATCAACCGGTCGCCCGGCTGTGCGCGACGGTGGCTATCGTCAGCCCGCGCGAGGGCCCGGACGATGCCGGGTCGAGCCGCGTCAGCAGCACCACCGAGCCGCGAGGAGCGTTCCATGGCAGTCGTTTTCCGCCGTACCCACTTCTGGTGGGCCGCCGCGGTCGCCGTGCTCGCCGCGGCGGCGCTGACGGCCTGCGGCAGCGACGACCGCGCCGAACCGGCCGCCGCGCCCACCACCGGCGGTGCGGTCGCGCCGACGGCGACCGCGCCGCCCGCTCCGCCGCAGGGAAAGCTGCGCGGGTACGGCACGGTGCGGCAGCTCACCGAGACCGCCGACCTGGTCGTGCGCGGCGAGGTCGCGTCCGCCGGCTTCCGGGTCGACGAGGTCCTGCGGGCCAGGACCGACACCGGTGTACGCGCCGGAGCGTCGATCACACTCGCCAGCCTCGACGCCGGTGTGGCGGACATGGCCCACATGTCGACCCTCGACGTGGGTCAGAGAGTGGTCCTCTACCTGTCCCAGGACGCGGGGGCCGCGACGCCGACGTTCCGGACGCTCAGCGGCGATTTCGGCGTCTTCGACGTCACCGGGGCCGGTGACGATGCCGTCGCGTCCAGCCGCTCGCAGGCCATGGCCGTCACCGGCCTGCGCACGGAGGACGCGACGGCGTCGGGTCACGGCTTCCGTACCACCCTCGGTCAGTTGCGCGCGGTCGCCCAGCGCCCCTGAGGCGTCCGCGTGCTCAGTGCTCCCGGTAGGTGGCCCGGTCGAAGTCGGCGTACACCCCGTCGCCGCCGAGATCCTGCACCCACAGGCCGAGGAAGGAGCCGGTGAAACCCCAGGCTGCGGGCTCCCCGTCGATGATCAGCGCGGCGTGCTCGTCGGACAGGATCGTCGCGTCCAGGTCGACGGGCAGGCGCTGCCAACCGGCCCCGAGGTCGTAGTCGAAACGCACCACGGGTCCGTCGAACACCGCCCGCAGACCGACCTGGGCGACGCCACTGGCGTCGACGGTCAGCTCCGGGTACGGGGTGCGTCGGCCATTGTCGGAGCTGAGCAGCTCCAACACCGTACGTCCGTCGTCGGCGCGGGTCAGGTAGAGGTGGTGCCAGTTCAGGGTGTTGTAGTACGCGGTGATCCCCGCGAGCTGCCGGTGGTCGATCGGGTCGAACTCGACGACGGTCTCCAGTGAGCAGTGCGTCGCCCCGACCCGTCGCGCGACCAGGCTCGGCGCCTGCCGGCCCACCGGTGACTGTCCACCGTGGACACGCAGGTGCGAGGGCCGCGAGCGCAGGTCGATCCAGTCGGCGCTGGCCGGCCGGCGCAGCGTCGACCAGCAGGATGCCAGCTCGGCGGCGTCGAAGTCGTCGGTCGCGGGCTCCTCGGGCCACGGGTGCGGCGACAGGTCCGGGGCGACGACCTCCTCGGCCGGCACCCCGCCGGCGATGCGGGGCCAACCACCGTCCGGCCACTCGACCCGCTGGATCGCGGTCTCCCGACCGAGCACGCAGTTGCCCAGCGGCGAGTAGGGACGACCGACCAGGTGGGCCAGGTACCAGCCGCCGTCGGGGGTCTGCACGAGGCTGCCGTGACCGGCCTTCTGCAACCGCAGGTCGGGCCGACCCACCGAGGTCAGCAGGGGCCCGTCCGGGTCCACCTCGTACGGGCCGAACAGCTCCCGCGAACGCGCCACGGTCACCTGGTGCTCCCAGCTGGTGCCACCCTCGGCGGTGATCAGCCAGTACCAGCCGTCGTGGCGGTACAGGTGCGGCCCCTCGGTCACCCCTACCGACGTGCCGGTGAACAGGATGCGCGGCCGGCCGACGAGACGACGGGTCGCCCGGTCGTACTGCTGGATCTCGATGCCGCCGAACCGGTCCCGGCCGGGACGCCAGTCCGCGCTCATGCTCAGCAGCCAGGTGCGGCCGTCGTCGTCGTGGAACAGGGCGGCGTCGAAGCCACGCCCGTGCAGCTTCACCGGGTCCGACCAGGGCCCGGCGATGTCGGGCGCGGTGATCAGGAAGTTCTGCGGGTCCCAGTAACCGCTGGCGAAGCTGGCCACGTCGCTGTAGACGAGGTGGAACTCCCCATCGTGGTACGTCAGGTCGGGCGCCCACACACCGTTGGAGTCGCCGCAGCCGCGCAGATCGAGCAGGCGGCGGTCGGTGATGATGCCACCCAGCGGGCGCCAGTTCACGAGGTCGCGCGAGTGGTGCACGCGTACCCCCGGATACCACTCGAAGGTCGAGGTGGCCAGGTAGAAGTCATCGCCGACGCGCAGGATCGACGGGTCCGGGTGGAACCCGGCGAGGACGGGGTTGCGGATCGACCAGGCAGCGGTCGCCACGTCAGCGGTGTCGGTCGACACGGGGGCTCCTCTGTGCGGTGCGGCTGTGAAACTTCCGGAAACTTGCGGGTACCAGATCACTGGAAGCCCCTCGTACGGTAGCCGGTCTTATCGCGATAGGACAGGGGTCTTGACCGCTGGGGGAACTGCTCGTAGCGTCCCGGCCATCGATCGGTAATACCGACGAAGCAATGAAAGTTCCGGAGATCCAGGTTCGAACCCTTGCCGGCTCGGCCGGCGTCCGAGCACACCGTGAGTCCCCGAAGGGATGGATCATGACAGCGCACCTCTCCCGCCGATCGCTGCTCGGCCTTGCCGGCGCCGGCGCCGGCGCCTACCTGCTCAGCGCCTGCAGTGGCGATGACAAGTCCAGCGACCCGAACGCGCCGCAGACGATCAACTGGTGGCACATCCAGAACACCGAGCCGATGCTGCCGGTCTGGGCCGCGATGGCCAACGAGTACAAGACCGCGCACAGCAACGTCACGTTCACCATCCAGCCGCTGGAGAACGAGGCGTTCAAGGCCAAGCTCACCACCGCCACGCAGGCGGGCGACCCGCCGGACCTCTTCCAGTCCTGGGGCGGCGGCGTGCTCAAGCAGCAGGTCGACGCGGGTCTGGTCAAGGACCTCACCGATGACGTGAAGGACCTGGTCGGCGGCATCCTGCCCGCCGCCATGGGCCCGTACACGATCGACGGCAAGATCTACGGCATCCCGTTCGACATCGGCATGGTCGGGTTCTGGTACAACAAGGACCTCTTCACCCGCGCCGGCATCACCGAGCCCCCCACCACCTGGACCGCTCTGCTGGACGCGGTCCGCAAGCTCAAGACCGCCGGCATCACCCCGGTCGCCATCGCCGGCAAGGACAAGTGGCCGGCCCACTTCTACTGGTCGTACCTGGCGATGCGCATCGGTGGCGTCGGCGCGCTGCAGAAGGCCGTCGACGACAAGAACTTCGACACCCCCGACCTGGTCGCCGCAGGTGAGCGCCTCAAGGAGCTCGTCGACCTGCAGCCGTTCCAGAAGGGCTTCCTCGGTGCCGAGTACGGCTCCCCGGACGGGCAGGCCGCCACCATGGGCAACGGCGGCGCGGCCATGGAGCTGATGGGTCAGTGGGCGCCGGCGGTGCAGGCGTCCAGCTCGACCAGCAAGAAGGGCATCGGCGACAAGCTGGGCTTCTTCCCGTTCCCCGCCGTGGACGGCGGCAAGGGCACCGCTACCGAGGTCTTCGGCGGCGGCAACGGTTTCGCCGTCGGCAAGGACGCCCCGGCCGCCACGATCGACTTCCTGAAGTTCCTGCTCAGCGTCGACAACCAGCGCCGGTCCGCGAAGACCGGCGCGGTCCTGCCCACGGTCAAGGACGCCACCGACGCCATCAGCGACCCGAACAACAAGGTCGTCGCGGAGACCCTGGCGAAGAACACCGGCTTCCAGCTCTACCTCGACCAGGCGTACGCGCCGGCGCTCGGGCAGCAGATCAACGACAGCGTCGCCGAGATCATCGCCGGCAAGAAGGCGCCCGCGGCGATCCTCAAGGACATCACGCAGGTGGCGAAGACCGCCTGACCGTGACCCCGTACCCATCCGTAGCCGGCGATCGACATCGAGTGGAGCAGGAATGACCAGGCCATCGACCGTGTCGTACACAGGGCGCGGCGACACGGCGACAGATCCGCCGGCACCGGGGCCGGGCACCGCGCGACAGCGCGGCCGCCAGCCCCGGCCGGGGCGGGGTGGCGTCCTCGCAGTGTTCCTGACGCCCGCCCTGGCGCTGTTCGTGCTGCTGGTCATCACGCCCATCGTGGTGGCCGCCTACGCCAGCCTCTACAAGTGGAACGGCTTCGGGCTACCGGAGAACTTCGTCGGGCTGGACAACTACACCCGCGCCTTCGGCGACCCGACGTTCCGGGGTGACCTGTGGCGCGGCCTCGTGCTGGTGCTGCTGTCGCTGACCGTGCAGCTGCCCGTCGCGTTGGCCCTGGCCATGCTGCTCAACCAGCCGCTGCGCGGCCGAGCCGTCTACCGGCTGATCTTCTTCGCCCCGTACGTGCTCTCCGAGGTCACCACGGCAGTCCTGTTCACCCTGGTGTTCTCACCCAACCGGGGTCTGGGCGAGTCGATATCCACGTTCCTGGGAGCGGAGGCGGGAGCGGTATTCGCCGATCCGTCCACCGTGCTGTACGCCGTCTTCCTGGTGGTGTCCTGGAAGTACTTCGGCCTGTACATGATGCTCTTCCTGGCCGCCCGACAGGGCATCCCGAAGGAGCTGTCCGAGGCCGCGGTCACCGACGGCGCGACCGCGTGGCAGGCGTTCCGCCACGTCACCCTGCCGTTGCTCGGGCCGACGATCCGGATCAGCATCTTCCTGTCGGTCATCGGCACCATCCAACTGTTCGACATGGTCTGGGTGCTCACCGGTGGTGGTCCGATCCACTCCTCGGAGACCATGGCCGTGACGATGTACCAGTTCGGTTTCCGCCGGTTCGAGGTTGGCTACGCCAGCGCGATCAGCATGGTCATGTTCCTGCTGAGCCTCGTCTTCGCCCTGTTCTACCAGCGCGTCGTCCTGCGTCGGGACACCGCGGGCGCCATCACCAACCAGGGAGGCCAGCGATGACCGCCAAGACCAGTGGCGCCCAGCGGACCCGCAGCATCGTGCTGCACCTCGTCTGCATCGGCGTCGGCGCGCTCATCGTCGTGCCGGTCTGGTTCGGTGTGATCGGTGGCTTCAAGGACAACGGCCAGCTGTCGACCAACCCGCTGGGCCTGCCCGACCCGTGGGTGCCGTCGAACTACACCGACCTGTTCGCCTCCGGGGTGTTCTGGCGGCAGCTCGGCAACAGCCTGCTCATCGCCGTCAGCAGCACGTTCATCGTCGTCGCCGCGGCGGCGATGGCCGCGTTCGTCTTCGCGCGCTACGCCTTCCGGGGCCGCGAGTTCCTGGTGACCCTGTTCGCGATCGGCCTGATGTTCCCGTTCGCGGTGGCGATCCTGCCGCTGTTCGTCCTGCTGCGCTCCATCGGCCTGCTGGACAACCCGCTCGGCGTCATCCTGCCCCAGGCCGCCTTCGGGCTGCCGATCACCATCATCATCCTGCGCCAGTTCTTCCGTACCATCCCCGCCGAGGTGGAGGAGGCCGCCGTCCTGGACGGCTGCAGTTCCTTCGGGTTCTTCTGGCGGGTCCTGCTGCCGATGGCCCGCCCCGCGCTGGCCACCGTCTCGGTCCTGGCCGTCGTCACCAGCTGGAACAACTTCATGCTGCCGCTGGTCGTCTTCAGCGATCAGAGCTGGTGGACCCTGCCCGTCGGGGTCCAGGCGTTCCAGGGTCAGTACGCCGACGACACCGCGCGGGTGCTCGCGTACGTCGTCCTGTCGATGCTCCCCGCCCTGGGCTTCTACGCCGTCGCCGAACGCCAACTGATCGGCGGTCTGACCGGCAGCGTCAAGGGGTGACGACACCAGATCGCCGACCAACCTGAACAATCCCGCCAGACGAAGGAGCGGACCGTGGGCTCCGACAACGGCCGAAACGTCACCATCGCGATGATCGCGCGACTGGCCGGTGTCTCCGTGCCCACGGTCTCGCGGGTCATCAACGGCCGCACCGACGTCGCTCCCGACACCCGGGAGCGCGTCGAGGCGCTGCTCAACCAACACGGCTACCGCCGGCGCACCCAGGCCCGGCGGACCGAGGCCGCACTGATCGACCTGGTCTTCAACGACCTGGACAGCCCGTGGGCGGTGGAGATCATCCGCGGGGTGGAGGACGTCGCCCGCGCCAGTGGCGTCGGCACCGTCGTCTCCGCCATCCACTGGCGCATCTCCTCGGCCAAGCAGTGGCTGGACAACATGCGTACGCGATCCACCGAGGGCGTCATCTTCGTGACCTCGATGGTGAACCCGCCACTGCAGGCGGAGCTGCGTCGGCTGCACCTGCCGGTGGTCATCATCGACCCCGCCGGGGTCGATCCGCAGGAGTCACCCACCATCGGCGCGACCAACTGGGCGGGCAGCCTGAGCGCCAACCAGTACCTGCTGGGCCTCGGGCACCGCCGCATCGGCTTCATCGCCGGGCCACCACACCTGATGTGCAGCCGAGCCCGGATGGACGGCTACCGCGCGGCTCTGGGCGCCGCCGGCATCGCCGTGGACGAAGCCCTCATCCGGCCCGGCAACTTCTACCACGAGGCCGGCTTCACCTCGGGTACCCAGCTCCTGTCCCTGCCCGACCCACCCACCGCCATCTTCGCCTCCAGCGACCAGATGGCGCTGGGCGTCTACGAGGCCGTCCGCAAACGTGGCCTGCGGGTGCCCGACGACATCAGCGTGATCGGCTTCGACGACCTGCCGGAGGTCCGCTGGTGCTCCCCGCCGCTGACCACCGTCCGCCAGCCCCTCTCGGAGATGGGCATGCTGGCCGCCCGGACGGTGCTGCGGCTCGCCGGCGGCGAGAAGACCGAGAGCCCGCGCATCGAACTCGCCACCGAACTCGTCGTCCGCGACAGCGCCCGACCGCCCCGCTGACCGCGCGGCCTGTCGTCGGTACGTCGACCGTGCTCAGGCGTCGCGCAGGGCGTCCTCGACGCCGGTCTCGCGCCGACCGAGGTGCGCGGGCTCCCGGCCGGACAGCACGTCCACCGCCGCCTTCAGACAGGCGCCGTTCTCGCGCAGCGACCCGAACCGCCACGTCCGGGAGTACCGCTTGGCGCTGTCGTCGCCCACCCCCTGGGCGTCGATGCCGAGACGCCGACACAGGGCCACGGCCCGCGGCAGATGGAACGACTGGGTCACGACCGTCGCCCGTCGCACGCCGAAGATCTGTCGGGCCCGCGCGCAGGAGTCGTACGTGTCGAAACCGGCGTAGTCGAGGACCACCTTGCGCGCCGGCACACCTCGGTCGACCAGCCAGCGCAGCATCGCCTCGGGCTCGTTGTAGTCGGCGTTCATGTTGTCGCCGGACACCAGGATCGCGCTCACCCGGCCGGCGTCGAACAACCGCCGCGCGATCTCCAGCCGAGCTGCGAGGACCGGCGACGGCTCACCATCGGTGTCCACCTTGGTGCCCAGGACCAGGGCGACCGGTGCCGCCGGAACGTCGGCCTCGTCGTAGAGGTGGCCGGCGGCGGTGTCACGGACCCACCGCACGCTGGCGACGGTGCTGCCGGCCAGGACCACCGCACCCACCACCAGAGCCAGCAGAGTACGACGGACGAGCCGTCGACGTTCCCCGTACCACCGCGCCACAGCGATTCGTCCCCGCATGCGGGCGAGACTAGTCCGGCGGCCCGGGGCGGTCAGCGGCGCACGCGGTAGCGCAGGTGCAGCACGCGGTTGCCGTGGATCACCACGTCGGGGTCCTCCAACAGGTGCTGCGCGTCGACCGATCCGAAGTAGCGCTTGCCGGACCCGAACACGACGGGTACGACGTCCATGCGTACCTCGTCGACCAGGCCGGCGGCGAGCACCTGGCCGCCGACGTCGCCGGCGGCGACCTCGACGATGCGGTCACCCGCGAGCTCCTGCGCCCTCGCCACGGCTGCCTCGACGCCGTCGACGAAGTGGAACGGCGCCCCGGGGTCCCAGCCGTCGGGCCTGCCCCGGTGGGTCACGACGACCACGTGGGCGATCCCGCTCGGAGGTTGTCCGTCCCAGCCGTCGGTCAGGTCGAAGACATGACGGCCGACGACTGTCACCCCGATCTGGTCCCAGTACGGCCGGATGTAGTCGTAGGACGCCTGCGACACCGTCAGCGCGCCGCTCTCGTCCAACGGGACGTCACCGCTGGACAACCAGTCGAACAGCGGGCCGGGCTGGTCTTTCTCGTCCGCGACGAAGCCGTCCACCGACACCGAGCTGTACAGGACCACAGTGCCCACGGGGCTCTCCTCTGTCTGGGGATGCCCTCAAGTTAGCGTGTCGTGGGCTTGCAAACGCCGCCAGCACCTGCTCAGAGCCAGCCGTTGGCGCGCGCCGTGCGGGCCGCCTCGATGCGGTTGCGGGTGGCGGTCTTGCCGATGGCAGCGGACAGGTAGTTGCGCACGGTGCTCTCGGACAGGTGGAGCGCGGCGGCCATGTCGGCGACGGTGGCGCCGTCCACGGCGGCGGACAGCACCTCCCGCTCCCGGTCGGTGAGCGGATTCGGGCCGGCCGCGAGGGCGGCGGCGGCCAGCGTCGGGTCGATCACCCGTTCGCCGGCCAGCACCCGTCGGACGGCCACCGCCAGCTCCTGCACCGGCCCGTCCTTGACGAGGAAGCCGTGGGCGCCGGCCTCCATCGCCCGTCGCAGGTAGCCGGGCCGGCCGAAGGTGGTGAGGATCAGCACCCGGCAGGAGGGGAGCTGGTCGCGCAGCGTGGCAGCGGTGTCGAGACCGCTGCCGTCGGGCATCTCGATGTCCAGCAGCGCCACGTCGGGGCGTACCCGAAGAGCCTCGCTCGTGGCCTGCGCCCCGGTCGCGGCCTCGGCCACGACCTCGATGTCGGGTTCGAGGTTCAACAGCAGGGCCAGCGCGCCGCGCATCATGCCCTGGTCCTCGGCGAGGAGCAGCCGGATCACGACGCCCACCGTCCGGTGGGGGAGTGGGGGAGCCGGGCGGTGACCCGCAGGCCGCCGTCGTGCGCCGGGCCGACGTGCAGCGTCCCCCCGGCCTGCGCCAGCCGCTCGGTGAGGCCGCGCAGGCCGTTGCCGAGCTGCGGCCGGCCGCCCACCCCGTCGTCGCGGATGGTCAACACCGCCTCGTCGGCGTCGGTGGTGACCTCGATGTCGCAGCGCGACGCCCGGCTGTGCCGCACGACGTTCGTCACCCCTTCGCGCAGCACCCAACCGAACGCGTCGTCGGCCTCGACACCGAGCTGCCGGTCGCCGCCCCGGACGCTGACGGTGATCCCGACGTCGGCCAGGGCCGCACGGACGCTGTCGAGTTCCCGCGCGAAGCTGCGTTCCCGGTAGCCGGTGACCGCCTCGCGCACCTCGGCGAGCGCCGTACGACCGATCCGTTCGATGTCCGTCGCCTCCGCGACGACCCGCTGTGGATCGGTCGGGGCGAGCCGGCGTACCACCTCGGCCTTGACCACGACCAGGGACAGCGTGTGGCCCAGCAGGTCGTGCAGGTCCCGCGCGAAGCGCAGCCGCTCCTGCTCCACCGCCGTGCGGGCCAGCTCACGCTGGGTGCGGCGCAACTCCTCCACCAGGCGGGCCGTGCGGGCGAACGCCAACGTCAGCGTGCCCCCGAGCACGGTGATCAGCGCCATCTGGGCGGTCTCGGTGGCCGGCAGCCGGTGCGCCACGCCGATCACCAGGACGGCGGCGGCCGAGCCGCCGACCCAACCGAACCCCCAGGTCATGCGCACGAAGGCGACCGCGCCGGCCGTGGCGACGTACAGGAAGAGGACGAGCCAGCCCTCCGGCCCACCGGCGTACGCCACCGCGAGCCCGATCCCGAGCAGCGCGAAGGCGACGAGCCCCGCCTGGTGCACTGTCGGACGGACGGGCAGGTCGGCCACGGGTACGGCCACCAGGGCCAGGTAGAACAGCGCGAAGACGACGAGCCCCACCGCCGCCGGTGGTGCGGGATGCACCTGCCCGCGTGCGATCGCGGCGGCCGGCGTCAGCAGCAGCCAGAGCCAGAGGGTGTGCGCGGCGACGAGCAGCAAGCCTCGTCGGCGGGTTCCGCCGGACCCTGTCGCACCGGACGACATGGTGGACACCGTATCGGCTGTCACCGGCGGGTGGTGGACCGCCGGTACGCCCACGTCGCGAGGGCCGTGAACGCCAGCGTCCACGCGGCGAGCACGGCGAGCCCGGACGGGGTGGGCGTCAGCCCGGCCGCCGAGCGCCACCCGAGTTCCGCGAACCGGTACGTCGGCAGGGCGTGGGCCAGGTGGCGCAGCACGCTCGGGAAGTACGCCACGGGCACCAGGAGGCCGCCCAGCACCGACAGGCCGAGGAAGGCGAGGAAGTTGACCGGCTGGGCGAGCTGCGGGGTGAGGCCGTACCCGATGGCGAGCCCGAGCAGCGCGAACGGCACCGTGCCGACCCACATCAGCAGCAGCAGCGCGGCCCACCGGCCGGCCCCCAGCTCGACGTGGTGCTGGATGCGTCCGGCGCAGCCGACGGCGATCACCGACGGCACCCCGCTGAGCGTGCAGACCAGGGCCTTCGCGATCACCGCCTGCCAGGCGGGCAACGGGGTGACGCGGAGCTGGCGCAGCCAACCCGACGCCCGCTCCTGGGAGACCGACGTGCCCACCGAGAGCACGCCCGCCACCGCGCCGTAGCCGGCAAGACCGACCATGAGGGCCACCGCCGCGTCGACGCCCTCCAGCCGGTCGCCGTCAAGACCAACCCCGGAGAAGATGAGGTACGTGACCACGGGCGTGAGGACGGTGAACAGCAGCAGCCGCGGGTCGCGGGCCAGTCGGCGCAGTTCGAATCGCAGGTAAGCGCGCATGTCAGTGCTCCGTCGGTGTCGCGGTGCGGGTCGTCGGTGTCGCGGTGAGGGTGAGGAAGGCGGTCTCCAGGGCGGCGGCGGTGACCTCCAGGCCCTGGAAGCCACGCGTGCCGGCCAGGGCGAGGACGGTGGCGTCGGCGTCGTCGGTGGTGAGCGCGACCCGGCCGCCCCGGACCTGCACCGATCGGACCCCGGGGAGCGCGTCGAGGCCGTCGAGCGGCCCGCCGGCGACGTCGAAGGAGACGGTACGACCGCCGGCCAGCGCGCGGATCTGCGCGGGCGGCCCGTCGGCGACGACCCGCCCCGCGGCGAGCACCACGACCCGGTCGGCGAACTCGTCCGCCTCGTGCAGGTGGTGGGTGCTGAACAGGACGGTGTGTCCGTCGGCGGTGTACCGGTCGATGGCCGCCCAGAACGCCTGCCGGGCGGCGACGTCCAGCGCGGCGGTGGGCTCGTCGAGGACCAGCAGGTCCGGGTCGCCGGCCAGCGCGAACGCGAACCGTGCCCGCTGCTGCTCGCCGCCGGAAAGTTTGTCGAGGCGGCGGCCGGCACGCTCGGTCAGCCCGGCCAGCGCCAGTATCCGGTCGGTCTGCACCGCTCGCGGATAGAGCGCACGGGCCAGGTCGACGACCTCCCGGACCGTCGCGCTCGGCGCCCAGCCGGCGTCCTGGAGCATCGCGCCGACCCGTCCCGCCCGGACCGCCTCGGCCGGTGGCCGACCGAACAGGCTCACGGTGCCGCTGTCGGGTCGGTCCAGGCCCAGCATGAGCGAGATGGCGGTGCTCTTGCCGGCGCCGTTGGGGCCGAGCAGGGCGACGGTGCTGCCCCGCGCGATCGTCAGGTCGAGCCCGTCGACGGCTCGGACGGGACCGAACCGCCGGGTGAGGCCGTCGAGGCGTACGGCTGTGTCATCCATGCCTGTCACGCTAGGCAGGCGCGCGGGGCACGGGCAGAGTCACCGGTACGCGGTCGACCAGGACATTTGTCCCGGGTGCGAACCACGGCATGGTCACCAGTCCAGTCGGACCCGGCACGCCGATGCGGTACGTGCCTCTCTGATATCCCGCATGTCTCTGGGGCACGAGGCCGCGTTCCGAGCGCCAGCCCGGGGGAAGGTGACCGGCCATCGTGGACGCTATGCTGCGGGCTCGGCAGGGGAGAGGTGGTCGGCCATGACGCAGTCCGAGCCCGGGGTCAAGCTCCAGACCGACAGGCCGAACGCCGCGCGGATGTTCGACTACTACCTCGGCGGCAAGGACAACTTCGCCGCCGACCGGGCCGCCGCCGAGATGGTGTTGCAGGTCGCGCCGTGGATGCCCGAGGCGGCTCGGCAGGGCCGCGACCTGATCGCCCGTACGGTCCGCCACCTCGTCGAGGAGAAGGGCGTCCGGCAGATCCTGGACCTCGGATCGGGGCTGCCGACGCGCGACAACGTGCACGAGATCGCCCACCGCATCGACCCGGCCGTACGCGTCGTCTACGTCGACAACGACCCCGTGGTCTGCGCCCACGGGCGTGCCCTGCTCGCCGACGCGGCGACGGTGTCGGTGGTGCAGGCCGACCTGGGTCGACCCGGCGAAGTGCTCGGCCACCCGGAGGTCGCCGCCGCCATCGACTTCGACAGCCCGGTCGCGGTCCTCATGATGTTCGTGCTGCACCTCGTGCCCGACGAGCAGGCCCCGCAGCGCATCGTGACGACCTACCGCGACGCGCTCGCCCCCGGCAGCTACCTCGCGCTGTCCCACGCCAGCACCGACGTGCACCCCGACCTGATGGCCCGCATCTCGGCGATCTACGCCCGCGCGAGCACCCCGTTCGTGCCGCGCGGCCACGCCGACGTCACCCGGTTCTTCGGCGACTTCGTCCTCGAGCCGCCCGGCCTGGTCAACATGTGGCCGTACCCCGAGCCGCCCGCCACCGTCGACGCGGACGTCGCCCGCACCGGATACAGCGGCGTCGCCCGCAAACCGTAGGCGTCAGCGGGCCTGTCTCGACGGCATTCGCGCCGCTCCCGTCGGAGTCCAGCCGGCCGCGACAAGCGCCCGGCGCACGACGTCGGCGACCTCGTCGGGCCGGGCGCGGACCAGCCAGGCGGGAAAGCGCAGGATACGGTCGCCGCTGGTCCAGACGTCGTTCTGTCGACGCATGTCCGCCGCCCACTGCCGCGCGTCCATGTGGTGCGCGCCGTCGATCTCCACCTGCACCCGCCACTCGTGCCAGTACGCGTCCAACCAGCGGTTGCGACCCGCCGCATCGACCCGGTGTCGTTGCAGGTCCGGGGCGGGCAGTCGATGCCGTCGGCACAACCGCACAAAGTTGATCTCGGAGAGTGCCTGCGCGCCGCCGGCGATGTCCGCGATGGTCTGCCGGATCAGCCGCCGGCGAGGCGCCCGAGGCAGGACGTCGACGACGGCAGCCAGCTCTTCGGGCAGCACACGACGCTGCTGGCACCCCGCGGCCAGCAACCCCTGTGCCTCGTCCGTGCTGCCGGCCCACCCGGCCGCGTCCACCAGGGCTCGGGCCGTCGTCGTGCGCGGCGGACGGGCAAGCTGAAGATGCGCGTCGGGCAGCACCGACGTGCGATGGAGCAGCACCGCGGGCATGTCGATCGGCAGTCGACGAAGGCTCGTCCGAGCGGCGCGGCGGTTGGCCGGCACCAGCACGTGCAGAGGTTCTCGCCGCAGTCCCCGTACGCCGGCCTCGGCGGCTGCGGTCGCCCCGGCCAGGACTGCACCCGGCCCGGACGCCAGGACCGCCACCCACAGCTGCTGGTCAGGGGTGAGTCGACCGTTGCCAGTGAGCACGATGCCCTGGCAGATCGACCGCCAGCGTCCGGAGCGGATACGACCCCGGACCGTCCCCTCGCTGAGCAGGCCGGCAAGCTGCGCCGTCCTCAGCACACCCGCCTGCTCGAAGGCGAGCCAATCACATGCGTCGGCGTCATCGGCGGGCAACATTCCGTCGATCCTTGCCGCCCGACGAACATCGAGCCACCAGATCTTGGACACTTCGGGGCCGCTGGCCGCTGGCCGCCGCGTCTTCGTGCGCTCGGCCTCTGGGCCTCCGCTTGGCCTCTGGCTTCCCGCGCGGC
This sequence comes from Micromonospora sp. NPDC005174, assembly GCF_040608495.1. Classification (NCBI taxonomy): domain Bacteria; kingdom Bacillati; phylum Actinomycetota; class Actinomycetes; order Micromonosporales; family Micromonosporaceae; genus Micromonospora; species Micromonospora sp. NPDC005174. The sequence goes on along the minus strand of NZ_JBEXIJ010000012.1, from coordinate 74,676 downwards.
CTTTGCGTCCTTGCGCGGCCCCCGCGCGGCCTTTGCTTCCTTGAGCAGCCACCGCGCGGCCTCCGTGTCTCGGCGCGGCCTTCGCGCGGCCTTCGCGCGGCCTTCGCGCGCGGCCCTCGCGCTGCGCCCTCGCGTGCGCTTCGTGCAGATCTTGGACAGTTTCCGTTAGCAGCTAACGGAAACTGTCCAAGATCTGCACGGATTCGCGGGAGTGGACGGTTTGTTAGCGGGGGGAGGCCCAGGTGGTGAAGCGATCGGTCAGGTTGATGGGTGGATTGTCGGGATTGAGGGCCGCGAGGTGGGCGGCGGCCTCCGACTGAAGTGCCGCCAGGTGGTCCAGCAGACCCTGGCGATCGATCCGGTAGGTCGCCAGGAGGCGGAGTTTGGCGGCCGAGCACGGCCAGGCGATTCCGCAGGTGCCGCAGCGCCATGTCGGGCGGGCCGGTTGATGATCGGGAGCGCGACGGGACATCAGCCGACCCGCACCGGACCGTGCGCGGCCGGGCACCGAGCATCACGACGCGCCGGCGTGGTGGTACCGGGATGGGGTGGTGGCCGGGCGGGGCAGCGCAGAGGCGGGAGCCGCGGTGGGCAGGGGTGGCGCGGGGGGCACGGGTGGCGCGGGGGACCAGCGTGAGGCCGTGGTCCGGCGCGGGGCGGTGCGCGGTGAGGCGGCGGAGCTGGAAGGTGCGGTGGGTCGGCGTGGGGCGGCGGGCCGGGGAGGTGCCGCTGGTGGGGAGGCGAGCCGGCGCGCGCCGGCGGGCATCAGGTACAGCTCGCGGCGGGCGACGGCGTCGCCGTTCGGGCCGAGCTGGTAGGCGTCGATCCACAACCAACCGTGGTACGTGTGCCGGTCGGTGAGGGCGCGGATCACCCGGACGGTGATGGGGCGGGCGAACTGCGGGCTCGCGGCACGGGTCAGGTGCAGCAGGTCACCGGACCGCACCTGCGGTGGCATGTCGATGGGCATGGTCTTCCCCTGGCTGACGTTGGGAGGGGCCGCCCCGTGAGCGCTGGCCCAGAGGGCGGCCCCGATGCGAACGCGTCCGCCGGGTCTCGGGTCCTCCACCGGCCGCGCCGCTGGTGACACTCTGCTGTGGAGGCCACTACGCTCGGAAGGTGCTTCGCCGGTTCGGGCTGAGCTGGCGAAACGTTCCACGTCGGGCAGTGGCGTGGGTAATCGATCTTCCGGTTTGGGGAGCACTGAATGGCTGATCTGCCGCACTCGCTCGCCGCGTTCATCGTCGGAGAGATCCGCCGCGCCCGAGGGGCCGCCGGGATGACGCAGGAGGCGTTCGGCCGAGGGGCCGGGTTCAGCGCCTCGCATGTCAGCGCCGTCGAGGGCGAGACGCGAGCGCTGACGATGGACTTCATCAAGGGCGCCGACCGTGCCCTCAAGAACAACGGCCTGTTCGAGCGCATGGTGGGGAAACTCGGCGCTCCGTCGTGGTTTCTGCCGTGGCTCGACGCGGAGCGCACGGCGACGCAGCTCAGGTGCTTTCAGCCGAGCCTCGTCCCGGGCCTACTCCAGACGGAGAGCTACGCCCGCGCGGTCATTCGCTGCGATGACACGTTGAGCGAAGACGAGGTCGACAAGCGGATGGCGCACCGGATCGACCGGCAGGCGGTTCTCACGAGGGCGAATGCCCCGCAGTTCATCGCCGTCATCGCCGAGTCGGTGCTCCGCCGCGCCGGTGCGGACTTCCGCGACATCATGGCGGGACAGATCAAGCAGTTGACCACCCTGGCGGAGCGACCGAACATCAGCGTTCACCTGCTACCGGACGAGGTCAGCATGCACGTCGGCCTGACCGGGCCGTTCAGCCTGGCGCGTCTGCCGGATCACAAGTGGGTCGCACAGATGGAGAACCAACTCGGCGGTGTAGTCATCGACCGTGACGACGACGTGGATACTCTGATCTCTAGGTGGGAGACCGTTCGCAACGAGGCGTTACCCCGCCGCCAGTCCCTCGATCTGATGAAGGAAGTGGTGACGTCATGGACCTGAACGGCGCTGTGTGGCGCAAGTCCACCCGCAGTGGTTCCGGCGGTGGCGACTGTGTCGAGGTTGCGGACAATCTGCCGGGCATCGTCGGTGTGCGGGACTCCAAGGACCCCGACGGTCCGGCGCTGATCTTCGGGCCGGCCTCGTGGCGGGCATTCGTCGTTGAGGTCGCCCGTCGGCCGTGATCCCCTGAAGCAAGAAGCGCCCGCCCCCGGAGAACACCGGGGACGGGCGCTTGGCTGTGCGGGGGACCGGTCAGGCGACCACCGACCGTAGTGGCACTCCGGCGGCGCGCAGGGCGCGTACCAGGTCGTTCGTGAAGGGGTGTTCGTCGGCCTGGAGGCCCTGGGGGTTGGGGATCACGACGTACACCGAGGTGTCCATCGCGGTCGTGCGCGCGTCGGTGGTGAAGCGTTCGACGACGGCCCGGGCGCGCGGCAGGTCGGCCGCCGCGATCTCGATGGTGATCGGCCGCCAGCCGCCGCCCAGGTCCGCCGTCACCGGCGCGGCGGCGGCGCTGGCGCGCGCCGCGTCGGTGCCCGGAGTGCGTCGGGCGTCGGGCGCGCCCGGCGGGTAGAGCAGCGCGTTGGCCACCAGGTGCAGACCATTTTCGTTGTACGCCCGAAAGAGTGGATTGAACGCGAACAGCACCGCCCGACCGGCGCCGGTTGGCTCGTCGACGACGGCGGCCGTGCCCTTGAGTGTGTGCGCGCCGACGGTGTAGCCGTTGGCCCAGAACGTGTCGCCGCTCGGGTAGGTGAGCACGTTCGTCCCGGTGCTGCTCGGGGTGAGGATCGGGTCGCTGTTGTTGAACTCGAAGTCCTCGGCGGGGCGGCCCAGGGCGACCGGGTTGTCGGTGTCGACGTCGACCCGCAGGTGGGAGCCGATCACCAGGTAGTCGGCCGGTTTGGTCTTCTCCGTGGTGGAGGTGAGGCCGGCGGCGCGGGCCAGCCGGGTGCCCTCGTTGCGCAGCCCGACGTAGGTGTGGCCCTGGGCGATCCAGTCGCGCAGGTTGGCCTGTCCGGTGGCGGTCAGGCCGCCGGTGGCGTTGCTGCCGTCGGGGACCAGCAGCACGGTACGCCCGGTGAACGCCTCGGTGTTGTCGTTGATGTCGGCCGTGGTGACCGGCTTCAGGTCGAGCCCCCACCGCTTGCCGAGCACGTAACGGGCCTCGCCGTGCGAGCCGGAGGTGGTGGAGATGCCGGTGCCCTGGAACAGTCCGACGTCGGGCAGGTCGAGTGGGGTGCCGGTGACCCGCCCACCCGGGGTCAGGGTGACGCCGAGTGACCGGGCCAGGTCGTCGACCGTGCGGCTCAGGCTGCGTGCCGGGATCGCGACGCGGCCGGTGTCGAGGTCACGCACGACCGGCACACCCCGGCCGAGCAGGGTGAAGGTGAACTCCGCGGCGGCGGCCGAATCCAGCGGGTACGTGTAGGAGCCCCACGGCCAGGCCAGCCCGCTCCGGCCGCCGGCGATCCCCCGGACGAGCTGGGCCTTCGGGCGGACGTTGTCGCCCGTGTAGATGGTGGACACGCCCATCAGCAGCGGGTTGCTCCAGGACGACACGTCGTAGAAGTACGGGAACGGGACGTACGGGTCCTCGCCCATGATCGCCTGAATCCAGTGCTTCTGCGGCTGGTCCATCGGGATCCAGTACGCGCCCCTGGGCACCGTGACGTCTGTGGCGCTGCGGCCTCCGAAGACGCGGGCGGTGGGCACGCGGGTGGGCTTCTGCACCTCGTACACCTCGACGTCCATGCGGCGCAGCCGCTCGACGAGCCGGCGGACGTCGGCGAGCTGCCGGTCGGGCAGCAGGAAGTACGAGCGGATCGTCACGTCGGGTACCGGGAACTGGACCTCGTTGGTGGGCTGCACCACCTCGTTCGGCTCCAGCGTGCCCGCGCGGCCCTGGGCGAGCGCGTCGGTCCAGATGTCGAAGTAGCCGTCCAACACCGCACGCTTGTTGGCGGCGGCCCACCCGAGCGTCGACCACTGGGTGTGGAACTGCTGCTGCACCCGGTCGGCCACGGCCGACGCGCTGCCCTTCTCGTACGTCATGCCCGCCGCACCGAAGCCGGTGGTCGGCACGGTGTCGCCGTAGCCCATGAAGAACATGTCGTACGTGTCGTAGTTGAAGTAGCACTCGGTGGTGACGGTGTCGTCGCAGGCGCCGTTGTAGCCGAAGCCGGCCTTGTTGGCCTCGCCGATCCGGTTGATCCAGTCCACCGCCTCGCCGGCGATCTCGTGGTGGATCGGGTCGGCGTTGGGCGGGAAGAAGTACTGCCGGCCGCCCATCTCGTGCGCGTCGACGAACACCTGCGGCGGATAGCGGCGCAGCAGTTCGAGCTTGCCGTCGGTCTCCTGCTGGGTGCGGGCGAACCAGTCCCGGTTCATGTCGAAGCCGAACTCGTTCTGCCGCCGGCTGGCGTCGCGGCCGTCCGGATTCTGGGTCGGCACGATGACGGTGACCAGGTTGTCGTTGCGCCGGGCGACCTCGCAGGACAGGCCGGCGGCCAGCTCGTACAGCGTCTTGAGGGCCGCGTCGGTGCCGCTCTTCTCGCCGCCGTGCACGTTCGCGGCGATCCAGACGATGGCCGGGCCGTCCTTCGCCGTACGGGCCGCCGTGCGCGCGCTCGTCCGGCGTGGGTCACGCAGGTCGCGTACGTCGTCGGCGATCCTGCGCAGCGCGGACGGGCGTACGTTGCGCTCGTTGGACACCACCGCGTACGGCAGGGGCTGCCCGAGCACGCTGGTGGCCAGCACCCCGGTGACGACCCGGTCGGAGGCGCTGTCGACAGCCCCCAGGTAGGTGCGGACCTCGTCGTTGGTCACGACCCGTTCCTGGCCGAGGCCGAGGGGGAAGCCGAGCGTCGCCTCCGGGGTCGGGACGGTACCCAGCCGTGCCGTCGGGTCACTGCTGCACGTCGACGGCGGGGCGGCGCTCGCGGGTGGCGTGCCGCCCAGCAGGGGAGTCGTGCCGAGCAGGAGCGCTATGGCGGCGGCACCCGCCAGCCGCTTCGGAGGGACCGTCCAGAACGGACGCGACGATGGGGTCATGTCTCGGGTTCCCTTCTTGGGGGAAAGCCTCGCAGTGGCCGGAGCCTATGGACGGGCCGACACGACGGTCAAGGTCCGATCGACTTCCGTGAGTGCGTGGGATGCCGGGTCCGGGACCGGCTGGCAGGATGGTGGTGTGACTCAGCGTCGTCCTGGAGGGAGCAGAACGTGCCGGAGACGATCACCATCGCGGTTCGTCCGGATCTTCCGTCTGCCGATGTCCGGCGCTCGCTGGCGTCCTGGCTGCGCGCCGACGACCGGCTGCGCGACGGGGTGACCCTGACACCACCGGAGGAAGTGCCCGAGGGCGGCGCGGACGTGCTGCGGGTGGCGATCGGCGACGCCGGCACTGTCATGGTGCTGGTCCAAGCGGTCGCCAGTTGGTTGACCCACCGCCGCGAGGACGTGACGGTGCACCTCGTTCTGCCCGGCGGATCGTCGGCCGAGTTGGACGTCCGCCGGGCGCGGGACATGGACCAGGTGACGGCGCTCATCGAGGCCGCGGTGCGCGCGGTGGCCCCGGAGTAGGGCCGACCCCCTGATCACCTGATGAGGAGCAGTTCGGAAACCGGTACTGGCAACTGCTGGTCATCAAGTGATCAAGGGAGCCGCGCTTCGGGCACCTACCAGGTGGTCAGGCCCAGGCCGATAGTTCTGGTCAGGGTGGCGTTGTCGTCGTCTCCGTCGAGCGACCAGATCATCGCCCCACCCAGACCGGCCCGCCGGATGTAGAGCGTCTTCTGCAACACGACCGCCGGGTCGTCGTACGTCCAGAGGGTCGTACCGTCGAAGAGCCAGGCGTGCCCGGCGCGCAGGTCGCGGTGCACGGTGTAGCCGTTGCCGGCCAGGTTCTTGAGGTTCTTGTAGTCCTCGTACCCGGCCTCGAAGGTCGCCGGCGCGGGCCCGGCGGCCGGCTGGAACAGGCCGTTGCCGCCGCCGGTGACGCCGGTCCAGCCGCGACCGTAGTAGGGGATGCCCAGGACCAGCTTGGCGCGTGGCGCGCCGCGGGCGATCCACCCGTCGACAGCCACCTCGACGGAGAAGTCCGGGTTGTCGGGCGAGCCCGCCGGTACGCGCAGCGCCGACTGCTGGTTGGCGCGGGCCTCCCAGCCGCCGTGGAAGTCGTACCCCTGCACGGTGGCGAAGTCCAGGTACTTGAAGATCTTGCGGCCCTCGTAGCCGGCGTCCATCGTGGCCGGGTTGGCCGGCAGGAAGGCCGTCAGCGGGTGGTGCGAGCGGGTGGTGCGGCCGTACGCGTCGAGCTGCCGGCGGAACTCGGCGAGCAGCCTGGTGAAGTTCCCCCGGTCCTCGGGGCGGATGACGTTGCCGGGTTCACCGTCCCAGTTCGGCCACTCCCAGTCGAGGTCGACGCCGTCGAAGACGCCCGCCCCGGCACCCGGCGCGCCCGGGAGGTTGCCCTTGAGGTACAGGTCGATGCAGGAGGCGACGAACGCCTTGCGGGACGCGTCGGTGCGGGCGGCGTTGGAGAAGTACGTCGACCAGCTCCACCCACCCAGCGAGATCAACACCTTGAGCTGGGGATGCTTGGCCTTCAACTTGGCGAGCTGGTGGAAGTTGCCGTTGAGCGCCTGGCCGGGCGCGTCGGCGACGCCGTCGACGCTCTCCTCGGCGGGTACCGGTCGCTGGTAGTCGGCCCAGGCGTCGCCCTCGCCCGGCCCGCCGTCCAGATAGCAGCGGCCGTCCTCGCTGATGTTGCCGAAGGCGTAGTTGACGTGGGTGAGGCGGCTCGCGGCCCCGGAGGTGTCGAGCTTCTTGACCGGGAACGCCCGGCCGTAGATGCCCCACTGGGTGAAGTAGCCGACCCGGTGGTAGCCGGGCTGGCGCTCGGGCTTGGCGCTGGCGCTCGCGGCAGCGGGCGGGGCAGCGGTGATCAGTAGGGTCGCCAGGGCGACGACGGCGGTGAGGCGGCGGTGACGCAGTTGACGCATCGGCACTCCCACGAGGGATCAAACAGAATTAGTAAAGACACTTATCTGATTGATGAAGTTAAGCCGATCACGCTCTGCGGTCAAGAGCCGCCCCTCCGCCACCGCCACCTCTGTCGGTCAGCCGACCTGGCTGTTGTCCTTCATCGACCCCCAGCCGTGCCAACGGTCGATCTCGATCAGGGCGCTCACCCGACCGCGCTCCCGACGCGGGTAGGCGTTACCCGTGTAGTGCCTCGACAGCCGGTCGATGTCCGTGAAATCCGGGTCGGGGCGCAGCTCGGCCACGTGGCCGATGATGCTCACGTGGGTGTACCACCCGGCCTCGTCCAGCACGGTGAGGGAGACCCGGGGGTCGTTGCGGACGTGCTCCAGGCGGCGGCGACTCTCGTCCATGTTCACCAGGATCCGGCCGTCCTCCCACAGGTACCAGGTCGCGGCGGACACCGGCTGACCACCATTGCGAAGCGTGGTGATGACAGCCGGGTTCGGCTTCTGGAGCATCTCGACCGCGGCCTCGGGAAGCGGTGGCTTGGACATGGGTCTCCTCCTCGCGTGGAACGGTTACCCCTGCACCGTACGCACCGGCAGGCGGCAGCCGGGCGACATGCCGACCAGTTCGGCGAGGCGAGGTACGGCGAGGACTCAGCGCAGCTCCTGGATCCGGACCATGTTGCCGGCCGGATCGCGGAAGGCGCAGTCCCGCATGCCGTACGGCTGCTCGGTCGGCTCCTGGACCACCTCGACGTCACCGGACTGCACCTTCTCGAAGGTGCCGTCCAGGTCCCGGGTCGCCAGCAGGATCCACCCGTAGGTGCCCTTGGCCATCATCTCGGTGATCGTGCGCCGCTCGTCCTCGGTGACGCCCGGGTCGGCAGCCGGGGGCGCCAGCAGGATGGACGTGCCGGGCTGGTCGACGGGCCCGACGGTGATCCACCGCATCGTGCCCTGACCGAAGTCGCTGCGGACCTCGAAGCCGAGGACGTCGCGGTAGAAGGCCACCGAGGCGTCCGGGTCGACGTGCGGGAGAACTGTCGTGTGAATGGTGATGTCCATGCTGGTCATGCTAGGTAGGGCCGCCAGCGGTGACTTCTCGATTCCTGATCGATGCGGCGGGTGGCCGCCGGTACGCACCCGCGTGCGGGCCGCCGGAACGGGCCGGCGAGGATGGGTTCATGACCGATCCCGTACTCCCCGGACGTGTCGTCGTCACCGGCGCCACCGGCAAGCTCGGCCGCGCCGTGGTCGCCCACCTTCGCGGCGTCGGCGTCGACGTGCTGGCCGTGGACCGCGTCGGCGGCCGTGACCCCCGTGACGTCGACGGGGAGTTCCTCCTCGTCGACCTGACCGACTACGGGCAGGTCGTCGAGGCGTTCACCGGGGGCGCCGACGAGCACGCCGGGGGCGTCGAGGCGATCGTGCACCTGGCCGCCGTCCCGGCGCCCGGGCTGATGTCGAACGCGGCCACGTTCGCGAACAACTCCGCCGCGACGTACAACGTCTTCGCCGCCGCGCGGGCCGCCGGCATCAGGCGGGTGGTGTGGGCGTCCAGCGAGACCGTGCTCGGGCTCCCGTTCGACACCCCGCCGCCGTACGCGCCTGTCGACGAGGAGTACGCGCCTCGGCCCGAGTCGACGTACTCGCTGAACAAGGCTCTGGAGGAGGAGATGGCGCGGCACTTCTGCCGCTGGGACCCGGAGCTGGTCATGGTGGGTCTGCGGTTCTCCAACGTGATGGACGTCGAGGACTACGCGCCGTTCCCGTCGTTCGACGCCGACCCGCGAGCCCGGCGGTGGAACCTGTGGGGTTACATCGACTCCCGCGACGGTGCCCAGGCGGTCGAGCGGGCGCTCGCGTACGACCGGCCGGGCGCGGACGTCTTCATCATCGCCAACGCCGACACGGTCATGTCCCGGTCGAGCGCCAGCCTGCTGGCCGAGGTCTACCCGGGTGTCGAGATCCGCCGGGAGCTCGGCGAGCACGAGACCCTGCTCAGCATCGACAAGGCACGGCGGGTCCTGGGCTACGAGCCCCGGCACTCGTGGCGCGACCACGTCGAGCCCACCGTGGGCGATCCGGCATGACGACCGCGCGTACCGGGATAAAGTTCCCTTAACCGGTACGAGGGGGTGCGGCCATGTTGACGCGCACCTGGATGCGCGGGCTGGCCGACAGCACGAGTCCGCGATCGGCGACCGTCCTGGAGCTGCTGTTCGACATCGTCTATGTCTTCGCGCTCGCCCGTCTCGCCGGGCGGGTCGCGGACGACCTGACCATCGTCCGGCACACGCTGCTGTCCGAGGCGGGGCAGACGCTGCTGTTCTTCACCGCGATGTGGATGATCTGGTCGTTGAACGCGTTGCTGGCCAGCACCTACGACCCTCGCCGCGTGGACCTCCAGGTCCTCCTGCTCGCCACGATGTTCGGCACGCTGGTGCTGGCGGTGTCGCTGCCACAGGCGTTCGGCCAGCGCGGCACGATCTTCGCCTGCACGTACGTCGTCATCCAGCTCGGCAGATCGCTCTACCTGGTGTTCGCCCTACGGGGTGATCCGGCGCAGGTGTTCTCGTACCGGGTGCTGGCCTGGCACACGGTCTCCGGCGTGCTCTGGATCGGTGGCGGCCTCGACGGCGGCCTCGGCCGCGGCGTCTTCTGGACGCTCGCGCTCGCCATCGAACTCGTCGGCGCGGGCACCAACTGGCCGGTGCCGCGGATCGGCCGTGCGCCGATCGCCAGCCTGGTCTCGGTGTCCGAGGTGCACCTCGCGGAGCGGTACAACCAGTTCTTCATGATCGCGCTGGCCGAGGTGGTGCTCGAAGCCGGCGCCGCCGTCAGCTTCCCGGGTTTCTCGGCCGAGCGGACCATCGTCCTCGTGGCCGCGTTCGTCTCCACGGTCTCGTTCTGGCGGCTCTACTTCTACCACGTGGGGCCGGGCAGGCAGGCCAGCGGCAGCCCCGCCGGGGAGGGCCTGCAACTCTCCCGGCTGGCGAGCTACAGCCTGCTGCTCATCGTCGGTGGCATCATCTGCACCGCCGTCGGTTTCGGGCAGGTCATCGAGGACCCGCACCCGCCCATCGACTGGGCTCTGGCGGCCATCATCTTCGGTGGTCCGGTGCTGTTCCTGATCGGCCGCAGCTACCTGGAGCGCCGGTACCAGTCCGCGCCGCGCTGCCAGATGTTGTTCATCGGCGCGCTGGTCATGGCGGTGGCGGCGCTGCCCAGCGTCCTGCTCCCGCCGGTCGCCGTGACCGGCCTGGCGGCGCTGATCCTGGCCGGGATCGCCGTCGCCGACGGGCACGCCCACCAGCGCGGCGCGCAGACCAACCCGACACTGTGACGCGGGGGCGTTGAACGCCGAGAACGCCTCAAGTAGGGTGGCTGCACGCCGTCAAGCCGAGAGGAGGTCAGAACAATGTCCGATGTTCTGCGCCCCCTCCGCGTACCGGCGTCCACGCGGATCTGAGCCGGGGCGCGCGCTTCCCGGAGGTCCGCCATGACCAGTCTGGTCATCCGCCCGCTCGTCGCGGGCGAGGAAAACCTGTTCGACTCCATGACCGATCCGCTGCCTCAACTGCGGCAGATCCCGTACGCCGACGGCATCGCCGGCGGTGGCTACCGACCCGAGACCACCTGGGTCGCCCTGCGCGGCGGCCGGGTCGTCGGCCGGGCGGCCTGGCTCCTCCCACCCGGCGCGGTGGGCGCTGCGTGGCTGGAGCGGTTCGACCTGGCCGCCGAGCCGGAGGTGGGGGCCGCGCTGCTGCGCACCGCCCACGAGGCGCTGGGAGGTCCCGGTCGGTACTACGCGGCCCTGCCCGCGCACTGGCGACGTCGCCCCGAGGTGCTGGCCGTGGTCACCGCGCCGATGGAGGCAGCCCGGCTCGCCGGCCTGGTCGAGGTGGGTGAGCGGCTGCGCTGCTCGTGGACGGGTACGCCCCTGCCGACGACCTCCGGCCGCTACACGTTCCGTCCACCCGTCGACGTGGCCGAGATCAACACCCTGGTCGCCCGGGTCGCCGAGCCGGACGTCCTGACCGGCGCGGAGATCGCGCGCGCCGTCAGCGGCGTCGACCTGGCCACCGATCCGCTGGCCTGGTTGGGGGAGTCCACCGACGACTGGCGCGTCGGCGTGGCGGACGGACGGCCGGTGGGCCTGGTCGGCACGGCCGGCGACGCCTGTTATCCACTCCTTGCCTACCTCGGCCTGCTCGACGACGCGGCGCGCGGTGAGCTGCTGGCCGAGGCGGTCCGGGTACTCGCCGCCGGAGGCGCCCGAGAGGTCATCGCCGACGTGGACGCTTACCGCGTCGCGGTGCTCGCCGAGCTGGAACGGACCGGCTTCCGGCAGCTGCGCGCCCGCGTGCTGTTCGCGCCGCCGAACGAGGCGGCCCGTTCGGTCGACGGCGCTCCGCCGGTCGACAGCGCTCCGCCGGTCGACAGCGCTCCGCTGGCGGAGACGGTGTAGTCGCTTCGGGTGCGCCCCGGGTCACCGGGGCGCGCCCCCGCGGCCGTCCCGACGTCACCTCCTGCCAGGATCTGCCCATGCCGCAGTTCATCGCCCTTCTCGTCGGCGCGACGGCGCTCGTCGCGGCGGCGGTCGGCGGGCTATACCTCTGGCCGCTGGGGCGCCGGGAGTTGCGGCTCGCACCGGCGTCACCGCTCGACTTCGACGCCGCCACCGCTGCCGCTCGGAGCATCACGGCGGCGGAGGCCGCGGATGCGCAGGTCCGGCCGGAGTCGCGCAGTCGCCTGCTGAGCCACGGCGCGCGTACCGGCAGGGCCGTCCTGCTGCTGCACGGCTACACCATGGCGCCGGAGCAGCACGACGAGCTGGCCGAGGTGTTCTTCGCCCGGGGCTACAACGTGTGGATACCGCGGGCGCCGCGCCACGGCATGGTCGATCGGCCGGGTCACCACCGGATCGAGACCGGCGAGCTGACGTCGTACGCCGCGCAGGCCCTCACGGTCGCAGCGGGCCTGGGGGACGAGGTGGGCGTCGTGGGCATCTCGGGTGGCGCGGTGCTGGCCACCTGGCTGGCCCAGGTCCGTGGGGACGTCGTGCGACGGCTGCTGGTGCTGTCGCCGTTCTTCGGCCCCGGACAGGCGCCGGCCTTCGCGGTCCGGCCACTCATCACGCTGTACGGGCGGCGCATCCTGCCCGATCGGCTCACCGCGCGCGGCTACTCCCTCGCGGCCGTCACGCGGTACCTGACGATCGTGCGGTCGCTGTCACGCCGTCCCCGACGGACCGGCCTGCTGAGCGCGGCGGTGGCGATCAGTCCGCTCGACACGGTGGTGGACGCCACCGCGGCGGTGCGGGTGCCGCGCCGCATCGCACGGGCCAACGGCATCGACCTGCGGGTGTACGCGCTGCCCGAGTCGCTGGGCGTCCGCCACAACACCCTCGACCTCACCGCGCTCGGCGACGGGGCCGCCGACGTACTCCAGCTCTACGTCGACCTCTACGAGGGCGAGCCGGCACCGACGGCCGACAACGCTGCCGTCGGCGGCTGACCGACGGTGTGCCGCAGAGGCGCCGCTCCGCTACGGCACACCACGTCAGGCAGGTGCTACCGCGGCGCGTTGACGACCGGCGGCGCGTTGACGATCGGCGGCGCGTAGCCGGCCGGCTTGTCGCCGATGGAGAGGCCCGGGCTCACCAGCCAGGACTGGTACTGCGGGGTGAACATGCCGTACGGCAGCCCGAGGTTCGGAGCGCTGGCCTCGTCGATGCGGCGTCGGGCGTCGGCCGGGATCTCGAAGTCGAGCGCGCCGAAGTTGCTGGCGACCTGCTCGGCGCTGCTCGCCCCGATGATCACCGAGCCGACGGCCGGTTGGGTGACCACCCAGTTGATCGCGACCTGCGCCATCGGGCGACCCAGGTCGACGGCGACCTCCTCCAGGGCCTCGATGACCTTCCAGTCGTCGGGGCTGATCCCCCGGCCTCCCGCGTTGGGGGTGGTCAGCCGGCCCGTCCCGCTGAGGCCCTCGCTGCTGCGGCGGTACTTGCCGCTGAGCAGGCCGCCGCCGATCGGGCTGAACGCGGTGATGCCCATGCCCAGGGTCTGGGCCATCGCGGTGAACTCCGCCTCGATGTGCCGCACCACCAGGGAGTACGGGAGCTGGATATTGATCATCGGCGTCAGGGCGTGCGCCTCGGCGTAGCTCTGTGCGCGGGCCGCGTACCAGGCCGGCACGTCGGACAGCCCGGCATACCGGATCTTGCCGGCCCGGACCAGGTCGTCGAGGGTCTGTACGACCTCCTCGGCCGGCGTGATCCGATCCCAGGTGTGCAGCAGGTACAGGTCGATGTAGTCGGTGCCGAGCCGGCGCAGCGACGCCTCGACGGCCCGCATGATGTGCTTGCGACCGTTGCCGCTGGCGTTCGGGTCGCCCGGGTCGACGCTGTAGGTGAACTTGGTGGTGAGGACGAGCCGTTCCCGCACGCCGGCACGGTCGATCAGGCGGCCGAGGATCTTCTCGCTCTCGCCGGCGGTGTAGAAGTCCGCCGTGTCGACGAAGTTCCCGCCCGCCTCCAGATACTGTCGGAAGATCGGCTCTGACTCCTCCTCGGTCTTGCCGTACGCGGCGTGGAAGCCGTCGACGCCGAAGTTCATGGTGCCCAGTGCGAGTCGGCTCACCCGCAGGCCGGAGCTTCCGAGCAGGTGGTACTGGTTCATCGTCGCGTCCTCCTGGTCGCTGTGCGGGGCCCGGAGCGGACCGCGCGTCACCGACCCTGGCTCGCCAAAAATGGACCCGCAAGTCCAAAGCCGGGCTATGGTGGGGCCATGACTCGTGCGTTGACCCGCAAGGGCGAGGCGACCCGGGCACGGATCGTCGCCGGTGCCGCCGCCGAGATCCGTGAGCACGGCGTCGACGAGGTACGCCTGGAGGATGTGATGGCCCACACCGGCACCAGCAAGGGCCAACTCTTCCACTACTTCCCCGACGGCAAGGAGGGGCTGCTGCTCGCGGTGGCCCAGCACGAGGCCGACCAGGTGCTCATCGACCAGGAGCCGATGCTCAGCAACCTGACGTCCTGGCCGGCCTGGCACGCGTGGCGCGACCGGCTCATCGAGCGCTACCTCGCGCAGGGCGTGAAGTGCCCGCTCAACGGCCTGCTCGGTCAGACGGGCCGACGGGCGCCGGGGGCCCAGGCGATCGTGACCGGGCTGATGTGGCGCTGGCAGGACAAGATCACCGACGGCATCCGGCACATGCAGTCGACGGGTGACATCGCCCCCGAGGTGGACGCCGAGCGCGCCGCCGCGGCACTCCTGGCCGGCATCCAGGGCGGCGTCCTGCTGCTGCTCTCCACCGGGAAGGTCGACCACCTGGAGGCCGCCCTGGACCTGACCATCGGCTCGCTGCGGGCAGGCCGCCGAGATGACCGGAACCCGAGAGAGGCACGGCAGTGAACGACGACGACACCCGAGCACCGCTGGTCCTGGTGCACGGCCTGACGTACGACAGGCGACAGTGGGGCCCGCTGCGGCGCGAACTCGCGGCGATCGACCCGGACCGCCAGATCCTCGCCCTCGACCTGCCCGGGCACGGCGACGCGCCCCGGCGGGACTCCTACCGGATGGCCGAGGTCGCCGAGGTCGTGCACAACCAGGTGACCGAGGCGGGTCTCGCCACGCCGGTCGTGGTGGGGCACTCGGTGGGCGCGGTGGTCGCCACGACCTACGCGGCGCGCTATCCGGTGCGCGGTGTGGTGAACCTGGACCAGATCCTGCTGCCCGGCCCGTTCGGCGTCGCCGTACGCCAGGCCGAGCCGACGCTGCGCGGCCCGCAGTGGCGACAGGTGTGGGACCGCATGCTGGCCGGCATGGGCATCGAGTCGTTGCCGGCAGAGGCGCGCGAGATCGTCACCACCGCGACCGACCCCCGCCCGGACCTCCTGCTGGGCTACTGGGGCGAGGTCCTGCACTCCTCCGACGAGGGCATCGCGGCCGAGCGGTCCCGCGATCTGCGGTCCATTGCCGAGCGGGGGATTCCCTACCGCTGGGTCACCTCGTCCGAGCCGCCGGCCCGTTACCTGGCCTGGCTGACGGAAGCCCTGCCGGAGATCGAGGTCACCGTGCTGGCCGGTAGCCACTTCCCGCACCTCGCGGAGCCGGCGACGATCGCCCGACTGCTGGTGAGCTGAGGGCGCGGCGCCGGGGCCGGACCGTACGGTCCGGCGGGCGGGCGTGTTCCTGCTGGTCGGTCGAGCTGGTCGAGGCGGGCGAGGTCGGCGTCGCCGGCTCGGATGACGGCTGCGGCCAGTGCCGTCGTCTCCGGCTGGACGCCGCCCCGCTGCTCAGCGGCAGCGATCTTGACGGCCTGCGCGAGGTGCGCCCGCAGGTGCGTGGCGAGCCGTCGCTGGAACGGCGTCCCGGTGGCCGACCGCAGCGCGGCCAACTCGTCGGCGGTGATCATGCCGGGCATGTCGTGACCCTCGTGCGGGTTGGTCGTCGGCGCTCCGGCCTCGCCCAGCAGGTCGAGGGAGCGGGTCAGGTCGGCCCGGTTGCTGGCCTGCACCTCGACGGCCAGCCGTCGCCACGCCGGGTCGGTGGTGCGGGTCGGCACCAGGTCCAGGACCGGTTGCAGGCGTTGCGTCATCGCCGCCGTCAGTTGCAGCCAGGCGATGTCGGTCGGGCTGAAGGAGCTGTCCGACGGGGTGGCCGTCGTCGGCGCGGGAGTGGTGGGCGCGGCGGCGTCCGGGGTGCTCGACGGCCCGCCGGCGCAGCCGGCGACGAGCATCGCCGTCACGAGCAGCGTGACGTGTGCGCGCATGCCTCCTCCTTCCGGAACCGCGTGCGAGAAGCGGGGGCGGCCCGGCAGCACCGGACCGCCCCTCCCGGGTGCGACGACTCAGACCGGTCGACCGTCGTGGCCGCACTTGATGACCGGACGGATGCAGTCCTGGACCCGGCGGGCCATCTCCGCCGTCGGCCAGGCGTTGAAGAAGTCGCCGTGCATGGTGTAGCCCGGCCCGGACGCGAGCCGGAAGTGCGACGGGTCGCCGCTGACCGGGTATCGCAGCACCTGCCGCAACTTCGGCACGTGCACCGGGTGGGTGCTCGGGCAGGCCTGGTTCACCGGGTACGCCAGGTGGCTCTTGTGGTCCGCGGAGTCCAGGTCGCGGCCGTTCCAGCACTGCGGGAAGTCCAGATACGACTCCAGCATGGTGCCGGCCGGGCAGTTGACGAAGTCCTTCGACGGTGGCACCTGACCGGCGTGCAGGCAGGACCAGCGGGCGATGCTGTCGTTCGGCCCGGTGGCCTTCGCGTTGCCGGCGACGAGTCGCAGGCCCTGCGGGAACGGTTGGGTGTTGGCGACGACGTCGGAGCGCACACCCTCACCGAGGTAGTAGAAGGTGGCGATGGCCGGTTCCACCGCGACGTTGTCGCGGTACAGGGTCGGCACCCAGTACGACGAGACGTCCACCGCCGGGTTGCAGGTGGTGGTCGACTTCACCAGGTCGGGCAGGGTGGTGGTGGCGTTGGTCGCCTTGCTGCCGAAGAAGCTGTGCATGTGTGAGGCCCCGGGCAGCCCGGGAAAGACGATCGGGTCGTCGGGCAGCCGGTGACTGTACGTGCAGTCGGCGGGGAACTCGGCGACCCGGATGACGTTGGCGACCGGGGCGGCGTCGGCCCGGTCGGTGGTCCAGGCCAGGTACGTGCCGAGGAGCGTCAGCAGGGCGCCGATCGCCACGGTGAGGCGTAGCCGGCGGTGGGAGAGGGGTGCGGCCCTGTCCATCGTGTGACTCCTGTTCGGGGGACGGGTCAGGGGGCAACTCCGGTGCCGCCGCCGAAGACAGCGGAGTAATTCCCTGGCCAGACTGGTGGCGGCCCGGTGGGGCCGGCGCGAGAGAGCGCTCTCTGCGGTCCAAGCCTCACCCTGATGTCGAAAGTTGTCAATACGTGCCGCAGTTGGTGGAAAAATGACGACGACAGCACAAGGGCCGGGCCCCGTGGTGGGGGCCCGGCCGGCTGCGGCACCGGGCCCGGAGCCGCGATGGGCTATCTTCCTAGGATGCTTTAGAGGGTGTGCCCGCCACCACAGAGCCGTTAGCCGAACAGACCCGGGTGGGGCGGCCCGACGCGTCGTCGAACCGCCCCACCCCTTGACGGAGCCGATCAGAAGCCGAGTACGCCCCGCCCGCCAACCACGGGCAGCCGCAGCTCGCTGTCGTTCGGGGCGACCCGCAACTCGGTGCCCCCCAACGGCAGCAGCGTGTACTCCTGGTCGCTGGAGAAGACGACCACGCCGATCCGGTGACCCGCCGGGAACACGTAGTCCTTCGGCTCCATGGTCCACCGGTAGTCGTACAGCTTGCCCTGCTTGACCGGCGCG
The DNA here is from genome assembly GCF_040608495.1 of Micromonospora sp. NPDC005174. Classification (NCBI taxonomy): domain Bacteria; kingdom Bacillati; phylum Actinomycetota; class Actinomycetes; order Micromonosporales; family Micromonosporaceae; genus Micromonospora; species Micromonospora sp. NPDC005174. Next base: position 57,327 of record NZ_JBEXIJ010000012.1, on the reverse strand, counting down.
GTGCGCGCGGCGCTGACGCGGTTCTGCGGGTCCATCCAGCCGCGCGTCACCACTGTCGGCGCGGCGGTCGACCCGGCCGGGCCGTAGTCGACCAGGTACGCGGTGAGGTTGGCGTCCGGCTTGTTGTCGATCGCCATCCGCAACCGCATCTCCGGTCGGCCCGAGATGCGGACGCTCTGCGCGAGCGCGGGGGAGCGGTAGGCGAGCCGGTTGGCGCTGGCCGTGTCCGGGTCGGCCACCAGGGTGTCCGGGTGGATCGTCCGTCCCTCGTCGACGAAACTCTGCTCGACACGTGCCTTCGGCGGCTTGCCCGTGGTGAGCGTGCCGGGCGCGGTGGCGTCGGTGGCGGCGAACCGCAGCCCGACCTCGCGCGCGGCCGGGTCGGGCCAGTTGGCGTACGTGGTGTAGACGCGGTCCTCGCGCTGGAGCACCGCGGTCGGCTCGTCCATGATGCCGTTGCGCACGTTCCACAGCCAGAAGTCGAACCAGCGGTTCTCCGTCTGCTTGTACGTCCAGGTGCGGCCGTCCGGCAGGGTCACCGAGGCGCTGCTGCCCGGCCCGCCGTGCCCACCCTGGTGCAGCCAGATCTTGCGCGGCACGTGGCGCTTGGCCAACTCGTCCCACCAACCGGCGAAGTGCTCGGTCTTGACGTTCCAGTCGTTGAGGCCGTGCACGACGAAGACGCTGGCCTGGACGTCACGGGCGTCGAGGTAGTCGCGGTCCTGCCAGAACGTGGAGTAGTCGCCGGTGATCCGGTCCTGTTCCCTGGTGATCTGCGCGAGCTCGTCGGCGCAGGGCCCCTCGGCGCGCGCCTGCCCGGCCGTGTACTGGGCCAGGATGTCGAGGTCCTCGCCCTGGAAGGTGCCGGGCGCGACCACCAGGCCGTTGGCCCGGTAGTAGTCGTACCAACTGCTGATCGCCGAGACCGGCACGATGGTCTTCAGGCCCTTGACCCCGGTGGTGGCCACCTGGTTGGGCAGCGTCCCGTTGTAGGAGACGCCGGTCATGCCCACCGCGCCGGTGGTCCAGCCGGCGGTCACCGGGGCGCCGTTGGCGTCGTACCCCCTGGCCCGGCCGTTGAGCCAGTCGATGACGGCCTTGGTGCCGAGCGTCTCGGCCTGGTCGCCGCTTGTCGGGCAGCCGTCCGAGTCGCCGGTGCCGACGCTCTGACCGAGCACCACCGCGTACCCCCGCGGCACGTAGTAGTCGTCCAGCGAGCCGGGCAGGTTGGCCTTGGCCTGGGCGCGCTGGGCGTCGGCGTCGAGCGCCCGCCGCCCGGAGTGGTCGGTCCGGCCGTTCTGCGGCAGCTCGTCGACGAGCACGCTCGGGTACGGCACGTCGCCCCAGGTGCCCTTGCGGTACGGGCTGTGCTCGAAGATGACGGGCACCTTGAAGCCCTCGGTGGCGGTCTCCCGGGGTCGGGAGATGTCGATGGCGACCTGGTCGGGGCGGCCGTCGTGGTCGGTGTCCACCGGGGTCTGGACGTACACCCGCTCCTCGATGGCGTCGGCGAGCGAGAACACCGGTTGGGTCATGCCGTCGGCCACCACGATGCCGGTGGGCGCGGGTGCGGTGGGCTGGGCGGCTGCCGGTGTCGGTGTCGCGCTCAGGACCAGTGCGCCGGACACGCCGACGCTGAGAAGTGCCAGATGGCGGGGTCGACGCATGCGCGTCTCCCTTCGGTCGGGCCGGTTGCCGGGTCTCGGCAGGGCCAATCGCGAAGATCCATTCGTCGCCATGCTAGGTGCGGGTGGACGTCGGCGTCGATCCCTTCGGGTGGCCGGCATCGGCCGTTTTCCGGCCCGGGACAGGGGCCGTAATCGAATCGACACCGAACTGGGTAGGCCGTCGACACATGGCGGAAAACGTTGTCACGGCGGACGAAAAAACCCTCGCCGCGACCTGCCGAAGATCCGCTATACGGACCTATGATCTTGCAAATGTCGCCCAAGAGGCGCCATTTGTCCACATGAGACAGGAGCGACATGCTCAGGAAGACACGCTGGCTGCTGGCCGTCGCCATGACGGCCACGGCGCTGACCGCCGTGCCCGGCGGCACCGCCACAGCCGGCCCCGGCGGTATCGCCGGCACCGACACACCCCGCACCTCCACGGACGGCAGGACCCACACCGTCACCCTGCTGACCGGCGACGTGGTGACCGTGCGGAGCACCGGCACCGGATGCCCGCAGGCCACGATCCGACCGGCCGACGCCAACGCCGTGATCCGGCAGACCTGCGGCCCGGACGGTCACCTGCACGTCCTCCCCGCCCGCGTCGCGTCCCAGATCGGCCCGGTCCTCGACCCCGACCTCTTCGACGTCACCGCGCTGATCGCCGACGGGTACGACGACGAGAACACCACCGAGCTGCCCGTCATCGTGCAGCCCGCCACCGCCTCCGCCCGGGTTGCCGCGCTCGGCGACGTGCGGACGCTGTCCAGCATCGGCGCGGTGGCCGGACACGTACCCAAGAAGAGCCCGGCCACCGCGAAGCTGGCGACCAACTCGCTGCTCGCCGGGGCGAAGAAGGTCTGGCTCGACCGCAAGGTCCGGGCCACCGCCCTGCCCGCCGGCGCGAAGCCCGCCGGCCTGGACCGTAACCTGGCCCAGATCGACGCGCCCGACGCCTGGAAGGCCGGCTACACCGGTGAGGGCGCCCGCGTCGCGGTGCTCGACACCGGCGCCGACTACAGCCACCCGGACCTGGCTGGTCGGGTCGCCGAGCGGGCCGACTTCACCACCGAGGGCGGGGACGCCGTCGACCACAACGGCCACGGTACGCACGTCGCGTCGACCATCGCCGGCACCGGCGCGGCCTCCCACGGCCAGCGTCGTGGCGTCGCGCCCGACGCCAAGCTGGTGATCGGCAAGGTCCTCGACGACCACGGTTCCGGTGCCGACTCCGGCATTATCGCCGGCATGGAGTGGGCGTCCACCCGGGCCGACGTGATCAACATGAGCCTCGGCGGCGGCGAGGCCGACGACGGCAGCGACCCGCTCTCGCTCGCCGTCGACGCCCTGAGCCGGCAGACCGGCACGCTGTTCGTCATCGCGGCCGGCAACAGCGGCGCGCAGATCTCCTCGCCCGGCTCGGCGGCCAGCGCCCTCACCGTCGGCGCGGTCGACCGTGACGACAAGCTCGCCGACTTCTCCAGCCGAGGACCGCTGATCAACAACCACGCGGCCAAGCCGGAACTCGTCGCGCCCGGCGTCGACATCGTCGCGGCCCGCGCCGCCGGCACCAACCTCCAGGACCCGATCGACAGGTACTACGAGTCGCTCAGCGGCACCTCGATGGCGACGCCGCACGTCGCCGGCGCCGCCGCGCTGCTCGCCCAGCGGCACCCCGACTGGACGGGCACACAGCTCAAGGCCGCCCTCGTCGGCGCGTCCGACCCGCTGACCGGCATCGACCCGTACGCCATCGGAGCCGGCCGCCTCAACGCGGCCCGTGCCCTCGGCGGCCCCACCAGCGACCAGCCGGTGGTCAACCTCGGCACGTTCACGTACCCGCAGTCCGGGACCAGCGAGACGAAGCTGAGCTGGACCGGCGCGTCCACCCCGGCCACGACGGTTCTCGACCTCGACGTGGCGATCGTCAACCACGACGGCCAGCCCGTGCCGCGCGGCGCGGCGTCGCTGTCGACGAACCGGGTGACCCTCAAGCGGGGCGCGACGGCGGCGGCGACGCTGCGGATCAACCGTGCGGCGCTGGCCAACCGGCCGGGCCTCTACCTGGCCACCGTCACCGCCCGCACCGGCCGCAACGTGGTCGCCACCACCCCGGTGAGCTTCTACGTCGAGCAGCCCAGCTACGACCTGACGGTCCACACCAAGCCGATGCCCGGCCTACGGGACGGGGCGGAGACCTGGGTGAACCTCATGGTCGCCAACCTCACCGATCCGCTGCTGTTCTACGGCGGGGACAGCGGCACGCCCGGCGAGACCTTCACGCTGCGGGTGCCGGCCGGTCGATACTCGGTGCTGGGGGCTTCGGTCGCCTACTACGTGGACAGCGACGTAGAGGAGATGGCCCTCACCGCGGCCGGTGACCTGGACGTGCGCGGCGCCCGGACCGTGACCCTCGACCCCGCGCAGGCGAAGCCGGTCACGGCAACCGTCGACGGGGTGGCCACCAAGACCACCCGGACCGACGTCACCACCTTCCAGACCGCGGTGAACGGCCTGCCCTGGTGGCACCAGATCAGCGGGTTCGGGGTGGCGGCGGCGGTCCGCAGCGTGGCGATCCCGAAGCCCACCATCGGTTCGCGCCGCACCTGGGCAGCCGTCAACATGGACGCGCCGGCCGGCACCGCGAAGCCGTACCGGTACAACATCGTGCACGAGTACGCCGCCGGTGTGCCGGCCGACCCGTCGTTCCGGGTGACCAGGGCCGAGCAGGCCCGGCTGGCCCGCCTCGACGAGCGGTTCCACCAGACCGACTCGCCGGAGATGTACACCGGGCTGGTCCGCGTCGGCGACACTGCCGACGGGGTGCCGGTGACCCAGACGTACGAGGGTCCCATGCCACCGAACCGGACGTCCTACCTCTCGCCGGAGATCGTCTGGGCCGACCAGGGCGCCTACGGCGGACTGCCGGCCCTGGAGGCGCCGCGCCAGTACCTGCCGGGCAGCCGGCAGTCCAAGGTGTGGGCGCGGCAGCCGCTGCACTCCGACTGGTACGACGACCCGGCCGGTGAGGGCTGGAGCTGCGCCAGCCCGCCGTCGCGGACCCGGGGCAACCTGCACGTCGACATGGTGTCGCTGACCGATCAGCACCAGCGCGCCGACTGCATCCAGGGCGAGGCCATCGGGCTGAAGCGCACGCTGTCGCTGTACCGCAACGGCAAGCTGGTCGAGGAACGCGATCGGCCGGTCGCCGACTTCACGGTGCCGCAGTCGGCGGCCGACTACCGGGTGACCCTGGACGTCGACACCAGCCTCATCCTGCCGATCTCCACGAAGGTCACCACGTCGTGGTCGTTCCGTTCCGCCGGACCGGAGGGGACCGGGAGGGTGCCGTTGCCGCTGCTCGCGGTCGACTACGCGCTGCCCATGGACCACGACAACCACACCGTCGGCGGAACCGCCGAGCTGGCCGTCCGGCAGGCGCACGGCGTCAAGGCGCAGAAGGTGACGTCGATGCAGGTCTGGACCTCGACCGACGACGGCGTCACCTGGAAGCCGTCCCGGGTCACCGGCAGCGGTGACAGTTACCGGTTCGACCTGCCGAAGGCCGCCTCCGGGCAGGCTGTCTCGCTGCGGGTGAAGGCCGCCGCGAACGGTGGGAGCGGCATCGAGCAGACAGTCATCCGGGCGTACCACGCCGGCTGACCGTCATCGCGGGGGCGCGGCCCGACTCCGGTCGGACCGCGCCCCCGCTGCACGTCACTGACCTTCCCAGACCACCTTCGCGCCCGAGTCGCCGGTGCGGACCACGTAGTACACGGCGACGGCGGCGGCCACCACCGTCAGCACCTGCAACGCCACGGTCACCGCCCGACTGGCGGGTACGCCCTCGGTGGCGCGCGGCGGGACGAAGCGGACCAGGGCCAGCGCCACGACACCCAGCGCGATCGCCGCGTACAGGGTCATGTCGCCGAAGTCCTGGTGCGCCTCCAGCTTGGGGACGAACTCCGGCGTGACCCGGTTCGCCGAGCGCAACCGCTCGAAGAAGGCGTCCCCGGTGAGCTTCGCCAGCAGCGCGCAGATCGGCGCGCCCACCGCGAGCAGACCCAGCACCCAGCGCGTGTGCGGGCGGATCGGCGCGACGAGCGCGTACGCGATCGCCAGCAGCGCCAGCAGCGGCACGAACACGACCGCGGCGTGCAGCACGAGCGGATGGGCGGGGATGCCCTGGAACTCTTCGAACATTCGGCGACTCCTCCGGCCATGGCGGATCTCGGTGATCCAGGCATGGAGGCTATCGGTAGCGGAGTCGCCGCTCAGCTTCGCGACCGTGGCAGGCAGTCTTTCTTGTACTTCAGGCCCGATCCGCACCAGCACGCGTCGTTGCGCTCCGGCGGCCAGGGCACCCGGGCGGCGGGCCGCGCCGACACCTCGGCCGCGTAGCCGGCCCGGATCGCGGCGTCGGTCGGGTCGCCGTCGCGCCCACGGGCGAACACGTCCAGGCCGGCCACGGTCGCCCGGAACACGCCCAGACCGGTTCGGCCGGCGCCGGTCAGCCGTACCAGCTCCTTCTCCAGCCGCGCCCGGTGCGCGTCCCAGTCCGGCCCGTACAACTCGATCAGCTCGGGATGCGCGGCGAGCAGACGGTCGAACTCGTCCCGGGGCCAGAGCAGCAGATCCGACGTGCCGCCCTGGCGTTCCGAGGCCTGGCGGACGAGTTGGTTCTCCAGCCGGTCGGCCAGGTCGTCCTGCCGGTCGTGCGGCAGGTTGAGGTTCCGTCGTATCCGGTGGCGCTGTTGCAGCAGGAAGAACAGCACGCCGGGCGCGTCCGGCGGACCGACCTCCGGATCGGCGGTGGTGTCGCGCTCGCCGAGCAGCGTGTCGACGGCCTCGCTGAGCCACGTCTCGGCGGTCGCCGACCGACCGGCGGCGTCCAGCGCCGCGCTCAGGTACGCGGGCACGTCGGGCTGCGTGAGCAGCAGCGGACGCAGCGCGGTCAGCTCCGCCACCGCCTCGTCGTCACGGCCGCCGGCCTGGAACATGACCCGGGCCCGCAGCGCGCGGGCAACACCCGCGCGGGGATCGTCCGCCGAGGGGTACGCCGCCAGCGCCTGGTCCGCGTACCGCAGGGCGGCCTCGGTCCTGGCCCTGATCCGGGCGATCTCGGCGGCCAGGGTCAGCGCGTCACCGGCGTCGTCCGGGTCTTCCAACCGGCCCTGCTCGACCGCCTCGGCGAGATCGGCCGCGACACCGAGCGGGTCGGCCGTCCCGAGGGCCGTGCGGCGTAGTTCGGCGAGGTCAGCCTTGGTGAGTACGTCTCTCGTCGGCACGATCTCACGGTACGTCGGAGGGCTCCCGTCCGGCCCAATTATGGTCATCTGCCGTCAACCCGCCCTCGATAGCGTCCGGTCGCCAGTTTCTCGATCAGAGCACACAAAGGCGGAGTTATGGGCACGGTGGATCGGCGTACGTTTCTCAAGGCGATGGGAGTTCCCGCGATCGGCGCGGCGCTCCCGCTGGACCTCAGCAAGGCGCTCGCCATCCCGGCGAACAACCGGACCGGCTCGATCAACGACGTCGAGCACGTGATCATCCTGATGCAGGAGAACCGCTCCTTCGACCACTACTTCGGCACGATGCGCGGCGTACGCGGTTTCGGTGACCCCCATCCGGCGACACTGCCGTCGGGTAGGGACGTGTGGCACCAGCCCGACGGCGCCGACGAGCTGCTGCCGTTCCGTCCCGAGGTGAAGGACCTTGGCCAGACCTTCCTGCCGGACCCTCCGCACGGCTGGAACGACGGGCACGCCGCCTGGAACGACGGCCGCTTCGACGGGTGGGTGCCGAACAAGGGCGTCACGTCGATGACGTACCACACCCGGCAGGACCTGCCCTACCACTACGCGCTGGCCGACGCGTTCACCGTCTGCGACAGCTACCACTGCTCGCTGATGGGGCCGACCGACCCGAACCGCTACCACATGTGGAGCGGCTGGGTCGGCAACGACGGCAAGGGCGGCGGCCCGGTCATCACCAACGCCGAGGCCGGCTACGACTGGTCGACGTACCCGGAGCGGCTGGAGCGCAACGGCATCTCCTGGAAGATCTACCAGGACGTCGGCACCGGCCTGAACGCCGCCGGCTCCTGGGGTTGGACGAACGACCCGTACATCGGCAACTACGGCGACAACTCGCTGCTCTACTTCGACCAGTACCAGAACGCGCAGCCCGGCTCCCCGCTGGCGGACCGGGCCAAGACCGGCACCGAGATCCGCACCCAGGGCCGCGACCCGAAGGCGCTGCTGGCCGACTTCCGGGCCGACGTCGAGGCGGGACGCCTGCCGCAGGTCTCCTGGATCACCGCGCCGGAGGCGTACACCGAGCACCCGAACTGGGAGCCGGCCTACGGCTCCTGGTACATCTCGCAGGTCATCGACATCCTCGCCGCGAACCCCGAGGTGTGGAGCAAGATGGCGCTGTTCATCACGTACGACGAGGAGGGCGGCTTCTTCGACCACGTGGTCCCGCCGACGCCGCCACAGACGCGCGAGCACGGGCAGTCGACCGTGCCGACCACCAACGAGATCTTCCCCGGCGACGCGGACCACCCGGCCGGCCCGTACGGCCTCGGCATCCGCGTACCAATGATCATCGTCTCGCCGTGGACCCGCGGCGGCTACGTCAACTCGCAGGTCTTCGACCACACCTCGCTGATCAAGTTCCTGGAGACGCGGTTCGGGCACGGCCGGCCGGACCTGGTCGAGAAGAACATCACCCCCTGGCGGCGCGCCGTCGTCGGTGACCTGACCACGGCCTTCGACTTCCGGCACCCGAACCGGTCGCACGACGTCAAGCTGCCGGACACCGACGACTTCAAGCCCGCCGACCTGGTCCGGCACCCCGACGAGGTGCCCGTGCCGCCGGTCGATCAACGGCTGCCGAAGCAGGAGCGCGGCGTACGCCCGGCGCGGGCGATCCCGTACGCCCTGCACGCCGACGGACGGCGGGGCGACGGGGAGTTCCGGATGGAGTTCCGCAACACCGGCGGGGCCACCGCGGTCCTCCAGGTCCGCGAGGGCGGCAGCACGGCCGCGCCGCGCAGCTACACCGTCGAGCCGGGCAAGCGCCTGGCCGACACCTGGAAAACCTCCTCCGGGTACGACCTGTCGGTGCACGGGCCCAACGGCTTCTTCCGGCGGTTCGCCGGCGGCCGGTCGGATCTCGACATCACGCCCTCCCTCGACGAGCGGGGCGACAAGATGGGGCTCGCGCTGACCAACCGTGGGCCGAAGCGCGTCGAGGTGACCGTCCGGGACGGGTACCACTCCCGGCCCGTCACGCTGTCGCTGCGCCCCGGTCGCACCGAGCGCGCCACCTGGCCGCTGGCCCGCACCCACGGCTGGTACGACCTGACGGTCGCCGTCGCGGGTGACGCCGACTTCGCGTACCGCTGCGCCGGCCACGTCGAGAACGGCAAGGACAGCATCAGCGACCCGACCCTCGGCGGCCTGGCCTGAACCCCCGACCCCCGACCCTGACCCCGCCGATCTTGCACTTTCGGTTGTCGATTTGGGCTGTGACGCCTCAGATGTCGCCACCGAAAGTGCAAGATCGGCGCAGGGGAGGTGGGTCGGTCAGAACTCCTCGTACACCGCGGGGTCTTGATCTGACAGCCGCCCGGCCGGGCGGCCCAGCGCCGTGATGGCCTCGACCTGCGCGTCGGTGAGCGCGAGGTCGAAGACGGCCAGGTTCTCGACCTGCCGCTGCGGCGACGCGGCCTTGGGCAGCGGGATCACCTGGCGGGCCACGTGCCAGGCCAGGATCGTCTGGGCGGTGCTGACGCCGTGCGCGGCCGCGATCTCGGCGATCACCGGGTGCTGTCGCAGGTCGTTGCCGTGGCCGAGCGGGCTCCACCCCTGCACCAGGATGCCGTGCTCCCGGTGGTAGTCCAGCGCCTCCTGCTGCGGGAAGTACGGGTGCACCTCGATCTGGTTGACCACCGGGGCGACCCCGGTCTCGGCGACCAGCCGGTCGATGTGCTCGGGCAGGAAGTTGGAAAGCCCGATGTGCCGCACCAGACCCCGCTCGCGCGCCTCGATCAACGCCCGCCACGCCTGCACATACCTGTCGACCTTGGGGTTCGGCCAGTGGATCAGGTACAGGTCGATCCGGTCGAGGCCGGTGCGGAAGACACTCTCCTCGATGGTGGTCAGCGCCTCGTCGTAGTCGTGGTGCCGCCCCGGCAGCTTCGAGGTGACGACCAGTTCGTCGCGCACGTCGCCGGCCGCCCGGGCCGCCCGTCCCACCGCGCCCTCGTTCTCGTAGTTGACCGCCGAGTCGAGCAACCGGTAGCCCGCCCGGATCGCGTGCCCGATCGCCTCGGCACCCGCCGAACCGTTGAGCTGGTACGTGCCGAGTCCGATCGCCGGCAGGGCGGTGCCGTCGGCAGCGGTCAGGTGCGGGATGGTCATGATCGGGACCCTACCCGCACGATCGGCGCGTCATCGTCGGCTGGGTCAACTGTCGATGACCCGTAGGAAGACCGTGCCGCTGCCGGCATCGAGGTAGACGGTGCCGTTGTACTGTGCCGTCCGCACGTCCTCGGCGTACTTCTCACTGACCTGCCACGTGCCACCGGTGGGCAGGAACGGACGCAGCTCGGCGCTCAGCGACACTTCCCAGCCGGGTGGCGCGGGCTGCCACTCGTAGCCCTTGAGGATCGTGGCGATGGTGTCGGGTCGCAGCACGACCAGTGCCTCGATCTGTGTGTCGGTCGGGCCCGGTACGGAGACCCGGCTCTCGCCCCCGGCCGTTGCCGCCTGCCAGTGGGCTTCGACGAAGTCGCCGAGGCGCGGGAACCGTTTCGCGATCGGGTCTCTGTCGGTCTGGACCGGTGTCGGGCTCGCGCTGACGGTCCGATCTGGCGGCTCGTCGGTGCGGCCGTTGTCGGAGCACCCAGCGATCGTGACGACGAGCATCGTCGCCACCAGCCCGGCGCGAAGGTCAACCATCACGGTGCGCTCCTTGTCGAACCTCATGCAGCAGAAAGCGGTTCGATGCCCCAACCGGTTGCCTCTGGTCTGTTCACGATACTGAAGACACCATCGGGGCGTCGCGGATGGCGAGCGCGGCCTGGACGAGCGCGGCGTGGGTCAGTGTCTGGGGAAAGTTGCCGAGGTGGGCGCCCGTCGCCGGGTCCACCTCTTCGGCGTACAGGCCGAGGGGACTCGCGTGGTCGACCATGGCCTGGAACAGCTCGACGGCATCGCGGCGACGCCCGGTGCGGGCAAGGGCCTGAACGAGCCAGAACGAGCAGGGCAGGAACGCGCCCTCGGCGCCGGGGAGGCCGTCACGCCCCGGCGGGTAGCGGTAGAGCAGTGGACCCCCGGCGGACAGCCGTCCCGGATGGCGTCGATGGTGCCGCGTACCCGGGGTGACTCGGCCCGGTCCAGGCCGAGCAGCGGTAGGACGAGCAGCGCCGCGTCGAGGTCCGGGGAGCCGTAGGTGCGCACGTAGCTACCCGTCGTCGGGTCGAAGCCACGCGTCCGGACCTCGGCGGCGATGGCATCCCGGGATCGCTGCCAGCGTCGACGTTGACGGTCCGGCAGGGGGTGTGTGTCGGCGATGGCCAGAGCGCGGTCCAAGGCGAGCCAGCCCATCAGCTTGGAGTGGACGTGCTGGGCGGGTTCCCGCACCTCCCAGATGCCGGCGTCGGGCTCCGGCCAACACCGGGCGACCACGTCGGCGAACCCGCGTACCGCCCGCCACGTCTCGGTGTACAGGCGGTGTCCGGTCTGGGCGAACGCCCAGGCGGCGTCGATCACCCAGCCGTAGCCGTCGAGCTGGTGCTGGCCGGCGGCGGCGTTGCCCAGGCGTACCGGACGGCTGTCGAGGTAGCCGGGCCAACCGGGAAGTTCCCGTTCCGCCGGTACGTGCCGGCCATGCAGGGTGAGCAGCGCCGGCAGGCGCGGCCGTTGCAGCCGGCTGGCGTGCAGCAGCCAGGCGAGGAAGCCCTGGGCCTCGTCGGCCTTGCCGACGCTGAGGAAGGCGCTGATGCCGATGCTGGCGTCGCGGGGCCAGACGTAGCGGTAGTCCCAGTTACGTTCACCGCCGGGCTCCTCGGGCAGCGACGGGGTCGGCGCGGCCACCGGCGCTCCCGAGGGTGAGTAGGTGAGCAGCCGCATCGTGAGCAGGCTTCGTGCGACGTGCTCCCGGAACGGCACCCGCTCGTCGATCTCCGCGGTCCAGGCGCGCCAGCGGGCCTCGTCCTCGACGAGCAGGTCCCAGGCGGCCGTGGGCTCGACGTGGATCACCGGTTCGCGGTAGGCCACGGCCAGGACGAGGGTGACCGGACGACCCGGCCGGACCGTGACCGGCGTGGGTCGGCCCGGTTCGATCCTCAATGCGGGCGTGCTGTCCAGCGCAACCGCCAGTGCACCCCACTCACACACCAGGGTCTGCCGCCGGTGCTGGACCCGTGGCCTGCGGTGCCGTGCGCCCAGGCGGGGATCGAACTGCACCACGGCCTCGACCGCTGCCTGCTCGGCCGACAACCGTCGCACGATCAGTGTCGTGGGGAGCAGACACCCGCTGACCTCGGCCACCATCGCCTCGGTGAGGCGGAGCCGGCCGTCACCCACCGCCCACGTCGTCTCCAAGGTGGCGGTGTGCTGCCGGTACCGCCGTTCGACGACCGTGGCCGGCCCGGCCGGGCCGACCCGGAACGTCCCCGCGTCCGGGCCCCCGACCAGCCGGCCGAACAGTGGCTCACCGTCGAATCGCGGTACGCAGAGCCAGTCCATCGCGCCGTCGCTCGCGACCAGGGCGGCGGTACGCGTGTCGCCCAGCAGCCCGTAGTCGCTGATCGGTCGCTCACCAGTCACGGCGACCGCTCCTCGACGAGCGGCGGGTCACCTGGCTTGCAGTAGCAGTCCGAGAGCGACCCCGTAGACGACGTGGACGACAACCGTGACCAGGGGAGTCTGGACACCGTAGTTGAGGGCGAACAGCCCGGGCGGCTCCAACACCGCCGTGCTGGCCGGTCCCGCCCGCTGCGACGCCATGCGGGGGTGGACACCAGGAAGCAGCGGCAGGAGCACCGTCAGGGCGATCCCGACGTGCACGATCCCGAGCAGCGCTCCGATCCACCAGGTGGCGCGGTACAACAGGGTGAACGTGCCCGCGTACCCGAGGGCGAACCCCTGACCGACGCACAGGTGCAGGAAGAACCCGACGACCCGGGCCCGGTCGGGATCGGCGGTGACGAAGGTCCCGAGCACCAGGGGCAGGTCGAGCCGGGTGAGGCCGGCAAGCTGAGCGGTGATCATCGCCGCGGTGAGCAGCGCGGTGGCGACCAACCCGAACAACGCCCATCCGGCCCAGTCCATCTCAGCAGTCGTCGACGCCGCAGGCGTGCTCGATCATCGGTCCACCCTCCGGCTGAGCAGCGCGTATCCCACGGCCGGACGCCCACCCGGTGAGCGTCCGGTTTATCACCATAAGCCACCGGGGCCGTCGCGCTGACCTGCTCGCTCAGACTCTTGACGAGTTCGCCCCTGGGCCAGTAGCCAGGTCCTGCCACTGTCGTAGCCAGGGATGTCCACGTCAGGGGTACGGATCCCGCCGGCCCTCGCGCGCCACTGACGCTTCGTGCTGAGCTGATATCTTCCCGTGTTGTGGTGAGCGAACGCGAACTGTCTTCCATGGACGATGTGCTGACCGAGACACGCCGCGCGTTGGAGGCAGTGCGAAGCGGCCCGGAAACCACCACCGAGGACTCTCGGGAGGTCGCTGTCGGCCACGGCAGCGCCGCCGACGGGCTGGTCAGCGCCAGCGTCGCTGGCGATAGGCTCGACTCGCTCACGATCGATCCGCGACTGATGCGGACGCCCTCGGCGGAGCTGGCCGAGCATGTGATGGCCGCCGTCAACGAAGCGTTCGACGTCCTGCGAGAAGGCCAGCCCGCCGTCGGGCAGCCCGTCGACGTCGACGCCTTGGCGGGGAGCCTGCACGAGGTGCAGGACCGGTCGATCCGACAGATGGCCCAGATGAACCAGGCACTGCAGGACGTCGTGGCGCTGCTACGTGAGCCGCGTCGATGAGGCCGCTTGACGTCGATCCGGATCGCCTGCGGGAGGTCGGGGAGGCGGTGCGGACGGCGGCAGGCCAGCTTGGCGAACGGTGGCAGCAACTGCGGACGACGGCCGACGGAATGGGGGACATCTTCGGCACGGATGATGTCGGCGGCCTGATTGGCGTGTCCTACCAAGCCGCCAGCGGAGTCGCGGAGCGTTCGGTCACCTCGGTCCTCAACGCTCTGACCGGCTTCGGCGATGGCCTGATCCTGATGGGGAATGCCTACGACCAGGTCGAGGAAGACAACCGCGACCTTTTTCGTGCGTTCGGCTGACCCGCGATGGGGATCCAGATTCCGGGTGAGTTGTCTGGCCTGCTGAACGAACTCGGCTACGTCTGGCCGGAGAGCGATGAGGAACGACTCTTCGAGCTGGGCCAGGCGTGGATAGCGTTCGGAGCTGACGTCGACACCGTCTCGGCCGCTGCCAGTGAGGCCGCGGCGTTGCTCGGCGACAACCACGGGGAGGCGTTGGAAGCCTTCCGCGCTCAGTGGGCCCAGAGCGATTCGGCGTCCGAGGTTTTGCGGGGGATCGGTACGGGAGCGCGGGCAGTCGGAGCAGCGTTGTTGGTGTGTGCCATGGCGGTGCTCGCTCTGAAGATCAATGTGATCGTTCAGTTGACTCTGCTGGCCATCGCGATCGTCCAGGCCATCGCCGCGGCCGGGCCGACCCTGGGAGCCTCGTTGCTGGAGATACCCGTCTTCAAGAAGCTGATTGACATCGCTATCGACTTCCTGATCGGTCAAGCGCTGGAGATCGTCCTTGGGTAGGCGAGGCCGGAAGGCAGGAAGCGAGGCTGCCTCCGGCATCATCGCCAAGGCGGCCTCGGCATCGATGCGCGAAGCCAGGGAGGTCGGGCCGAAGGCCGCTGGCGACGCTACTGATGCGGCCCGAAGAGCTGTCCCCGGGCCCGCCGGGAAGATCTCTCTCAAGCCGCCTCATCCACGGCACAACCTCGACAGCATTCGACCCAAGAACCCCTCGAAGGAAGTCAACACGGTCGTCCTGCCCGGCACGGACGTCGCCAAGGACCTGGACGACATCGCAGCCGGTCGCGCCACCTGGGATCCAGATCGACAGCGTTACCAGGTCAACGGTCGTACCTACGCGGTCGAACCGAGCGGCACCGTCTTTCCCGAGGCGGGCCCCGGCCTGGCGCAGTTGAACCGCGCCGAGTACGGCGCCCTGAAGGAGTACATTGCCGCTGGCGGTGACATCGAGAAGGCAAGAGCCGCGATGGCCCGCAATCCGTTCCTCACCGAGGCCGCGCAGGAACGGGCGCTGGATGTTTTCCGCCATCACAAGAGCTACCGGGGGTAAGTGTTGCTCTACCAGATCCACTTCGAGAGGGAACTGCCTGCGGCCGCCCTTCGCCGCTTGCTCAGCGAGGAGTATGGAATCTCACCTGACGGCGTCTACGTCGGCCGGATCGTGGACCGGGAAGTCGACGACCCGAGGCCGGTCGCCATGTTGAATCCTCCCGACGACGATGAGGAATTTGGATGGATCCTGACCGGGGACACGGAACTCGCTGACGCTACCGGCCAGGGCGAGCGCGAGTTGGCGGCCGCTCTCGCCAAGACCTTCGGGGTGCGGGCGCTGGTCGACGACGGCAGCATCCATCCCGATCGGTGGCTGCTGGTCAGCACCGACGGCAGCAGTGGCCGGGTGGTCACCGACGAGGACGCTGCGGCCGACGGCGACCTACGGATCGTGCACGCCCTCGAATCGATCAGCGGCGAGCCGCAACTCGCCGTCGTACCGCCGCCGGACTGGGCCCGTGACTGGTGAAGGGCCGTGATGGTCGCCTCCGATGCGCCCTTCGACGGGGACGCCTTGCGGTCACGGCGTAATTGCCGGCCGGGTCGAGGACGCGGCGGTCAGCAGCGGATCGGTGCGTCGCTCGGCCTCGGGTAGGTTCATCGCCGTAGCCAGGAGGTTGGCAAGCCGGCGAGTGTCGTCCAACCCCTGCCCCTTGCCGGCCCAGTCGTCGAAGGTGAGCCGGATGTTTTCCTCGGTCGTGATGACATCCAGTACAGGGCCTCGCTTGTCACGTTCGCGGAACCGCACGTAGCGAAGGTCCGCGAGGGGGAATTCGCGCTCGATGATGCCCTGTTTGCGCACGGCGCCCTGTGCCGAGATGAAGAACCGTTCGGGTGTCACTCCGAGGTAGGCGTCGTCGCCGACGAGACGGTCGAGATTGACATCGGCGATGGCCAGCAGGGGTTGGTCGCCGGGCACTATCCAACGGAGGATTCGCAGCACCTCATCCGGCACCGCCTCGGGGAAGGCGGTGAGAGGTGGGTCCAGCGGAGCGGGTTGCGTGTAGACACGGTTGCGGAGAATCGCCACCCGCTCGGCCAGAGCCTCGGCCATGGCGACGGTGTCCCGGATGTTCTGACGCTTGGCGGTGAACGGCAGGCTCCGCTCGGCCGGGAGTTCGGCGATCAGACGGCACTGACGTTCAAGGTCGGTGAGGAGACCCGTGACCTCGTCCATGGCCTGGGTGTGATCGCGCTGGGTATCGGCGACCAACTCGGTCAGAAGCCGCTCGTTCTCGACGGCATGGGCCTCGTCGCGGCTGATGTGACTCGCTCGCAACACCTGAGAGCGATACCAGGACCACTCTGCCATCAGCATGCCGTGGGCGTCGGCGAGGATCTGCTCGACGTTCTTCTGGATGTGGGCACGGCGGCTCTGCCCGTCGGTGTCCAGCGCGTCGATGTGCCCGCGGACGAACGACCGGAAGAGCAGTCGTTGCTTGCGTAGGTCGGGGTCCCGGGTCGCGATGGCGGAGTAGATGTGGTCGTTGACGGTGCCGGCCGCCTGGGCCTCGCGCACGGCGCGCATCGTCGTCTCGTGCAGGCCGAGTAGCGTTGCCCACTGATCCTCATGGAGGGCACGAAGGACGTCACGAGTGAGTTCGACGTTCTCGTCGATACGACGTGAGATCGACGCCAGCTGCACCTGCAGCGCCAGCAGCGCGGCGGCCGGCCCGAGAGCCGAGAGTATGGAGGCGGTCTGTGCCCCCGTCACGGGCGCCCAGCGCACCGAGGCGGCGATCCTCCCCTTGCCCGTAACGAGCGACCCCAGGTTCCAACCGCCCGACGTCATCGGTCGCGCCATTTTGAGCGCCTGCAGCGTCGCGGGCGCCAGGCGCACCAGGCCGTGCGCGTTGACCGCGCTCTGCGCGCCCTGCGCCGCAAGATTGCCGAGGCCCGAGGCCAACGCCAGCTTGTCGGTCAGGCCCTTGTTCGCCTGAGTGCCCATCATCTCGAAGGGGATCACGTTGAAGCCGACCGGCGGCTGGTCCGCGAAGAGGACGGCCAACCCTGGCTCGATCTCGACCAGGCTGACTGTCGGTTCCGCGTCGGGGGAAGCGGTGGCGTCGGAAACGTCGTCAGCGGGCATGGATACCTTGTTCGCGGATCCATCGAACTCGGGCGGCATCGCACATCCTCCGTGATCGACAACAGCGGCATTACAGTACGTGTCTAGCTGCTCACGCCGACTCAACCGGAGCGGCACTTTCAAGCCCCGTAGTGTCCACAGACGAGTGACTGAACAGGTCTAGCCGCTCGGTTCAAGTCGGGCGAGGAGGGTGCTCACCTCGCTGTGTAGGCGACGCAACTCGGTCGCCGTGGGGGCCAACTCGTAGCAGTGGTGGTGCGTGGCGGCGGAGAGCGTCGTCCACGCGAACGCCACCCGGCGGGCGACCTCTGGGCCCGGACCGAGCCGGCCGCGCAGCATCAACTGCTTCGCGCGGCCCTGTCGGCAGGCCGCGACGGTCGGCTTTACCCGCCCCCAGTACGCGTCGACGCCACCTTCGAGGGCGAGTCGGATCAGGCAGGCGCAGGCCCGTGGCCACCAACCGGCGCTCAGGGCCGCAGCTCCGAGCAGACCGGCCCTACGCAGCAGTTCGTCGGCCGCCGCGAGGCAGCGCTGCGGCGATGGCGCGCTCACGACAGCGCCCCGGCGAGGAGACGGACGTCCGCGACCAGGCCGGGCAGGTCCGCCTGGTACGCGCCGTGCACCCCTTCCCGACACGCCTGGTACGCGTCGACGACCCGCCGCCCGTGTCGGCGGTGGAGCCAGCCGAGCACGTCACCGCCCTTCTCGGCGTCGTCGAACGCGGCCAGGGCGACGACGGTGGCCAGTCGACGCGACGCGCCCTCGATGGCCGACTCGATGTCGGCGTGCGGGACCCCGCGCGCTACCCGGGACCGCCAGACCGTCCGGTGGCAGGCGGCCTCCACCGCGGAGCGGCACAGCTCGGCCACCACCGGGCCGCGCACCTCGGCGGGGATCTCGTCGTTGCGCGACAGGGCGTGGGCGTCGTTCAGGTAGCGGGTCACCGGATCGGAGCCGGCCCGCAGCGTCACCACCGACCTCTCCGCCCGGGTCACCTCGATGATCCGAGCCCGGCCCAGGTCGAGCCGGCTCACCGCGTCCGGCAGACGGCTGTCATGCGTGAACACGACCACCTGCCGCTGCTCGGCCAACTCCGCGAGCACCCGGGCCAGGCCGTCCACCTTCGACGGATCCATGCTCTGCACCGGGTCGTCGACCACGATGAACCGGAACGGGCTCTTCGGGGCACAGCTGCGCGGCAGGAACGTGGCCAACCCGAGCGCCTGCATCTCACCCTGACTCATCACGCCCAGCGCGGTCCCGTTGTCGGCGCCATCCACGCTGACCGGGAAGACCACCCGCCGCCGGTTGTTGATCCCCTCCAGCGTCATCGCACCCAACTCGACGTTGCTCTCCTGCCGTAGCTGAGCCCAGATCCGCTGCGAATGCCCGGCGAAGGGCGCGATCCGCTCGTTGCGGATCTCCATAGCCGCCCCCTTCAGCCACGCGCGCGCGGCCTTCAACCGGGCCAGGGTCGCCTCCCGCGCCGCGAGCCCGCCGCCGGCGGCCACCCACTCGCGCACGTCGGCCGCCGCAGCCCGCCAGCCGGTGCCGCGCTGCCGCAGGAACCCTTCGGCGTACGCGCGGGCCGCGTCCGCCGCCAACACCACAGCCGGGTACCGCGCGGCCACGTGGGTCGGCCAGCGCGGCAGGCTCCCCGGGTACGCGTCGAAGCGCCGCCACGGCGTCGCGCAACACGCCGACCGAGGCCTCCGACCCCGGACCCTCGGGCACCGCCAGGTCGTCGATCAGGTGGTGCGCCTGCCGTAGCACGGCCGTCCGGCGGGTCATCGCCGTCTGGGCGGCGACGCTGCGCTGCCGCAGCTCGGTCACGGACTGCGCGGCGGCCGCACGCCATCCACCGTCAAGGGCGCCGGTGGCGCAGACCGGACACGGCCCGTCGCCCGCGTCCTCGTGCTGTTCGAGGGCGAGGCGGAGCAGTTCGGCGCTGCGCAACGCGGCCCGGGGCCGACCACCGTCGTACCGCGTCGCCTCGTCCGCCGCCTCCCGCAGCTGAGCGGCGAGCCGGGTCACCTCGTCGACCGGCGGCGGGTCGAGGTCGGCGAGTTCCCGGCCGAGCAGCACCTCCCGGTCGGTGGTCGCCTCGTCCGGCTCGTCGAGGACCGCCGCGACCGCGCCGAGGTCAACAGCTCCCCGGCCGCGCAGCAGTGCGGCGATCCGCTGGGCCCGCTCGTCGGTGATGTCGGCGAGCGCGTGGGCCAGGGCGGTGCGCTGTGCGCCTACCTCCTTGATGGTGGTGTCGTGCGGCCGGGCGGCGCATAGCAGACGCTGATCCGCGTCGGTGAGCGCGTCGAGCCCGAGGATCGCGAAGAGCGCGTCGAAGAGCTGGCTCTGCGTGCCGGAGGCGAGCTTGCCCAGTTCGGCCGCCGTGAGGAACGGCCGGTACAGCTCCAGCGGGCGGCCCAGCCCCAGCTCGTCGAGGCCCCCGTGCCGCCCGTGCGCGCTCGTGACCGTCACCTCGGCGTCGGTCAGACCCGCGTCGACCGGCCAGGCGCGGTGCACCCGGGTCGGCGTCGCCACCCCGTCGACCCGCAACTCCACGTCGACCCAGCACGGGTCCGGGTTGTGCAGGTTGCGCCACCCCGTACGCCAGACGCTCGTCTTGTCGGCCCACCGCGCGCTGTCACCGGTCAGGGCGAGCTCGACGGCCTCGGCGAAGCTGGACTTGCCGGATTCGTTACGGCCGACGACCAGCGTGAGGCCCGGACCGGGGTCGACCTGGAGGGTCCGCTCCGGGCCGACGCCGCGAAAGCCGGCGACGGTCACCGACTTCAACCAGATGTGCTCCGCCGAGTCGCCGCCGGTGGGGGAGCGGGGGTCGAGCCGGACCGGAGCGCCGGCGAGCGCGGCGT
This sequence comes from Micromonospora sp. NPDC005174, assembly GCF_040608495.1. Lineage (NCBI taxonomy): Bacteria > Bacillati > Actinomycetota > Actinomycetes > Micromonosporales > Micromonosporaceae > Micromonospora > Micromonospora sp. NPDC005174. The sequence goes on along the minus strand of NZ_JBEXIJ010000012.1, from coordinate 37,278 downwards.
CCAGCTCCTCCTCGCTGGTGAGCGCGGCGAGGACCAGCTCGGCGGTCTCGGTCGGTACGTCAGCGGCGGCCAGCCGCTCGAAGATCAGCTCGATCACCGGTGGGGTGGTGCGGCTCGGCAGCGCCGACGTGCCGGCGCAGGTCTGGCGGGGGACAGGCATGGTCAACTCCAAACGCGTGGTCGCGGCGGGGTGGCCGGGGACGGCCACCCCGCGAGATGTGCGGCGGAAAGGGTGAAGCGCGGAGCGAAGGTCCTGATCCGGGACCTGTGGAGCTGATGTCGTAGACGGATCAGGCCGACGGGATGCCGACGACCTCGACCTCGACGCCCTCGTTGCGCAGGGACTTCATCGCCCGGTAGAGCGCGACCTGGGCGAAGGTGAACAGCGAGTTCACCGTGAGCGGCTTACCGGAGCCGAGGGCGATCGCGTAGATCACCTTGCGGGGCTGGAAGGCCGGGTCGATGACCCGTCCGGACGGCTGTCGCTTGACCATCTTGACGAGCGCGGTGCGGGCGTCAGCCTCGTACCGCAGTGCGTCGACCGACACCGCGCCCTGCGCGAAGAGATGACTCAGGGCCGCGCTGCCCGTGGCCCGCTTGACGTGGATCAGCTCGTTGTTCGGCCCGAGCAGGTCACAGGCCTCGATACGTCGGGGGTGCTGGCGGGTCCGCAGCAGCTTCCGGTCCAGCAGGGTCAGCCCGCAGACCCTCGCGGCGTGGGCGTTGTACGCCTCCTCGTCCGCCAGCTCAGCGGTCCAGGCGGGGAGCGCGAAGCTGGCCGGAACGGCCAGGACCTGCTCAATCTCGTCGCGGAGGAACTCCCGGTGCCGGTCGCCGATCTCGTACCAGCCGCCCTCGTGCAGCAGGAGCTGACTCTCACCGTGCGCGAGCTGCGCCGTGATCCATCGCGACGCGGCAGTGGAGCCGATCTCCTCCTGGCCGTCCTTATCGCCGTAGAGGGTGATGCGCCCAGTGCAGAGCGACGCCCACCGCTCGCCGTCCGGGACACCCTCGGTCTGCGCGAGGACGTCCGCCAACGTGAGCTCCGGCAGGCGCGCCGGACGGAGGCCGGACTTCGGCACCCGAAGCTTGTACGACCGGACGCGCTCGATCTCGCTGAAGACCCGGCCCGGCACGGCCAGCCCGACGTCCGCAGGATCCCGCAGCCTGAGCAGCCGGTCCAGCTGTTCCTCCACCTGGGACAGCCGGGGATCCCGCGCCGGCACCGGCCGGATCTGGGTGATGAACTCCAGGTCAGGGAAGGGCGCCTCCTGCTTGCGGACCCGGTCGATCTCCCTCAGGTCGGCGAGGAGGCTCGCGGGTTCGACACCCAGGTGGATGCGCAGGGCGTCACTGCCCTCGACCGGCGTGGCCCTACCCGTGGACCGGCAGGCGGTGAGGTTCGGGTTGAACGTCCGCCCGCAGACCTGGCCGACGATCTCGCCCCACTTGTCGATCCCGTACATCCGGATGTGCTGGCCGCCCGGAACCATGTTGCGGTCGACTCGGCCGGTGGTGCCGAACACCCGCCGGCGTACCTGCTTGATCTCGTCGGGGGCCAGCGAACGCACCGCGAAGCCGATCCCGAAGCCCGGATTGACCAGGTCCAGATCGACCATGTGACGACCCACGGTCCCGTAGGCGAGCGCGTAGACGTTGTCGTCCACCGCGACGAGCAGCGCGGCACCGCCACTGCTGAAACCGAGTTGGGTCTCCTCCCCGGTCAACCGGGCGAGCACCTCGCACCAGTCGGCGCGCTGACGCGGCACCGTCCCGTGCACCAGCAGCGCCGGGGCGCCGGCGACCAGGCGCTCCTCGATGAGGAAGTCGTGCTGCCGCACGTAGCGGTGGTTCACCGCGTCGTGCAGACCCTCGATGGTCGGCGTCATCCGTTCGAGCTGGTAGACCGACGTGAGATACGTGCCCTCCGCTCGCGCAGGCAGGTCGAGGTCGAAGAGGGTGGGCGTGTCGTCCGGCGGACGGGTGACGTCCCTGCGGACGACACGGCGGTTGGTTGGTCTGGTCGTGGTGGCTCTGGTCGTGGTCGGCTGGCTCGCACGGCGCACGTCGATCTCCTCGCGTTGAGAGTCGGGCTGGCGGTGGTGCGGGGGAGGGGTGCACCGAGGGCGGGCTTCGCGGGTCCCGCCCTCGGCGCGGGAGGTGGTCAGTGCCGCAACCAGTGCGGCGAAAGCAACGAAAGTAAAGCACCGCGTGAAAACACTGTCAACCACCATGTTGTCATCAACCGCATGCTGCCCTAGGGTCGTGTTGACTGGATGTCAACGAGGAGCAGGCATGTCACAGGTCACCGCTGCGGAGATCTCCCGCATGGCCGGCGTCAGCCGGGCGACGGTCAGCAACTGGCGTCGCCGCCACGCCGACTTCCCGTCACCCTCCGGCGGGACCGAGGCGAGTCCGGCGTACGACCTGGAGGCGGTCCGCTCCTGGCTCGGGGCGCGAGGTCAACTGCCGGCCGAAACGCCTGCGGAGGACCTGCGAGCCGCCCTGCGTGAACGGCCGGAGAAGGGTGAGCCGTTACGGCTGTTGCCGTTGGTGCTCGCCGCGCACCGGCTCGACCCCGCATACCTCGACCGGGCACTGGACCTGCCCGACCGGGATCTGATCCGGCGTGCCACCGACCTCACAGGCGATGCGGTGACGTACGGTGACGACGAGGCGCCGGTCCTGCGGGCGCTGCTGCGCTGCGTACGGGCAAGTGGCGCGCTCGTTGCCGCCGACCTTGTCGGCGAGCGGGGCATCGACGATGCGGCCACGACCGGCACGTACCGGACACCGACGGAGGTGGCGGATCTCATGGTCGATCTGCTGCCCGCCCTCGATCAACGTTTCCCCGCCGTCGTGTACGACCCGGCCTGCGGGGTCGGCGGGCTGCTTGCCGCGGCTGCCCGTCGTGGGGCTCGCCGACTGTACGGGCAGGATCTGCTGGCAGCTCAGGCGGCGCAGGCCGCGACCCGGCTCGGCCTGCAGTACGGCAAGGTGCGCGCCGACATCCGCGATGGGGACAGCCTGCGCGACGACGCGTTCCCCGACCTGGGAGCCGGCGGGGTGCTGTGTAACCCTCCGTACGGCAACCGCGACTGGGGTCAGGAGGTCCTCGCGTACGACCCGCGCTGGGTCTACGGTCTGCCACCGAAGGGCGAGCCGGAGCTGGCCTGGGTCCAACACTGTCTCGCCCATCTCGCACCCGGTGGTCGGGCCGTCCTTCTGATGCCTCCTGCTACCGCCGAACGCGCCTCCGGTCGCCGTATCCGAGCCGAGCTGGTGAAGAGTGGGGCTCTCCGCGCGGTCATCGCGCTGCCGGCCGGTGCCGCGCCACCCTCGCACATCGGTCTGAACCTGTGGGTTCTGATGCGACCGGGGGACGGCGCTCAGGCGGTCTCCGACACCGTGCTCTTCGTCGACGCCGCCGGGTCAGGACGACAGGGCTGGAAGTCCGTCCGTGAGGCCGCGCTCGGTGCCTGGTCGGCGTACGACGGCGGGGTGTTCGAAGCCGTGCCCTCGGTGGCGCGGGCGGTGCCGGTCGTCGATCTGCTCGCCGGGCCGACGGACCTCGCTCCGGCCCGGCACGTTCAGTCGGTGACGGTGGCGATCCGACCCGCGGACCACCTACGCCAGGTGCGGCGGAGGCACGCCGAGCTGCGACACGCGGCGGACGCGCTGATCGGTGTGACGCAGCGGAGTGAACTGTGGACCGCCGCCGGAAAACAGCCGCAGACCTGGCGTACGACGGCTGTCGCGGACCTGCTCCGAGGCGGGGCGCTGACGCTGCTGCGCGCGGTACCCGCTGGTCGAGCTGCCACCGTCGAGGCAGACGTCGAGATCCGTGCGGGGGATGTCATCCTGCCGGAGTTGTTCGCCCGGCCCTACCGCGCCCGCGTCGCCGCTGGCGTGGACGACGGCCGACCGCTGGGCCGGCAGCACCTCCTGCTGCGGCCCGACCCGCAGCGCCTGAACGCGTGGTTCATCGCGGGGTTCCTCAGCGCGGAGGAGAACGTCAACGCCGCCGCCACCGGAAGCACCATCGTGCGGGTCGACGTCCGCCGGTTGCAGGTGCCGGTCCTGACGCTGCCGGACCAGCAACGGTACGGGCGAGCGTTCCGCCAGGTGCAGGAGCTGCGCGACACGGCCGACACGGTGAGTCGACTCGCCGACGAGGCCGCCCACTCCCTCGGCATCGGCCTGACCGGCGGAGCGCTACGTCCACCGGACGAGGAGTAACCGTGACCGATCTTGGGCTGTCACCATTCGCGGTGACGTGACTACGGTGAGACCCCACGTGACTGAAATTCTGCTGGGCCCAGGGGCGGTTCCGCCCCCGACGAGTTGTGAAAGCGAGCTGTTGACGTGAGCACCCACCAGAGCCTGGCCAGCTTTATCTGGTCAGTCGCCGACCTGCTGCGCGGTGACTACAAGCAGTCGGAGTACGGCAAGGTGATCCTTCCGCTGACCGTGCTGCGCCGTTTGGACTGTGTCATGGCGCCGACCCGCAAGGCGGTGTGGGACCGCGATTCATCGCTGACGCTCACCAACAAGGACCAGTTGCTTCGGCTCGCGGCCGGTCTGCCGTTCTACAACACGTCCAAGCAGAGTTTCGACACGATCGGCGCGTCCGCCCCGGACGTAGCGAAGAATCTCAGGGACTACATCAACGGCTTCTCGCCGAACGCCCGCGAGATCGTCGACAAGTACGACTTCCATACCCAGATCGCCCGCCTGCATTCGGCCAAGCTGCTCTATCCGGTCGTGCAGAAGTTCCGGGACATCAACCTCAGCCCGGAGCGCGTCGACAACCACCAGATGGGTTACGTCTTCGAGGAGCTGATTCGGCGCTTCTCCGAAATTTCGAACGAGACCGCCGGTGAGCACTTCACGCCACGCGAGGTCATCAAGCTGATGGTGAACCTGCTCATCGGCCCGGACAGCGGGCACCTCACCGGCGCCCCGGTGATCAACGTGCTGGACCCGGCCTGCGGCACGGGCGGAATGCTCTCGGCGGCGGAGGAGATCATCTCGTCGCTCAACCCGAGGGCGGCGGTGCGCCTCTTCGGCCAGGAGCTGAACGCCGAGTCGTACGCCATCTGCCGCTCGGACATGATGCTCAAGGGCCAGGATCCGTCGAACATCCACCTGGGCAACTCGTTCAGCGACGACGGCCACGAGGGCCAACGGTTCGACTACCTCCTGGCCAACCCGCCCTTCGGGGTGGAGTGGAAGAAGGTCAAGGACGAGGTCGACGCCGAGGCCACGCTTGGGCACGCCGGCCGGTTCGGGGCCGGCCTGCCGCGCATCAACGACGGCTCGTTCCTCTTCCTCCAGCACATGATCTCCAAGATGGAGCCGCCGGAGAAGGGCGGATCCCGCATTGCCATCGTCTTAAACGGCTCGCCGCTGTTCACCGGCGCGGCCGAGTCCGGCGAGTCGAACATCCGCCGCTGGATCCTGGAGAACGATCTGCTCGAAGGCATCGTCGGCCTGCCCGACCAGCTCTTCTACAACACCGGCATCTCCACTTACTTCTGGATCCTGTCCAACCGGAAGGCGGAGAACCTCAAACGCAAGGTGATCCTGCTCGACGCCCGGGACCAGTGGGTCAAGATGCGCAAGAGCCTCGGTGACAAGCGCAAGATGATCTCCGAGGACCAGGTCACCCACATCACCCGGCTCTACGGTCAGGCCCTCACCATCGCGTCGGGCGAGTCGCACCCGGACCACGGCAAGGTCAAGGTCTTCCAGACCACCGACTTCGGCTACCAGCGGATCACCGTGGAACGGCCACTGAAGCTCCGCTTCGAGATCACCGAGGAGACGCTCGCCGCGCTCGCGGAGAGCAAACCCCTTTCCCGGTACTCGCACCGCGACGAGCTGATCGGCGCGTTCAAGCCACTGCTCGGCACGGTGTGGCGCACGAAGGCCGAAGCCAAGGACGCGCTCCTTGCGGCGGCGGTCGCCGGCGGTGCGCTGTGGCCGACCGGTGCTCCCGCGAAGGCCATCATGGACAGCGTCTCCATCAGTGAGCCGGACGGGGAAGTGCAGAAGATCAAGGGCGAGGTCGTCCCGGACGCGGACCTGCGAGACTTCGAGAATGTGCCGCTCGCCGAAGACATCCACGAGTACTTCGACCGCGAGGTCCGCCCGCACGTCCCAGAAGCGTGGATCGACGAAAACAAGACGAAGATCGGGTACGAGATTCCGTTCACCCGCCACTTCTACGTCTACAAGCCACCACGACCGTTGGCCGAGATCGACGCCGAACTTCGGGAGCTGGAATCTCAGATTCAAGCGTTGCTGAGCGAGGTGACCGGCGGAGATGCGTGACACCTTTAAATGGGATTCCCGTCGTGCGCGGCATGTGATGCGACGGATTGACGTGCGCGGCGTCGGCGCCCCGCTTGCGTCTGCTACGAAGACCGGCGTTTCCCTGCGCGAAGACCTCGACTTTTCCGTATGGAACCCTGACTCGAACGTCTCAAACTACAAGCTCGTCGAGCCCGACGACTTCGTAATCGGACTTCGGTCCTTCCAACACGGGATTTCCCACTCCGAAGTGAGGGGGATTGTCAGTCCCGCCTATCATGTCCTTCGTTGTCTCGACGGCCTCGAACCTCGGTACTACAAGTACTACTTCAGGTCTCAACTGCTGATCTCGAAGTTGGCGAACATCACCCAGGGCATACGCCAGGGCCAGAGCATCGACATGGACGCGTTTGCCGATGTGCGATTGCCGGTTCCTCCGCTTCGAGAACAGCAGCGAATCGCCGACTTTCTCGACGCCGAAACCGCACGCATTGAGGCGCTCGGCGTGGCGCGCTCGCGGCATTTGGAGCTCCTGCGCGAGCTCTCGGTGGCCCGTGTGACATCGGCTTTCAAGCTTGGCTCGGACGTTCCCGGCGTGAGGCTCGGATATCTGGCTACGATTCAGACAGGCGTCACCGTTGATGCCTCTCGTGCGTCGGGAAGCGACGACGTGACTCGGCCGTATTTGCGGGTGGCGAATGTCCAAGCCGGATACGTCGATCTCAACGAAGTCGCCGAGATCGTGGTGCCTAGGCGCCTGGCTGCTGGTTCCAGCTTGCAGACGGGTGATGTTCTCATGACTGAAGGGGGTGATCTCGACAAGTTGGGGCGTGGAACAGTCTGGGAAGGCCAAATCGACGGATGCCTACATCAGAACCATGTTTTCGCGGTTAGAGTGAACAAACGTTTACTCGACGCTCATTACCTGGCCCTCTTGACTCGAACAGTGCCCGCGCGCGTGCACTTCGAGAGCACCGGAAGTAAGACGACGAATCTTGCATCGACAAGCAGTAGCAAGATTCGTGACCTGCGCGTTCCGCTTCCGCCTGTCCGCAGGCAACAGGCCGTTGTGGCCGAAGTGGACGAGGCCCTGGCAGCCATCGGCGAAGTGGTGTCAGCGGTGCAGCGGCAGCGCCACCTGTTGGCAGAGCGGAAGCAGGCACTGATCACGGCGGCGGTCACTGGGCAGTTCGATGTGACGACCGGGAGGGGAGCGGACCTGTCGTGAGCGCTCATGTCTACAAGGAGCAGGCGTTCGAGGCGACGATCGAGGCCGAACTCCTCGCGAACGGCTGGCACCGAGGGCTGTCCAACGGCTACCGCCCCGACCTTGGCCTTGACACCGGCGAGCTGGATACCTTCATCGGGGCGACCCAGAAGAAGGAGTTCGACCGGCTCATCACCGCCTACGGCGACCTGGTCACCGCGCAGCGGGAGTTCGCGAAGCGTGTCGCGGTCGAGATCGACAAGCGGGGCGCGCTCGACGTGCTCCGCAGCGGGGTGAAGGACCGAGGCGTCACGATTCAGCTCTGCTACTTCCGGCCCGGTCACACTCTTGCGGTCGGCGCGCTCGACGAGTACCAGGCGAACCGGCTCACCGTGGTCCGGCAGTTGCGCTACTCGGCGAAGACGGCCGACGAGCTGGACCTGGGCCTGTTCGTCAACGGCATCCCGGTCGCCACGGCGGAGTTGAAGAACACGCTGACCGGGCAGGACGTCGAGGACGCGAAGCGCCAGTACCGCACGGATCGCGACGCCAAGGAGCTGATCTTCGCGCGGCGTACCCTCGTGCACTTCGCCGTTGACCCGCACCTGGTCTTCCTGACGACGCGGCTTGCCGGGGAGCAGACCCGGTTTTTGCCCTTCAACGTGGGCTCGAACGGACCGGGGGTGTCCGGGGGTGCGGGAAACCCGCCCGCGCCCGGCGACGGCTACCAGACCTCCTACCTGTGGCGGCAGGTGTGGCAGGGGGACAACTTCCTCGAACTGCTGCAGCGGTTCGTGCACGTCGAGGTGCCGAGGAAGGGCAAGGCGGCCCCCCACGCTAGCCCGCTGATTTTCCCGCGCTACCACCAGTGGCACGCGGTGCGGCGGATGGTCGAGCACGCCTCGGACCACGGTGCGGGTCACAACTACCTGGTCGAGCATTCGGCCGGTTCGGGTAAGTCGAACACCATCGCCTGGCTGGCGCACCGGCTGTCCACCCTGCACGACGCGGACAACCAACCGGTCTTCGAGAAGGCCATCGTCATCACCGACCGGGTGGTGCTGGACCGGCAGTTGCAGGACACGATCTACCAGTTCGACCACGTGGCCGGAGTGGTCAAGAAAATCGACGAGGACTCCCAGCAGCTCGCCGACGCCCTCACCGGCTCGGCCGCCCGCGTCATCATCACGACCTTGCAGAAGTTCCCGTTCGTGCTGGACAAGGTCGCCAAGCTGGGCCAGCGCCGGTACGCGGTCATCATCGACGAGGCGCACTCGTCGCAGTCGGGGGAGTCGGCGAACGCGTTGAAGAAGGCGCTCGGTCGGCTCGGCTCGGACGACATCGACGCCGACGGCGACCTGCTGACCGCCTCCGCCCTGGCACGGGGTAAACACGCCAACCTGTCCTACTTCGCCTTCACCGCCACGCCGAAGCAGAAGACGCTGGAGCTGTTCGGCACCCGCAACCCCGGAACCGGCCAGATGGAGCCGTTCCACGTCTACTCGATGCGCCAGGCCATCGAGGAGGGCTTCATCCTCGACGTGCTGCGCAACTACATCACGTACGAAGCGCGGTGGCGGCTGGCCAGCGCGGCGGTCGAGGCCGTGGAGGCCGCCGACCCCGAGGTCGACCCGAAAAAGGCCAAGGCCAAGCTGGTACGGGCGGCAGAGCTGCACCCCGAGTCGCAGGACCAACGGGCGCAGATCATCATCGACCACTTCCGCACCGAGGTCAGCGAGCGCATCGGCGAGCGGGCCAAGGCGATGGTGGTGACCCGCTCCCGTGAGCACGCGCTGCGGCTCTACCAGGCGATGCGCAAGTATCTCGACAAGCGTGGTGTCACAGACTGCGCCCCGATCGTGGCGTTCTCCGGCACGCTCACCCTCGACGGCATCGACTACTCCGAGTCGAAGCTCAACGGGTTCTCCGAGGCGGCCCTGCCGGACGCGTTCGCGTACACGAAGGTCGGCGATCCTCACGCCACGGCCCGCAACCAGACCGAATACCGGATACTGGTCGTCGCCGAGAAATACCAGACGGGCTTCGACCAGCCGCTGCTCGCCGCGATGTACGTCGACAAGCCGCTCGCCAGCGTCGCAGCAGTCCAGACCCTCTCCCGCCTGAACCGCATCCACCCGGACAAGACGCAGGACGACGTCTTCGTGCTCGACTTCGCCAACAAGGCCGAAGACATCCAGAAGTGGTTCAAGCCGTATTTCGAGACCACCATCACCGAGCCGACCGACCCGAACCTGCTCTACGACAAGCAGCGCGAGGTGATGGACTTTCAACTGCTCGTCGAGTCGGAGATGGACGCCTTCGCCCGAGCCCTGCTCGCCGCCGATCAGCCCTCGATGACCGCCGGGCAACTGGAGAAGGCGCACGCCGCGCTCTACCGGTTCCTTGAGCCGGCGGTTGACCGGTTCGACCACCTGGCCAAGGACGACCGGGACCGCGCCGAGGAGTTCCGCTCGTCGGTGAGCGACTACGTCCGGGCGTACGGCTTCCTGGCCCAGGTCGTCGGGTACGGCGACGAGGACCTCGAACGGCTCTACCTGTACGGCCGTTTCCTGCTCCGACGGCTACCCAGCGAGCCGGGCGCGGGCGTCGACATCGGTGCGGCGACGCTGAGTCACCTGCGCATCCGCAAGCGCGCTGAGGAGGACCTGTCGCTGCAACCGTCCGGCGCGCACCTCATCCCCGGCTTCTCGCCGGACGGCGGCGCCTCCCGGCAGGTCGAGGAGAAGCCGCTCAGCGAGGTGATCGAGGAGCTGAACGAGCGCTTCGGCTACGACCTCAGCTCGTCCGACCAGATCCTGCTCGTGCAGCAGATCATCTCACTGGCTGAGGACGAGAAGATGCAACAGGTCGCGCTCAACAACGACATCGAACGGTTCGGTCAGGTGGCCGACCCAGAGCTGGACAACATTGTGGCTCGGAACCATGATCGCAACACAACCTTCGTCGGCCGGTACTTCGACAACCCGGAGTTCCAGGCCGCCGTCAAGGCGGAGGCCCGGCGTCGGGCGTACGGGCTGATCCTGAGCCCGTCTCGCGCCGAAGCCCTGCGCAAGCTCCGCAGTCAGGTCTCCGGGGCGAACGAGAAGAGTGCGACAGCGACCAGAGGCGAGTGACGATTCGGGGGAACGCGCGCGGTGAGCGACGTGACACCGGCTGAGGAGTGGGTCTTCGCGGACCGGTACCGCGTCGACGCGCCGATCGGCACCGGCGGCATGGGTGTCGTCTGGAGCGGCTACGACCGGCATCTTGACCGCCGCGTGGCGATCAAGCTGATGCGGAACGGGCCCGGCCCGGCGGTGACCTTCGGCAGTGCGGAGAGCGCGGCGTTCAACGAGGCGGTGGCGGCGGACCGGGAGCGGTTCCTGCGAGAGATCCGCACGACCGCCCGCCTCGAACTCGCCGGCATCCCCGCGGTGTACGACTTCGGGATCGAGGAGTCGAGCGGCCGCATCTACCTGGTGATGCAGCTCGTGTACGGGCAGACGCTCGCGGAGCTCATCGCCTCCCGGACCTACGCCGCGGACCCGTGGCCGATCACCTGGGCAGTCGCCATCGCCGCCCAGGTGGCGGCCACCCTCGTCGACGTGCACCGGGTCGACGTCGTCCACCGCGACATCAAGCCCACGAACCTCATGGTCAGCGACGGGGGAGTGGTCAAGGTCCTCGACTTCGGGGTGGCCATCCTGCGCGGTGCGAGCGCCCTCCCGCGACTGACCCAGGTCGGTCTGACCGTCGGCAGTCCGCCCTACATGCCGCCGGAACAGGCCCTGGGCAACCCCGTTGGGCCGGCAAGCGACGTCTATGCGCTGGGGTGCGTCCTGTACGAGGCCCTCACCGGGCGGGTGCCGTTCGTGGAGACGACTGGCCGCTCGTACCAGGACCACCACGTCAACACCCCGGCGCCGACGGCGCGGGCACTGCGCGCCGACGTGCCGTCCGACCTCGACAACCTGGTCGCGCGAATGCTGGCGAAGCGGCCCGCGGACCGCCCCTCGGCGGAGGACGTCTACGAGACGCTGCTCCCGATCGCCGCCCAGCCCGGTCCCGCCGGACCGGGCGGCAACCGTGACCCGCGTCGTCCCTTCCTCCGCCCCCTCGCGCCCGCGCCACGCCAGCGGGGAGCCGCCCCCGCCCCGAAACCGACGTCGACCACCGCAGCGCCGCTGAGCGTTGACGAGGCGATCGAGATCCAGCAGCAGGTTGGCGAGCTGGTCCAGGATTCGCAGTTCCAGCAGGCGATCGACCTGCTGGACGAGGCGGTGGGCCGGGCCGCCGCCGAGCCGGCGCTGAAGCTGGAGATGCAGGTGGCTCTGGCATCGACGCTGTGGTTCGCCGACGAGTTCAGTCGGGTGGCAGCCGTCCTCGACGAGATCCTCCCCAAGGTCGACGGTGGGGACGAACTGACCGTTCTCCACTACTACTCGGGCGTCAGTCACGCCGAGATCGGCAACATCGACGAGGCCGTCAAGCAGCTCACCGACTTCCTCGCCCTCGCCGAGCCGTACGACCCCCTGCACCGGGACGCCACCTACCGCCTCGGCATGATGCTGCCCGCGGTAGGGCGCACCAGCGAGGGCCTTCGGCACCTCGTGGCACTTCGGCCGGCCCTCGTCGCCGAGTACGGGTTGGGCTCCGCCCACGTCCGGACTTTGGACAGGCGGATCGCCCAGATCCGGCGTGGACCCGACCTCTAGCAGAGACCGCAGCGTCGGGCGTCTTCCTGCCGTGCGTCTCGAACCCTCGCCCGAGGTAATTCGCCCAGCCAGCACGGAAAGAAGTGTCTCTGGGCAGAACGCGTCAGTGCCCTGCGCCCCCATCGGGCGACGCAGCCCCGACAGCCCGTAGCGCACGGCTCTCACTCCCCTGCGACTCGGAAGCGACGCCCCGATGCCCTCGGAAGCGCGGCAGCACGAGCATCGTCGCAACCGGTCAGCAGGGCCTGGGCCTCCCGCCAGTGCTGCCCGGCCTCCTCGAAGTGGCCTGCCTTTGTCATCGCGGCTGCCAGGTGATCCAGCGTCAGAGTGAGTTGCCAACCGTCTCCGAGCTGCAGCTGCCTCGCCGAACTGCTCGACCGGGAGTCGCACCGCTATGTGAGTTTCGGCGGTGAGCTAAGAGCTCGGCGGTCGCAGGTCGAGGCGACCCTCGCGGAGGGCGCTGGCGGTGTCGCCAACTTCGTCTCCGGTGACGTACACGGGCCGGTGGTACAGGCGCGTCATGTCCACGGAGGTGTGCATCTTGGTGACCGTCATGTCGCATACCTGACCGTCGAGCGGGCGGTGGGCCGGAGGTTGTGTCGGTAGCCTGACCGGACTGTCAGCCGATAGTCCCGGGGAGCATCGTGGGGTTCCAGACGCCGCAGTACAAGTTGTCCAAGCTTCTGGAACAGGCCGGTAGCGGCAGCATCCAGCTACCTGACTTTCAGCGCGGGTACAAGTGGGACGAGGAGCGGATCAGGTCCCTGCTCGTCACGGTGACCTTGGGTCACCCCCTTGGTGTGCTGATGCTGCTTCAAACCGGCAACGACCAGGTGCGGTTCAAGCCAAAGGCGATCGAGGGAACTCCCCCGATGTCTAGTAAGGCAGATCCAGACCTGCTACTTCTTGACGGGCAGCAACGCCTGACGTCGCTCTACCAGTCACTGACCGGCTCAGGCGTGGTCGACACGGAGGACGCCCGGAAGAAGCAGGTTCAGCGGCGCTTTTACATCGACATTGAGCGAGCCTTGAAGGACCCGGCTCGTCGGGACGAGGCGGTGGTGATCCTGCCAGGCGACGGGATCGAGCGGACCAACTTCGGCAAGGATATCCGCCTCGATGTGTCCACACCGGAAAAGGAGCGCGAACACGGCTACTTCCCCTTCCGCCTAATCTACGACTCGCCCGGTCAACTCGATTGGTTGTGGAACTTCCCCGGAGAAGCGGGTGATGCGAGGGTGCGACGAGCGCTCATCCAGCGCTTCCAGGGCGAGGTTCTCACACCGATGCAGAGCTACGAGATTCCTGCTATCGAATTGGACAAATCGACGACCAAGGGAGCGGTCGCCACGGTCTTCGAAAAGGTCAACACCGGAGGGCTTCCCCTCAACGTCTTCGAGCTGCTGACCGCGACCTTCGCTGGCGACGCCGCTTACTTCGCGCAGCACGGGGACGACTTCCGCTTGAAGGACGACTGGCACCTCACTGAGCAACTCATTGCCGACCATCCTGTCTTGAAGGGCATCCGCAACACTGATTTCCTCCAAGCGGTCACCCTGCTCGTCACCGCGCATGGGGCGTCGTTCACCTCCGCTCGGAAGGAGGACGTCCTGCGACTTGAGCTCAGCCAATACCTGGCCTGGGCTGAACAGGTGCGGGAGGCGCTCGTGTGGGTTGCGCAGTTCCTCCGAGACGAACACATTCACCGTGCGCGCGACATTCCCTACCCGACCCAACTCGTGCCTCTAGCGGTGATCCGCGTGATCCTTGGAGAGGCTGCGACCATCCACGGTGTCCGAAGCCGCCTGCGACAGTGGTTCTGGTGCGGCATTCTCGGCGAGCTCTACGGAGGCGCTACAGAGACACGCTTTGCACGCGACGTGGACCAGGTTCCGGCGTGGGCGCGGGCTGTAACGTCGTCGGACACTGGGGTCCAGCAACCGGGCACTGTGTCGGGAGCGACCTTCGCTGAGTCCCGGCTCCTGTCGCTGCGGACGCGGCAGTCTGCGGCGTACAAGGGCTTGCACGCTCTCCTGATGGCCGGGGGCGCCAAGGACTGGAGATACCACCAGACGTTCGACCACACGCAGTATGTCGCTCTCGACGTTGACATCCACCATGTCTTCCCGAAGAAGTGGTGCGATGACAACGAAATCTCACGCAACCTAAGGGAGAGCATCGTCAACAAGACACCGCTGGCGGGAAAGACCAACCGCTTCATCGGCGGAGCCTCGCCTGCAACCTATGTGCCGAAGCTCGAAAGCGCCGCCGCCGTCAGCTCCGATGAGCTTGACACGATCATCGGTGCCCACCTGATCGACACCAAGGCACTGCGGGCCGCCGACTTCGATGCGTTCTTCCTCGCGCGTCGGCGGGCTCTGCTCGAGCTGGTGGAGAAAGCCATGGGCAAGCAGGCGCAGCGGGACGTTGATGCGGGACAGTTGACCGGGGGCGTTGAGGCGCCCGAAGCTTTCGCCGAGGAGGACGACGATCCACAGGACGCAGGCGACGCCGATCAGGACGACCGCTAGTCCTACTGCTGCTCTGGCTAACTCCTTGTCGGGCGCATCAGCTCGACCGGTCGCCAGGCCTTAAATTCCACCTTGCCCTACGGTGATGGGTCCCCAGCGTCGGGATGCCTTCGTCCAGGTGCAGGTCTTTTGTTCCTGTCCCCTCGGCATCCTGGCGACGACGGACGCACCGGTCCGCAGGATCGACATCGTCATCCCGGCCCGCCTCACGGCCAATGCCGTACGTCCGTGTCAGCCGGGAGGACCTTCGGGTACCAGCTCACCGGACTTGCTCTGCCTGCGCAACAGGCCTTCGGCTTCAGTGGCTCAGCGTGTTATTGCGGGCGGCGCCGATAAAGGCATACCAAGCGGTTGAGTGGAAGATGAGAGCCGGTGCGGCCTGGTCCTTGGAGTCGCGGACGGCGACGACACCAGGGATGTTAGTGGCGACCTCGACGCAGTCGCCGCCGTTGTCGCCGCTGCGGGTGCTCTTGCGCCAGACGGCGCCGGTCAGGTCAGTCATGCCGCATCTCCCCAGCGATCCGCTTGATCATGTCAGTCGATTCTGCCTCGCCGAGGGCCAGCGCATCCAGCCCTCGCCAGACGCGCTGATAGGCCGCCAACTCGTCGGGCTTGTCGAGGTACAGCGCCCCGGTCAACGACTCGCTGTAAACCACGGACGGCTCCGGCGCGGCACGGCCCCCCTTGGTCGTCGGGAAGTCGAGGATCACGAAGGATCCCGCAACCGCGCCGGGCTGAGGGCCTGCTTCCAGTGGCAGCACCCTGACGATGACGTTCGGTAGCTCGGACAGCTTGGTGAGATGAGCGAGCTGCTCGGTGATGACCGATGAACCGCCGACGCCACGCCGAAGTACCGCCTCGGAGAGCACCGCCTCCAGTCTGGGAGCTGCCGGCAACCGTCGAACGAGCAATGCCTGCCGTTGGAGTCGGACCTGTACCGCCCGCTCGCGTTCCTCCTCGTTCAGCATTCCGCCGAGGCGGTAGAGCGCGCGAGCGTACTCCTTGGTCTGAAGGATCCCAGGGATGAGCGACTCGTCGTAGCGGCGAAGGTGAGCTGCGGCGGATTCCAGGCCGACGTACAGCTCGAACCAGTTCGGCACCGCATCGCCGTACGCGTGCCACCAGCCCTTCGACTTCGTCTCGGCGGC
Source organism: Micromonospora sp. NPDC005174 (assembly GCF_040608495.1). NCBI lineage: Bacteria > Bacillati > Actinomycetota > Actinomycetes > Micromonosporales > Micromonosporaceae > Micromonospora > Micromonospora sp. NPDC005174. Next base: position 21,362 of record NZ_JBEXIJ010000012.1, on the reverse strand, counting down.
CAGTCCGCGCATCGCCTCGGTCATCTCGGGCGATACCCCGTACAGCTCGCACATCGCCTTGACGTCGAGCACCCGCACCGAGCCTTGGCCGCACTCAAGACGCCAGATCTTCTGCCGGCTGTATTCGAGCGCTTCGGCTGCGGCGTCGAGTGTCACCCCGGCCTCGTTGCGGAACTGGCGCAGCAGCCGACCGAGCTGCCGGCGCGGCACGGTCGATCCAATGTCGTCGGGCACTCGCACACTCCCTGGTTCCATGGCGCAACACTGCGTGACCTGCTCCTGCAACTCCTACGGGTTGCAGCAAAGAAAGTCAATGCACAACGGCGAAATTACGCTTTGGAACGTTGCTTTCCTGCTCCGGACTGTCGCAGGCTGATCACAGCGCGGCGGCCGTCCGGTCCCCCCGAACGGTCGCCGCGCTTCCCCGAACTCCCTCGCCCCTCCGCGTCAGGAAGGCAGGCAGACATGAACGCCAAGAACGAGCGACCGGGGGCGGCGAGCGGTGGTGACGCCGATCGCTCCGGCGCGTACACCAGTTTGTTGCCGTGGCAGGTGCGTGAGCGCCGGTTCGCGCCTGCCTTGCTCGGACGTCGCGGTCTGGACCCCGACGACGTGTACGCCTTCCTCGACCGGGTCGCCGTCGACATGGCCGCCGTCTACGCGGCCCTCGCCCAGAGCCGCCGCGAGACCGCCCGGCTCAAGGGCGAGCTGGACCGCCGGCCGGCCACGCAGGACCAGCCCCGATGAGCCAGCGGTACGTCATCCACCTGCCCGTCGTGGCCGCCGACCTGCCCGCTGCGCAACGTCTGGCCCGGGTCATCGGCCGCTGGATGCTGGTGCTGCCGATGGTGGACCCGGGGGAGACCACCGTCTCCGAGGAGGACCAGCAGTTCCTGCGTCACCGGGTCTTCTGCGACCTGAGGCTGCCCGGCGGCCGACGCTGCCCCCTGCGCGACGGCCACGACGGCGGCTGCTCCCGCCGCTTGCGCCGGTGAGGGGAGCCGCCGCCGGCCGAGCGGGGCCGGCGGCGGAACCGACAGTTAGTACGTGAAGGTCCAGAGGAAGTAGAACCCGGGTGCGTTGGGACCGTACTGGCGGTACTCGCAGTAGTACCAGCTCCACTGGCCGGTGCGGGCACCCTCGCTGCCGTAGCTGTTGCAGAACTGGCCATCGGAGTAGACGCCGCGGAGCGTGCCGCCCTGCGGGTCGGCTGCTGCCGGGGCCGCGCCGGCTCCGACCAGTCCACCGAGTGCGAGCGTCGCCGCCACCGCCAGCGTCGCCCATCTGCGTCCGCGCATGGAGTCTCCTTCCGTCACCGTCCACGGTGCACGCGCTCCACGTCGAGCCGAGACCAGGACATTGAAGTTGGTGAAAGTAAGGCTATCCGTTGGGGCGGTCTCCGTAGTACGGGCCGAACGGGTGGCGCGGGAGAGTGCCGGATCCGGATCGACCGGCGACCGGGTCGACGATGGCGTCAGGGGTACCCGGCTGAGTAGGTTGCGTCCACGAGCTCCTGAAGATGGCGGATGACGTCGATCTTGTGCTCGGTCTCCGGCAGTTGCCGTTCGCCGGTCGTCACCAGGTCGTTCCGCCAGTGGCTGACGATCTCCAGCTGTGCTGCCGGGGGCAGGTCGTCGACCCACAACGACCCGAGGTTGTTGTCGACGATCTCCTGCAAGCGGTCAGCGGTCTCCCTGTCGGAAAGACGGGCAATCGAAAACTCCAGCGTCCATTCAAACAGCCCCCCCGATGAAGTCCAGTCGACGCCGGGTTTCAGCACGATAAGGCCAGCCATCATTTCCCCACGATGAATACTCGCGGACCGAGGTTTCGATCCGTGATGAACTGTTCGATCCGGGCAACCTGTTCCGGATTGAACTTCGACACGTCCACCGGCACCAGGTCGGCTTTGTCCAAGTGCCGTTCGATCTGATACTGCAGCTGGGGCCACTGACGGTCAAAGAACTGCGGCGGGAAGTTGCCCACCGCATCGTAGGTCCGTCCGGACTCGTCCACCCAGTCGGCAGAAGAGGCCGGGGGAGCGCGGTGGAGTACGACGCCCATCTCCTGCTCTAGCCGGACCGCTGTCTCCGCCTCGCCCGGACGAAACTTCCCGGTCGCCGGATCCATGCCGAGATCGTGTATCCGCTGCTGCTCCGTCACCGCAGGCTTTGGCGGCTCGCGGGGCGGCTCAGGTTCGGGCGTGTTCCGACTCGGTGGCGACTCTGTCTTCTGCAGTCGCCCGAGCGACTGCTTGAGCTTGTCGATGAGGTCGCCGAGGCGGCGCACCTCCGGGATCAGCCGCCGCAGGCTGGCCAGCAGTGCGCGGAGCAACCGCGCGATCCGCGCCCCCCACGACGCGACCAGCGTGGTGACCTGCTCCACGACCAGCGGTGTTGCCAGTCCGCCGGTGATGAGGAGTTCACCCGCGTACGTGATGAGGCGGGACACGCAGGTGGCGATGGCGTCGCGGACCAGGAGTCGGACGGCGGCCACCAGGCCGGCGGCGCCTTCGGTGATCGCGGCCATGGTGTCGGCGCCCTGGGCGAGACCGGTGATGGCCTGGTGTTGTTCGGCGGCCCAGGCGCGGTAGGCGGGGCCGGCGCTGCCGCCCCAGCCGGCGACGTCGTCGCGGACGGCGCGGGTCAGCTCGGCGGCGTCCTCGCGGAGTGAGACGGCGACGTTGCGCCAGGTCTGGGCGTGTGCGGTGATCTGCGCCGGGTCGCCGGCGAGCCAGTCGAGCGCCTCACTGAGCGGCTTGACGTGCTCGATGAGCCAGGCGATCCCATATTGGAGCAGGGCGCCGACCGGGTCGGAGACGAAGGCGAGGGCGTCGAGGCCGGCGCTCACCACACCGAGGCTGCCGTCGATCCAACTGCCGCTGCGGACGCCTTGGGCGATGAGTTCGATGTCCTCGCAGATCCATACACCCGCCCAGGCGCTGGGCGGGGTGTCCGCTGCGGCGGCGACGAGCGGGTTGGACGTCACGGCTGCGGTCGCACCCCGTCGAGCAGGCGCTTGGCGTGGGCGTCGGTGTGTCGGTAGCTGTCCGCGCTGGTTTGCAGCTTTCCGGCGGTGTCCCGTACCGACGCGGCGGCGGCACCGATGCCGTCGACCAGGGTCCGCTGGAGGCCGTCGAGCAGTGTCGGCATCAGCGCGCAGAGCTGCCCGTAGGCCTCGGTGCTCAACCGGACGTGCTGGCCTGCCTGCTGGGCGTTGTCGAGGCTGCTGGCACAGCGATCGAGGCGTGCGGCGTGGGCGGTCAGGTCGTCCGGGTCGACCTGGATGCCGTCACCGCCGGGCATCGCTCGGCCCCTGATCGTGGCTCAGCCGATCGCGGTAGGAGTCGATGATGGCCCGGGCGCCCGCGTCGTCGCCGAGGGACTCCGCTGTCACTTCGGCGACCTGCCGCAGCAGGTCGGTGCGCGCGGCTCTTGTGGTGTCCACGACCTGCTGGGCGGTGCGTGCCGCGGGTTGCTGCCGGGTGCGCTCGTCGAGCCACAGGTCGACCAGCAGGCCAGCCGAGTCGACGGTGACCAGGACCGTCCGATCGGGGGTGTGGGCGGTGCCGGTCAACTCCTGCATCCGCGTCGACAGCGTCTTCGCCCGTTCCGCCCGTTCGGCGAGCGACGACTCCCACTCGTCGAGCCGGCGCCCCGCCGCGTCGAGCGCAGCGTCGTCCGCCCACATGCTGACCCTCCCCAGGGGACCACCGCCGGCCACCGCCAGCGAGATCACCGACACGTTACCAACCAGTCGCTTTCCGTGCATGCCCGGGGCTGGGTCGGTCAGGAGAGACGATCGCGAATCCACGCCGAGAGACGGTCAGGCCGAGGAAGATTGCCTCCGTGACGAGCAACAATCCGCTCCGGGGGTGGTCCGCCCGGACGGCCTGGCAGGGGCGGATCAACGCTCCGCTGCGTGCGTTCCTGCGCACCGAGACCGGTGGCGCGCGGGTGGTGCTGGTCGCCGCCGTGGCGGCCCTGATCTGGGCCAACCTGCACCCGTCGTCGTACGAGTCGGTGTGGCGTACCACCCTGTCGGTCCGGCTCGGCGACTGGCCCGTCGCGCACGATCTGCGTACCTGGGTCAACAGCGGCCTCATGACGTTCTTCTTCCTGGTCGCCGGCCTGGAGCTGCGCCGCGAGTTCGACATCGGCGAGCTGCGCGAGCGGCGTCGGTTGGCATTGCCGATGCTGGCCGGGTTCGGCGGCATGCTGCTGCCGATCGGGATCTACCTGGCGATCAACGCCGGGCGTCCCACAGCGGTGGGCTGGGGCGCGGTGATGGCCACGGACACGGCCCTGGCGCTCGGCGCGCTGGCCGTCTTCGGGCCGCGCTTCTCGGACCGGCTGCGTGCCTTCCTGCTGACGGTCGCGGTCGTCGACGACCTGGTGGCGATCGCGGTGCTGGCTGTCGCGTACCCGTCGCACTCCTCGCCGACGGCGCTGCTCGTCGCGGCCGGGATCTTCGCCGTCGTGCTGCTCCTGCGGGTCCGGAAGATCCGGCACGGCTGGTTCTACACGCTGCTCGGGGTGGCGGCGTGGCTCGCGGTGTCGGAGTCCGGCATCGACCCGGTCGTGGTGGGCCTGCTGATGGGGCTGCTCACCTACGCGTACGACCCGGGCCGCAAGGACCTGCAGTGGGCGAGCGACCAGTTCCGCCTCTTCCGCGAGCAGCCCACACCGCAGCTCGCCCGGATGGCACAGGCCGGGCTCACCGCCGCGCTGTCACCGAACGAGCGTCTGCAGAGCCTGTACCACCCGTGGGCGAGCTATGTGGTCGTGCCGCTGTTCGCGCTGGCGAACGCCGGGATCGTGATCGACGGCGAGCTGCTGCGCAGGGCCGTGACCTCGCCGGTCACGCTCGGCGTGGTGGCGGCGTACCTCGTCGGCAAGCCGGTCGGCATCGTGACCACCTCGTGGCTGGTGGCCCGGCTCAGTGGTGGCCGGTTCCGGCCGCCGGTCGGCTGGGTCGCCGTCCTGGGGGTCGGCACGGTCTCCGGCGTCGGGTTCACCGTCGCGCTCCTGATCGCCAACCACGCCCTGCACGGCCCGGCGTTGGACGAGGCGAAGCTCGGCATCCTCGTCGCGACGGTGGGCGCGTCCGTCCTCACCTGGCTGCTGTTCCGCATCGTCGCCCGACTCTCGCCGACCCGGCGTGCGCGGGCGCTGCTCGGCATGGCCATGGGGATCGTCGACCTGAAACTCCCGGTCGATGCGGAGCGCGACCACATGCGCGGGTCGATCGACGCGCCGGTGACGGTCGTGGAGTACGGCGACTTCGAGTGCCCCTACTGCGGGCAGGCCGAGCCGGTGGTCCGGGAGCTGCTGGCCGACTTCGCCAACGTCCGGTACGTCTGGCGGCACCTGCCGCTCACCGACGTCCACCCGCACGCGCAGCTCGCCGCCGAGGCCGCCGAGGCGGCGGGCGAGCAGGGCGCGTTCTGGGAGATGCACGACCTGCTGCTCGCCCACCAGGACGCGCTCAACCCCGCCGACGTGCTGCGCTACGCCGAACAGCTCGGTCTGGAGCTCGATCCGTTCCGGGAGCACATGGTCAAGCGCATGGGCGTCGACCGGATCGCCGAGGACGTCGAGTCGGCCGACCTCAGCGGCGTCACCGGCACCCCGACTTTCTTCGTCAACGGCCAGCGCCACCACGGGGCGTACGACGTCGCCGCGCTCAAGGCGGCGGTGAAGTCGGCGTTCACGAGCGCGCGGCTGCAACCCGAGTACCACCCTCGCGATGCAGGCGAGCGCGGGGACGCCTCGGCGAACTGATCGTGATCCATGTGCTCCGACCTGCGTAAACCGTCGACGCCGGGGCGCTCTACGATCGCCCGATGCGGATCGGTCCCCTCGCCGTGACGCCCGCCCTCGACGTGGAATCGCTCCCGCTCACGGCGGACGCCGTGGACGTCTACCAACATCTCCTGCGGGTTGCGCCGGTGGCGCAGCGGACGTTCCTGACCACCGCGTCGCCACGGGCCACGCGCGCGCTCGCCGGCCTGCTGAGCAGCGGCGCCGTGCACCGCGACGCCGCCGGCGTGCTGCACGTCCGGTCACCGCGTACCGCCCTGGAGAACTGGGCCGCGCTGCGGGAGATGGAGGCGGCCCGGGCGCGGGCTGCCGCCGAGACGCTGTCCGGGCTCTACACCGCGGTGCACGGCACGGGCGCGGCGTTCGTCGAGGTCATCGAGGGCAAGGACGCCGTCCGCGAGCTGTTCCGCCAGTTGCAGGCCGGGGCCCGCGCCGAGGTGCGGGGTCTGGAACGCGGGCCGTACCTGCGCGACACCACGCGGGTCCCGGAGGAGGTGCAGTACGACGCGTTGCGCCGCGGCCGACGCTACCGCTGCGTGTACGAGGGTGAGCTGTTGCACGACGAGGCGATGCTGGCGGCGGTGCGTGCCACGGTGACCGCCGGTGAGCAGGCGCGCGTCTTTCCGGAGCTGCCACTGAAGATGGTGCTCGTCGACGACGACCGTGGCCTGGTCGTCCTCCCGCGCGCCAGCGGCGACGAGACCGACGGGATGCTGGTGCACCGTTCGCGGCTGCTGGAGGGGCTGTCCGAGCTGTTCGAGGTGTTCTGGCGGCTCGGCGCGCCGATCCACGCCACCGCCGACACCACCGAACCGGACGCCGAGCCGACGGTGGCCACGCAGCGGCTGCTAGCGCTGCTCACCGCAGGCTTGACCGACGAGGCGATCGCCCGTGACCTGGGCGTCAGTAACCGCACCGTGCACCGCCGGGTCAGTCGCCTCCAGGAGTTGCTGGGCGCGCGCAGCCGGTTCCAACTCGGCGTGCAGGCCACCCGGCGCGGCTGGTTGTGACTGGCCGGAATCCGCCATGGCCGAGCGGCCTAGCATTGCCCGCTGGGAGGCGACCGCCGACGGCCTCCCAGCGCCACCGGGCTCCCAGTGAGGTGTTGTCATGACGTTCACCACCCGACCGACCCTGCAGGGAACCTTCGGCATGGTGTCGTCGACGCACTGGCTCGCCAGTCAGTCCGCGATGGGGGTCCTCGAACGCGGCGGCAACGCGTTCGACGCCGCGGTCACCGCCGGGTTCGTTCTGCACGTCGTCGAACCCCACCTCAACGGCCCGGGCGGCGAGGTGCCGGCCATCGTGGCGACCGCCCGGGACCCGCGCCCGACGGTGCTGTGCGGGCAGGGCCCCGCCCCGGCCGCCGCGACGATCGGCCACTTCCGGTCCCTCGGCATGGACCTCGTCCCGGGGGCCGGTCCGCTCGCGGCGGCCGTGCCGGGCGCGGTGGACGCGTGGCTCCTGCTGCTGCGCGAGCACGGCACCCTCTCCCTCGCGGACGTGCTGGAGCCGGCGATCGGCTACGCCGCCGCCGGTCACCCCCTGGTGGGGGCGGTCGGCGCGACGGTGGCGGCCGTGCGGTCGCTGTTCGAGGAGCACTGGCCGACGTCCGCCCAGCTCTGGCTGCGCGACGGCCGGCCACCGGCGGCGGGGGAGCGGTTCGCCAACCCGGAGTACGCCCGCACCCTGCGCCGACTCGTCGAGGCGGGGCAGGCGGCCGGCGGTGACCGGGAGGCGCAGATCGAGGCGGCGCGCCGCGCCTGGGGTACGGGCTTCGTGGCCGAGGCGGTCGACGCGTTCAGCCGACGACCGTTCCGCGACTCCAGCGGGGGCGTGCACGGCGGGCTGGTCACCGGCGACGACCTGGCCGCGTACTCGGCGACCTGGGAAGCGCCGACCACCCTCGACTGGCAGGGCTACACGGTGGCCAAGACCGGGTTCTGGGGCCAGGGTCCGGTGCTGCTCCAGACGCTGGCCGTCCTGGACGCGCTCGACGACGACGGCGCGTACGACACGGCGAGCGCCGCCGGCATCCACGCCCAGGCCGAGGCGCTGACGCTCGCGTTCGCCGACCGCGAGGCGTGGTACGGCGACAGCGCCGACGTGCCTGCCGCGGCGCTGCTGAACCCGGCGTACGCGCGGGAGCGGGCGGCCCTGATCGGTGACCGCGCGTCGGGCACGCTACGACCCGGGAGTCCCGGGGGTGCGCAGCCGCACCTGCCGACGCACCTCCGGTCCGGCGTCACCCACCGGGCCGACGTGCCGGACCCCACCACCGGCGAGCCGACCGTACGGTCCGACGGGGTGACCCGGGGCGACACCTGCCACGTGGACGTCGTCGACAGGTGGGGCAACATGATCTCCGCGACGCCGAGCGGCGGCTGGTTGCAGAGTTCGCCGACGATCCCTGAGTTGGGTTTTCCGCTCGGGAGCCGGTTGCAGATGTGCTGGTTGGAGGAGGGGTTGCCCGCGTCGCTCGTCCCGGGCCGCCGACCACGCACCACGCTGAGTCCGACGATGGTGCTCCGCGACGGGGAACCCGTCCTGGCCTGCGGCACCCCCGGCGGCGACCAGCAGGACCAGTGGCAGGTGCCCTTCCTGCTGCGTCACCTCGTCGGCCGCCAGCACCTCCAGCAGGCCATCGACGCGCCCGCCTGGCACAGCCTCAGCCCGCCGTCGTCGTTCTATCCCCGCGAGTTCGAGCCCGGTGTGCTGCTGGTGGAGGACCGGCTCGACGCCGCAGTGGTGACGGCCCTGCGGGGATACGGGCACGAGGTACGGCTCGCCGACGCGTGGAGCCTCGGCCGGCTCTGCGCCGTGACCCGGGACCCGGCCACGGGGGTGCTGGCCGCCGGGGCGAACCCGAGGGGCATGCAGGGCTACGCCTGCGGCCGGTAGGAGCCCCCGGACTCAGGCGCCGCGCGCGAACAGCGCGAGGCGTACCCGGTTGGGGCTCTCGGTCTTGGTCATGAGGCTCGTGATGTGGGTCTTGACGGTGGTGACGCCGATGTGGAGCCGCTCGGCGATCTCCGTGTTGGACAGGCCCTCGGCGACCAGGTCGAGCACGTCCCGCTCGCGGGCGGTCAGCCCCGGCACCCGCCGGGGCGGCTCGACGCGGGCGTGCACCGCGCGCTGGACGAGACGGTGCAGCACCTCCGGGCTGAACGGGCTGTCGCCCGCGGCGGCCCGCCGGATGCCGTCCAACAGTTCGGTCGGTGGCGCGTCCTTGAGCAGGAAGCCGCACGCGCCCGCGCTCAGCGCCGGGTAGAGGTGGTCGTCGTCGCCGAACGTGGTCAGCACGAGCACCCGGGTGGCGGGACGTTCGGCGAGGATCCGACCTGTCGCGGTGATCCCGTCGACGCCGGGCATGCGCAGGTCCATGACGACGACGTCGGGGACGAGTCGCGCCGCGAGGGTGACCGCCTCCCGGCCGTTGTCGGCCTCGCCGACCACCTCGAGGTCGGGCTGCGCGTCGCAGAGCATGCGCAGTCCCGCGCGGATCAGGTGCTGGTCGTCGACCAGCAGGACGCGGATCACGCCGGCCTCCGGGTGGGTGTTCCGGCCGGTGCCGCGCGGGCGCGGGGTGCCGACTCGGCGGGCAGGGTGTTCGGCAGGACGGTGCGCACGCGCCACCCCGTGCCGGCCGGCCCCGCCTCCAACCGGCCGCCGAGGACCTCGACGCGTTCGGTCATCCCGGTGACGCCGTGACCACCGCCGGCCGGCACCGCCGTCGACGTGTGGTCACCAACCGGGTCACCCCCGTCGTCGGTCACCTCCCAGTGCACGGCCCCGTCGCGCACGGCCACCACCAGGTGCGCCCGCGCGGACGACCCGGCGTGGCGCGCCACGTTGGTCAGCGCCTCCTGGGTCAGCCGCAGCACCGCCAGGCCCCGTACCGCGTCGATCCGCCCGATCGCCGCGTCGATGTCCGCCTCGACGGTGATGCCGCCCTGGCGGGCCCGGTCGACGGCGGCACCGAGCGCCGAGGGGAGCGCCGAGGGCTCGATCGCGGTCAGCGCTGCGTCACCGCGTACCCCGTCGGGTTGACGCAGCACCGCGACCAGCCGGCGCAGCTCCGACAGGGCCGCGGTGCCGGTGCCGTGCACGTCGTCGAACACCTCGCCCACCCGGGGGTCCAGGTCGGTCAGGACGTGCCGGGCCACACCGACCCGCAGCACCATCGACGCCACGTGGTGGGCGACGACGTCGTGCAGCTCGCGGGCGATGGCGGCGCGCTCGTCGGAGCGCGCCGCCCGGCTGTCCGACTCGCGGCGTCGCGTCTCGGCCAGCGCCCGCTCCAACGCCTGCCGTCCCAGCTCCCGGTTGGCCCGGATGACCAGGCCGAGCAGCGCCGGGACGCCGACCTCCAGGCCCAGCCCGACGACGCCGGAGGCGACCTCGCGCAGCGGGTCGCCGATGCTGGCGGTCAGGTCGACCACGATCAGCAGCCCGGCCGCCAGCCAGATGGTGCGGGCGCGTGCCGCGAGCATGGTGACCTCGAGCAGAGCCCAGCTCGCCCCCACCTGGTTGATGGTGACGTCGTCGAGGAGGCAGATCGCGACCGCCAGCAACGCTGTCTGCGCCACCAGGTTGACCACCGGACGGCGGTACGCCAGGAGCGCCGCCGCGAACGCGGCCACCGCGAGAGTCCACTGTGTCGGCGTGGGCACGGAAGCGGAGTGGGGCACGATGAGCAGGTAGCCCAGCCCGCTGAGGTCGAGCAGCGCCATCCGCACGCGCGCGTCCCGCGCGTCGAACAGTCGTCCCCACCACGCCACGGCCGTCAGCCTAGGTGCCCGGTGTCGACGGCGGCGACCGCCGGACGAGGCCACCGTCCCCGTACGCCCAGGTAGGCGGCCAGGCCGAGCGGTCCGAGCAGGATCGTCAGCAGCAGCACCGGTGCCATGACCAGCGCCGGCACCCTCCGCTCCCGGCTGTCCAGCCACGCCCACCGCCCGACGAACAGGTCGAACGCGATCATGTGCGCCCAGCCCGCCGCCGCGCCGTCGGCGGTGCCGAGCAGCTCGCGTACCCCGTCGAGGGTCGGCGACGCGACGGCGGGCAGCACCGCGCCGAACGCCGGGATCACCAGCAGCGCGTAGATCACGACGACCGGCAGCACGATCAGCGGCGAGCCGACGATCCGGGCCGTCCAGGACCAGCGCGGCAGCAGGATCATCAGCGCCCAGAACGGCGCGGCCACCGCGAATGTCAGCGAGAACAGCGCCCCGGTCATGCCGCGAGCGCCAGGTCCGGGCGACGACGTGACAGCACCAGGCCGACGGCGGTCGCGGTCGCCACCGCCAGGGCCGCGACGACGGCCAGGGTGCGGGCGTCCGGGCGCAGCAGCGGCTGTCCGCGCAGGGCCTGCCAGGTCAACACCAGTGTGAGTACGCCGTACGCGGTGCCCGCGACGACCAGCAACCGGACGCGGGTACGCGCGTCGAGCCGGGTCGCGAACCGGGTCAGCAGGATCGCCAGGATCGGCAGGGCCTGGAGGGCGTGCAGCCCCACGAAATGCCCGATCCGCAGGTCACCGCCGGTGCTGCTCCAACCCACCACGGGCAGCCCCGGCCCACCGTCGGCCACACCTACACTGTGCGCCCCGGAGACGCCCTCGACGCCCGAGTCCTGCGTCGAAAGCACCATCGGCACGGCCGCGAGCATACCGAGCAGGGACAGGCCGAGTCCCCACCCGACGGCGGTCGCGGCGACCCGGTCGGGAATCCGCCGGATCAGCAGGACGACCCCGAGGACGAGGTGCGCGACGAACAGCACCATGATCGCGGCGCCCATCACCGCGAAGAGGACCGCGTTCAACGGGGTGGTGTCGTTGAAGTGGCTCGTCGTACCCCGGATCACCTGAGCGACGATCACCACCATCTCCACCAGCGCCAGCGCGACGATGCTCGCCGCCGCCCACTCGGCGACCCGGCTGCGACGCGGCAGCAGCGACAGCATCCACGCGAGCGTCGCGCCGTAGACGACGAAGGACACCGCGAACTTGAACGGCTTGAGCCAGATCGGCGCCCCGGTGAGGACGCGGGGGTCGACGAGGATGCCGACGGCGGCGACGACGGCGAGCACTGCCGACGCGGCCACGAAGAGGGTCAGCGGGCGGTTCCAGCGCGCCGCCCGACGCAGAACGGTAGTCATGTCTGTAGATGTTCGTGGCCACCCCTCCCGTACACGTCCGACCGCAGGCCCCGGTTGCGGCCCCTGGTCCGAGCGCGTCTCCTCCCTGGGTAGGAGGTGATGTCGGGCGCGATCCGCCGCCCGTGCTGGCACAATGGCCGGCCTGCCGACCGGACCGGGAGTGACCATGACGACCAGCGAGGACCGTGTCCAGCCCAACGAGACCACCGTGCCGCTGCTGCCCTGCCCGGCACCGGAGGAGACCCTGGCGTTCTGGCGTGCCCTTGGCTTCGAGGTGACCTACGAGCAGTTGCGCCCGTACGTGTATCTGGTCGTCCAGTGGAGCGGGTTCGCCCTGCACTACGGGCCCGCGTCGAAGGACCTCGACCCCGCGCGGGAACAGACCGGTGGCGCCCTGGTGATGGTCGACGCGGTGGCGCCGTACCACGCGGCCTTCGCCGACGCGATGCGCAGCGCGTACGGCAAGGTGCTCGTCAAGGGTCTGCCCCGGATCACGCGGTTCCGGGCGGGCGCGTCGCGGTTCAGCGTCGTCGACCCGTCGGGCAACACCATCATCTTCATCCGCCGCGACGAGCCGAAAGACCTCGAGTACGGCGGGTCGAAGGAGCTTGAGGGCCTGGCCCGGGTGCTCGACAACGCGCGGATCCTGCGCGAGTTCAAGACCGACGACCGGGCCGCCTACCGGGCGCTCGACTCGGGGATGCGCCGCCGTGCCGAGGACGCCCCGGTGGTCGAGCAGGCGATGGCGCTCGCTGCCCTCGTCGAGTTGTCGGTGGCGCTCGGCAAGTCCGACCGGGTGCCCGAGTGGGGCGCCCGGCTGCGCGCACTGACGCTGACGGAGTCGGAGCGTACCCAGGTGGCGGCCTCTGTCGCGGACCCGGCCCTGCTGGAACCCTTCTGGCCCGATCCACGGTGACCCGCTGGCTGGGGGCCGGGCCCGGCCCCCAGCCCGGTCAGCGGTTGGCGGAGCTGCGGCGGAACAGCGCCGTCACGCCGGCGAGGAGCGCGAGCAGCAGGCCGGTGAACCAGTTCATGGCCGTGATCGTGCTGACGGCGCGCGTGGCGACGCCGATGCCGAGGGCCGGCAGGCTCATCCCGAGGTAGGCGATGAGGAACAGCCCGGCCAGTGCCTCGCCGCGCCGGGCGGGCACGGCCATCGCCGCGACCGTGCCGACGGCGGCCTTGAACAGCACGCCGGCACCGACACCGGCGACCACACCGCCGAGCAGGAACGCGGTCAGGCTGGCGGTGTGCATCCCCACCAGCACGACGGGCACGCCGACGGCCTGCGCCGACAACCCGAGCCGTACCTTCGCCCGGGCGGGCAGTCGGGTGGTGAGGCTCTGCGCCACGGCGGCGCCGCCGAACACGGCGAACACGACCGCGCCGGCCAGCGCCCGCGACGGCAGGTGCAGCGTGCCGGCGACGAAGCCCGGCGCCACGGAGGTGAACAGGCCGAACACGGCGAACGACGCGAACCCGGCGGCGGTCGCCGCCACGTAGCCGGCGGGGTCGCCGTGGTCGGCGCTGATCCGCTGTGGTCGGTAGGCCGGCTTCACCAGCCGCTCCCGCACGGTCTCCGGAGTCACCGCGACCGCCACGAGGCTGACCGCCAGCAGTACGGCGAACACCAGGTACGGGGTGCGCAGCGGCGCGTGGACGTACTGGGCGAGGATGCCCGCGACCAGCGCGCCCACGCCGAGACCGCCGATGTTCGCGGCTGTGGAGACCACCTCGAAACGCTGCCGGGACGCGTCCGGGCGGTGTGCCGCGTGCAGCTCCTGGAGGTACGCGGTGGCGGTCGCGGTGATCATGCCGATGCCCAGCCCGCTCACCAGGCGGGCGACCAGCAGCACCGGCAGGGACGCGTCACCGAGGAACAGCGCGGCGGCGACCAGCTCCAGCGCCAGCGCCGGGATGAGGATCTTCTTGCGGCCGACCCAGTCCGACACGTGCCCCGCGAGCAGGAGGCTGATCACCACGCCGACCGCGTACGCCGCGAACACGATCGTGACCATGAACGTCGAGAAGCCGTCCCGGGCCATGTAGAGCGGGTAGAGCGGGGACGGCACCGTGCAGAACGCCATCGCGGTGAGGAACGCCAGGGCGATCACCCAGAAGCCACGGCCGTGGCGGGACGATCCTCCGCCAGGGCCAGCCGTGGCGGCGGGCTGGCGGGAGGGCAGGGTCGTTGACGACATGACCCCACTGTCACCCCACTCGATCATCACGTCCAACGAAAGTTGACGCTAGTTGCCATCGCGATAAGTGATACTTGGTGGCGTGGAACTGCGCCAACTCGAATACTTCGTCGCGGTGGCCGAGGAGCAGAACTTCACCCGCGCCGCCGTCCGCCTGCACGTCGTCCAGTCCGCCGTCTCCGCGGCGGTCAAGACCCTGGAACGCGAGCTGGGCGCGGCGCTGCTGGACCGCAACTCCAAACGCGTACTCCTCACCGACGCCGGCCTCGCGCTGCTACCCCGCGCGCGGATCGCCCTGGACGCGGCCCGCGACGCCCGCGACGCCGTCGCCGAGGTGCACGGCGGCCTCCGTGGCACCCTGCGGATCGGCACGATGACCTCGACCAGGCTCCTGCACCTGCCGGCCCTGCTCGGCGAGTTCCACCGCCGACACCCCGGGGTGCTGCTGCACACCAGCGTCGCGCCGTCCGGCTCGCAGGGGCTCATCGACGCGCTCACCGAGCGCCGGCTCGACCTCGCGTTCGTCTCACTGCCCGGCGCGCCGCCGACGCAGATCCACCTCACGGAGCTGGCCCGCTCGGTCATCGACCTCGTCGTGCCGGACGATCATCCGCTCGCCGCCCGCCAGGCGGTGCCGCTGCGGGACCTCGCCGGCCTCGACTTCATCGACTCCCCGATCGGGTACGGCAACCGCACCGTGACCGACCGGGCGTTCGCCACCGCCGGCCTGTCCCGGCGCGTCACCATCGAGATCCCCGACATCGCCACCGGCGCCGACCACGTCCGGCACGGGCTCGGCATCGCGCTGCTGCCCCGCTTCGTCGTCGCCGACGCCGAGGGCGTCCGCACGCTGACCGTCACCGACGCCGACCTGGACTGGACGGCATCGCTGGCGACCCCGGTGGACCGCCCGCTCGGCGCCGCCGCCCGCGCCCTGATCGACCTGACCGGCCAGTTCCTGCCCTGATCCGCCCGATGCCGCAGCGGCCGTCGAGGGAGGCAGGTGGCTACAGCATCATCAGCGGGACGAGTTGTACGGCGTCGACCCCGTCGAGTTTCCTCAGCTCGGACACTCCCGGGCCCTTCTTGTCCAGGGGCATCTCGAACCGCCAGGACTCGCGGCCCATCTGTGGTTGGAGCTGCGTGGTCAGGTCGCCCTTGCCCTGGCAGCGCGTGCGCAGGCGCTCGTACGCGGCGGCCCGGTCCTCGAACTCGACCGATCGGGCGGTCGGCAGCGCCCGGACGGCCTGCTCCACAGCGGTCCGCTGCTCGCCGGTCGCGGACGGCTTCAGGCGGACCACGATCCCGATCCGCGAGGGCAGGGGGTCGACGTCCGCGACCTTGAGGACGACCTCGTCGACGCCGTCCACGTCGGTCATCACCAGCTCGACCGCCTCGGCGATGGGTGCGTCGGTGACCGTGGCGTGGAACAGTTCCGGCATGTGCTCCGGCTTGATCTCCGCCAACAGGTCGGGACTGTCCTTCAAGGCCTCTTTCTCGCGTGCGTACACCTGGTCGCGGCTCTCGAAAGAAACCTCCTCGACGCTGGGCATCGATCGGAGGCGCTGCTCCACGGCGGTCTTCCGGTCCGCCGTGACGTCGCTGTCCAGGAAGACAGCCAGGGTGACCTTCGTGAACTCCGTCGGCTTCGGGGGCTTCGAGGTGCAGGCGGACACGCCGAGCAGGAGGACCAGTGCCAGGGGTGGGGCGAGGCGACGCATGGGCGGAAATCGTAACGACCATCTGCCGGTGCCGCTGTCCAAGGTCGACCGGAGCGCCTCATGCCCGATGCGGCATGGACGCCGGGAGGCGCCTGGCCGGCCCCTGGATCAGGCGTCCCCGAGGCGCGTCGACAACACCGCCGCGGTGGACGCCGCCAGCTTGCGATTGAATAGCTCGTCGCGCGGCACGAAGACCATTGCCCGCCCCTCGCCGAGCACGACGTCCTCCTGTCGCGCGAAGGTGGCGCCACGGAAGATGTGCACCGTCACCGTGTGGGGAAAACCGGGCTCGTGCGGACGCGGACCGCTCCACAACGGGTGCAGCTCACCGACGGTCAGACCCGTCTCCTCCAGCAGCTCGCGGCGGGCCGCCTGCTCGGGCGACTCGCCGGGCTCAAGGTGGCCGCCCGGAAGGCTCCACTGGTTCGGCGAGACGGGGGCGTGCTCGTCACGATGCTGCAGGAGTACGGCCCCGGACGGGTCGACGAGCAGCACGAGGGCGACGTCGTAGGTGGCCACCACGAGACCATTCCACCTCGCCCGGCTCCTGTCACGCTGCCCATCGGCTGTGGCTGTCCCGATGCCCGCCCGGGTGCGGGCCACGGCCACGCCCTCGTCGACCAGGCGTGCCCGTAGCCCGGGCGGTGCGTGGCGGGTCATCGCACTCATCTCAGCACCGGGTCTGGTCTTCGTAACCTGTATCCGCGAGACTCCCCGGTATGCGTGATCGTTCTCGTCGGTGGGCGTGGGTCGGGGTACTCGTCATCGGGCTGATCCTCTATGTGGCCGTGCTGCGAACCCTCGTCAGCACCCAGAATCCGAACTTCGTGCCGGCGCTGATCCTGCTCGGCGCGACCCTGGCGCCCCTGACGTTCCTGACCTTCGCCCAGGCCCGCACCGGGCGGTGGCAGGTGCCGGCGTCGGTGCTGGTGACGTCGGCGTTCTTCGGCGGGGTGATCGGCACGGTGGTCGCCGGCACCCTGGAGTACGACACCCTGCGGGGCCTCGGCACCCTGCCGATGCTGTTCGTGGCACTGATCGAGGAGTCGGCGAAGCTGATCGTCCCGGTGGTGCTGCTGTTCACGGCCCTGGCGCAGCACCGCCGCCGGGTGCCGTCCGACGGTCTGGTCATCGGCGTGGCCGCCGGCATGGGCTTCGCCGCCCTGGAGACGATGGGGTACGCCTTCACCGCCCTGCTCAGCTCGAAGGGCAACATCGGCGCGGTGGAGCAGACCCTGTTCATCCGGGGGCTGACCGCGCCGGCCGGGCACACCGCGTGGACCGGCCTCACCGCCGGGGCGCTGTGGGCGCTGCTGGCCACTCCGAGTGTCCGCCGACTGCTCGGGTTCCTCGGCACCTTCGGAGGCGTCGTCGTCCTGCACACGCTCTGGGACACGTTCACCGGCTCGTTCGTCTTCGTCGCCGTGGCGCTCGTCAGCATCGGCTGGCTGCTCTGGGAGCTACGCCGCTACCGCACCTTCGGCGATCACCTGGCCGTGGAGCATCCGACGAGGTGATCACCACGTCGCCTTCCCGCTGATCTCGCTGCGCCCGAGCCGACCCCTCAACTAGTGTCGGGCTGTTCACGTTCAGTGACTTCTCTCGGGAAGGTGCAGCGATGGGGGTGCGCCGCTGGGTCGAGAGCTGGCCGCTCTATCGCCAGCTCACCGGCACCGACCCGCTCGGGCGGGGCGCCGCCGCCAAGTCGGCGCGATCCCTGTCGCTGACGGCTCGTACCGAGACCGCCGATTCGGTGGCGCGGTCGGTGTGTCCGTACTGCGCGGTGGGTTGTGGTCAGCGGGTGTTCGTCGCGGACGGGCAGGTCACGCAGATCGAGGGTGATCCGGACTCGCCGATTTCGCGGGGCCGGTTGTGTCCGAAGGGCGCGGCGAGCAAGAGCCTGGTGACGAGTCCGTTGCGCCAGACCATGGTCCGCTACCGCCGGCCGTACGGGACCGAGTGGGAGGACCTCGACCTCGACACGGCGATGAACATGATCGCCGACCGGGTCCTGGCCGCCCGGGACGAGACCTGGGAGGAGCGCGACGACGAGGGTCGGCCGCTGAACCGGACGTTGGGTATCGCCAGTCTGGGTGGGGCGACGCTGGACAACGAGGAGAACTACCTCATCAAGAAGTTGTTCACCGCGATGGGGGCGTTGCAGATCGAGAACCAGGCCCGTATTTGACACTCCGCCACCGTCCCCGGTCTGGGGACCAGCTTCGGTCGCGGCGGCGCCACCCAGTTCCAGCAGGACCTGTCGAACTCCGACGTCATCGTGATCCAGGGTTCGAACATGGCCGAGGCACATCCGGTGGGCTTCCAGTGGGTGATGGAGGCCAAGCGCCGTGGGGCGAAGGTCTTCCACGTCGACCCGCGGTTCACGCGGACCAGTGCGGTGGCTGATGCGTACCTGCCGATCCGGGCGGGGACGGACATCGCGCTGCTGGGTGGGGTGATCCGGTACATCCTCGACAACGAGTTGGACTTCCGCGAGTACGTCCTCGCGTACACCAACGCCGCCACCATCGTCGGCGAGGACTTCCGGGACACCGAGGATCTGCACGGGCTCTTCTCCGGGTTCGTGGAGGAGAACGCCAGCTACGACCAGAGCAGTTGGCAGTACGAGGGCGCCCCGGAGAACATCTCCACCCGCGACACCGAGACACAGCGGGAGACGGCGGCCGGGCTGGAGCACGAGTCGCACGGCGCGCCGGTGGGTGGGCAGACGAAGCGGGACGAGACGTTGCGGCATCCGCGCTGCGTCTACCAGATCCTCAAGCGGCACTACGCCCGCTACACCCCCGAGATGGTCGAGCGGGTCTGCGGCATCCCGCAGGACAAGTTCCTGGGGCTGGCCCGGGCCTGGACGGAGAACTCGGGCCGCGAGCGGACCGGCATGCTGGTCTACTCGGTGGGCTGGACGCAGCACAGCGTCGGTGTGCAGTACATCCGCGCCGGGGCGATCATCCAGCTGCTCCTGGGCAACATGGGCCGTCCCGGTGGCGGGGTGATGGCGCTGCGCGGGCACGCGAGCATCCAGGGCTCGACCGACATCCCGACCCTGTTCAACCTGCTGCCCGGCTACCTGCCGATGCCGCACCACGCCGACCATCCGACCCTCGACGAGTGGATCGGCAGCATCGCGCACCCCGACCAGAAGGGCTTCTGGGGTAACGCGCGCGCCTACGGGGTGAACCTGCTCAAGGCGTACTGGGGTGACGCGGCCACCGCCGACAACGACTTCGGCTACGGCTACCTGCCCCGGATGACCGGTGACCACGGGACCTACCAGCAGGTCCTCAACATGATCGACGGGAGGATCAAGGGGTACTTCCTGCTCGGGCAGAACCCTGCGGTGGGTTCCGCGCACGGCCGCGCGCAGCGGCTCGGCATGGCGAACCTCGACTGGCTGGTCGTGCGAGACCTGTTCCTGGTCGAGAGTGCGACGTTCTGGAAGAACGGTCCGGAGATCGAGACGGGCGAGATCCTGCCGCAGGAGTGCCGGACGGAGGTGTTCTTCCTTCCGGCGGCGTCGCACGTCGAGAAAGAGGGCACGTTCACCCAGACGCAGCGGTTGTTGCAGTGGCGGGAGAAGGCCGTCGAGCCGCCGGGCGACGCCCGCTCCGAGCTGTGGTTCTTCTACCACCTCGGCCGCATCGTCAGGGAACGCCTCGCGCGCTCGATCCGACCTCGCGACCGGGCGCTGCTCGACCTGACCTGGGACTACCCCACGCACGGTCCGCACGAGGAGCCGAGCGCCGAGTCGGTGCTGCGCGAGATCAACGGGTACGACGTGACCACCGGCCGACCACTGGCGAGCTACACGGAGATGACTGACGACGGCTCCACGGCGGGTGGCTGCTGGATCTACACGGGCGTGTTCGCCGACGGTGTGAACCAGGCGGCCCGCCGCAAGCCCGGCGCCGAACAGTCCCTGGTGGCGCCCGAATGGGGTTGGGCCTGGCCGTCCAACCGGCGGATCCTCTACAACCGCGCCTCGGCCGACCCGGACGGCAACCCGTGGAGCGAACGCAAGAGGTACGTCTGGTGGGACCCGGAGAAGTCCCAGTGGACCGGCCACGACGTGCCGGACTTCGAGAAGACCAAACCGCCCTCGTACCGCCCGCCGCCGAACACCTCGGGTGTCGCCGGCATCGCGGGCGACGATCCGTTCATCCTCCAGGGCGACGGCAAGGGCTGGCTGTACGCGCCCAGCGGTGTCCTGGACGGGCCGCTGCCCACCCACTACGAGCCGGTCGAGTCGCCGGTGCGTAACCCGCTCTACCGCCAGCAGGCCAACCCGGCCCGCAAGGTCTACACCGATCCGATCAACTACCTGAACCCGAGTCCGCCGGAGCCGCACAGCGACGTCTTCCCGTACGTGTTCACGGTCAGTCGGCTCACCGAGCACCACACCGCCGGCGGCATGAGCCGGACGGTCCGCACGCTGGCCGAGTTGCAGCCGGAGATGTTCGTCGAGGTGTCACCCGAGTTGGCCGCCCACCGGGGCCTGAGTCACCTGGACTGGGCGCACCTGGTCACCACCCGCGCGGCCATCGAGGCGCGCGTGCTGGTGACCGACCGAGTGACGCCACTGCGCGTGGACGGGCGGATCTTGCACCAGGTGTGGCTGCCGTACCACTTCGGTTTCGAGGGTCTGGTCACCGGCGACTCGGCCAACGACTTGTTCGGCATCACCCTGGACCCCAACGTCCTGATCCAGGAGAGCAAGGTCGGCACCTGCGACGTGCGGCCCGGCCGACGTCCGAGAGGGCAGGACCTGCTGGACCTCGTCGTCGACTACCGGCGACGGTCGGGAGACCTGAGCCACCGCTATCCACCGACGATCACGACGGACGTCGCCGACAGCAGCAGTGACCGGGAGGACTGAGCGATGCCCCACGCCAACGCCCTGTACGGGCCGCTCGATCCGGCGCCGGACGCGGGTTACGTCGACGCGCCGCAGCGGATGGGGTTCTTCACCGACACGAGTGTCTGTATCGGGTGCAAGGCCTGTGAGGTGGCGTGCAAGGAGTGGAACGACGTTCCGGAGAGCGGCCTGGACCTGCTGGGCATGTCGTACGACAACACGGGCGCGTTGACCGCGAACTCGTGGCGGCACGTGGCGTTCGTCGAGCAGCCCCGCTCGGTCGGCTGGGCGACACCGGCGTTCGACGGTTACCCGGACGGGCCGGCGGCCAGCCCGGCGACGGCGGCCGTGGGGGCGCGGACCGCCACCGACACGGGCACGGACCCGGGGCTGCCACCCGGCTCGCCGGGCGCGGCGGCCCGCATGTCGGGCGGCCCCGAGTTCCTGGGTATGCCGGGGGCGCAGCCGCCGGGGCGGGGCACGGGCGTGGAGGGTCGGTCGGATTTTCGGTGGTTGATGATGTCGGATGTGTGTAAGCACTGCACGCATGCGGCGTGTTTGGATGTGTGTCCGACGGGTTCGTTGT